>NZ_JAUSWX010000001.1:3963885-4268800 GCF_030815405.1 Agromyces albus | reverse complement strand
TGAGCTCGCTCCGCTGATCCCCCGCGCCGACCCGCGGCATCCGTTGCTCTGGATGCGACGCGGCGAGGGCATCGTGGGTCTCGGCGAGACGCTCCGCATCGAGTCGAGCGGCGCCACTCGCGTCGAGGACGCCGCCGCCGCGTGGATCGAGCTCTCCGCACTGGCCGACATCGACGACCGCGTGGGACTTCCCGGCACGGGGCTCGTGGCGTTCGGCGCGTTCGCGTTCGCCGACGAGTCCGAGGCGACGAGCGTGCTCGTGGTGCCCGAGCTCGTGCTCGGCCGGCGCGACGGGCGCGCGTGGGTCACCCGCATCTCGCTCGCGACGGGCGACGACGAGGCAGCGGATGCCGCGACATCCGTTCCCCTCGAGATTCCCGAGCCGACGCCCAAGCGTCGCGTGCCGCGCGTCACGTTCGCACCGGGAGCCGTGCCCCCCGAGGAATATGAGGCGGCCGTCGCCGAGGCCGTGCGCCGCATCGACGCCGGCGAGCTCGAGAAGGTCGTGCTCGCTCGGCAGCTCGTCGGTGAGCTGCACGAGGAGGACGGCCTCCGCGCGACCATCAACCGCCTCGCCGAGGACTACCCCGACACGTGGGTGTTCGCCGTCGACGGCCTCATCGGCGCGAGCCCCGAGACGCTCGTGCGCGTCGACCACGGCACCGTCTCGGCCCGCGTGCTGGCCGGCACGACCTCGCGCGGTGCGGGCGAGGCATCAGACCGCGAACGCGCCGTGGCCCTCGCCGCCTCGGCGAAGGACCGCGCCGAGCACGCCCTCGCCGTCGCGAGCGCAGTGAAGCGGCTCGCGCCGCACACCGCGCGCCTCGACACGAGCCCCGAGCCGTTCACCCTGCAGCTGCCCAATCTCTGGCACCTCGCGACCGACCTGAAGGGCACGCTCGGCGACGGATCGAGCGCGCTCGACCTCGTGCGCGCAGTGCACCCGACCGCTGCCGTCGCCGGCACGCCGCGGAAGGTCGCGCTGCCAGTGATCGCCGAGCTCGAGGGCTTCGATCGTGGGCGCTACGCGGGCCCGGTCGGCTGGATCGACGGCGACGGAGACGGCGAATGGGCGATCGCGTTGCGGTGCGCGCAGGTCGACGGCGACGGCACGGTCACGGCATATGCCGGTTGCGGCATAGTCCACGATTCGGTGCCGGCCGACGAGCTCGCCGAGACCGTTATGAAGTTCCGACCGATCGTAGAGGCCTTCGGCGGCTGAGGGACTTCACTGAAGCGGGTGCGTCGTCACGACGCGACGCCCGGCGCCGGCCCCGACGACCGACGAACCACCAGTTGCGGCGCCGGCGGACGGCCGATCCGAGGCGTTCCGGTACGTTCGATCTGAGCAATGAGCTTGTGGACCGATGAGCGCGCCTGGGCCTCGAAGTCGATGTGAAGGGTCGTGAGGGGCGGATCGAAGAATGCGGCCTCAGGGATGTCGTCGATGCCGACGACGCTGACATCCTCGGGAATGCGGCATCCGCGTTCCTTCAGGGCGAGCATGACGCCGAGGGCCATCTGGTCGTTCGCTGCGACGAATGCCGTCGCGTCGGGAAGGTGGGGCAGTTCCGAAACGGCCAGGTATCCCGACCGCGCCGACCAATCCCCGGAGAGGATGCCGACCGAGCGAAGTCCCTGCGCCTCGACGGCAGCGTCGAATGCGCCGATGCGGTTGCGGGCAGCCGACCATGTGACGGGCCCGGCGATGTGCACGAGCCTCGTGTGGCCGAGGCTCGCGAGGTGAGCGATGAGGGCCGGCATGCCCACACTCGTCAGATCCGAGAGGTGATTGCTGACGGCGTCGTCGGCCTCGGCGTCGATGTAGACCGGCACGCGGAACTCGATGGTCTCGAATGCGTGGGTCATCTCGTCGGTCGAGGACAGGGCGAGCACACCGGCGAGGTCGAACTGGGTGATGAGCTCGAGCGACTCCTCGATCGCGCGCGAGTTCCGCACGTCGAGTGACACCAGATCGAGGACGTACCCCGCCTCCCGGGCGGCCGCGCTCGCGCCTTGGGCGATACGGCTCGGCCCGACATTCGAGATCTCATGCGTGAGTGCGCCGATCCGGTGCGACAGCCCGGACTTGAGACTTCGCGCAGTCAGGTTGGGCCGATACCCCAGCTCATCGAGCGCCCGCACGACCTTTTCACGGGTTTCGGGACGAATGCCCTCGAAGCCCTTCAGGAAGCGGCTTACCGTCTGGTGCGACACCCCGGCTACCTGGGCGACGTCGTAGATCGTCGCGGCCTTCGCCGGCGTCACGCTGCCGCCTCCCGGCCCGAGCGTTCGTGTGCCCTCGGCCATTTTCGATCCTCCCGATGCGGTGCCGTGTACCGCCCCGACGCATCACCAGTGCAAGTTCATCACGATGGCGCGTTCTTGCTTGACACGGCGATGTTATCGGCAACATTATGGACCCGTCTGAATGTTGTCGGCAACATTCGACGGTCGTCCACAACCGAACGGCCAACGCCCACAACGGAGTACGCACGAGATGAAGCGCACCGATCCCGTCCAGCCCACCGGCATCCTCTTCGGCGCCGCCTATTACGCCGAGTATCACCGCGAGGACCGTACGGCGAAAGATCTCGACCTCATGAAGGACGCGAAGTTCTCGGTCATCCGCGTCGGCGAATCGGTGTGGTCGACGTGGGAGCCGCGTGACAACGAGTTCGACCTCGACTGGCTGCAGCCGGTGCTCGACGGGGCGCACGAGCGAGGCATCGCCGTCATCCTCGGCACTCCGACCTACGCGGTCCCGCCGTGGCTGCAGACCGCGTACCCCGAGATCGCGGCCGAGCGTCGCACCGGCGAACGCGTGCCCTGGGGCGCGCGGCAGGAGGTCGACTACTCGCACCCCGCGTTCCTCTTCCATGCCGAGCGGGTCATCCGTGCCGTCGTCGCCCGCTACGCCGACCACCCCGCGGTGATCGGCTTCCAGGTCGACAACGAGCCGGGCATGGAGCTCTTCCACAACCGCGGCACGTTCCAGCGGTTCGTGCGCCGCCTCAAAGCGAAGTACGGCGACGTCGAGACCCTCAATCGCGAATGGGGCCTCACCTACTGGTCGCACCGGCTCAGCGACTGGTCCGACCTCTGGACGCCCGACGGCAACACACTCCCCCAGTACGACCTCGCCTGGCGCCGGTACCAGGCCGACCTCACGACCGAGTTCATCGCCTGGCAGGCCGGCATCGTGCGCGAGTACGCGAACGACGAGCAGTTCGTGACAACGTGCATCGCCTATCCGCGCCCCGCGGTCGACGACGAAGCGCTCGTCGGCGCCCTCGACATCACCGCGGGAAATCCGTACTACGCGATGCAGGACCACCTCGACGCCGAGCTCGAGCTCGACGCCGTGACGGACTGGACGACCTCGGGCGTGGCCGGACTCTTCCGCCAGGCCGACCGGATCTTCTCCTCGAAGCAGTCGCGATTCCTCGTCACCGAGACCGACGCGCAGTCGATCGGCGGGTCCGAATTCAACCTGCCGCCCTACCCCGGCCAGCTCAAGCAGTCCGCCCTCGCGTTCGTGTCGCGCGGGGCCGCGATGATCGAGTACTGGCACTGGCACACGCTCCCCTACGGCACCGAGACCTACTGGGGCGGCGTGCTGCCGCACAGCCTCGTTCCCGGCCGGGTCTATGCCGAGCTGTCCGAGCTCGGCTCCGATCTCGCGGCCATCGGCGAGCAGCTCGACGGGTTCGAGCCCGACGCGGATGTCGCGATCCTGTGGTCGACCGACAGCCGGTTCGCGCTCGAGTTCTTCCCGCCGTTCCCGACCGAGCAGGGCGCGCCCGACCGGGCGTCGTACGCACGCATCATCGACGCCTTCCACCGCGGCGTCATCGACGCGGGTGCGCAATCGCGCATCCTGCACACCGGCCAGGCCCATGGGTTCGGGGCCGCCGAGCTCGCTGCGCGCTTCCCGGTGCTCATCGCGCCGGGCTTCTATGCGGCATCCGATGACGACCTCGACCTTCTTCGCGAGTACGCCGCGGCAGGGGGTCACCTCGTGATCGGCGTACGCACGGGATACGGCGACGACGAGGCGCGCGCCCGGGTCGCGATCGCACCCGACCGCCTCTACGAAGCGGCGGGCGTGCACTACGAGGAGTTCTCGAACCTCCAACAGCGCGTCGCCGTCACGGGTGAGGGCAGCCTTTCGGTGTCGACGGATGCCGCAGCCGACCTCTGGGCCGACGGCCTCATCACCGACGGCGCAGAGGTGCTCGCGCGATACCGCCACCCCCGTTTCACTGACTTCCCCGCCGTCACGACGAACGACCACGGCGAGGGGCGGATCACGGTGGTCGGCTGCGTCCCGTCGCCGACGTTCGCCGCCGATCTCGTGCGCTGGGCGGTTCCCGAGCCCATCGCCGACGATCTGGCGCAGCAGCGCGGCCCCGCCGTGACGATCTCGTCCGGCACGCTCCCCGACGGCCGCCGAGCCTCGTTCGTCTTCAACTGGAGCTGGAACGAGACGACGGTCACGCTCGCGCGCCCGGTCGTCGACGCCGTCACCGCCGCAGCACATGCGGCCGGCACTGAACTCCCCCTCGCCGCATGGTCGACGCAGACCCTCATCGATGGGTGAGACGACCGGGACGACACGTCTCCGGTCTTCACGAGAGAAGGAAAAGGACATGAGGAAAGCACCAAGAACAGCACTGGCGCTGGGCTCCGGCGCCGTGGCCGCAGCATTGATCCTCTCCGGCTGCACTCCCGGAGGTGGCGACGCCGGTGAGGATGCCGGCCCCATCACCGAAGAGCAGCGCGAGGAGGCCCTCAACACCGAGACCGAGCTCACGTTCTGGACGTGGGTTCCCGACATCGAGAACGAGGTCGCGCTCTTCGAGGAGAAGTACCCCGCGATCGACGTCAAGGTCGAGAACGTCGGCCAGGGCCTGCCCCACTACCAGAAGCTCCGCAGCGCGATCGAGGCCGGCGAAGGCGCGCCCGATGTCGCACAGGTGGAGTACCAGTACATCCCGTCGTTCGTGCTGCCCGAATCGCTGCTCGACCTGACGCCCTACGGTGCAGAGGACATCGCGGGCGACTACGTCGACTGGGCATGGGACCAGGTGTCGCCCGGCGACGAGGTGTGGGCGGTCCCGCAGGACGTCGGCCCGATGGGCAACCTCTACCGTGAAGACCTCCTGACGCAAGCGGGCATCACCGAGCCGCCGGCAACCTGGGAGGAGTACGCCACGGCCGCCAAGGCGGTGAAGGATTCCACGGGCTCGTACATCTCCAACCTCGGTGCCACCCAGGCCGGCCAGATGATCGGCTTCATGTGGCAGCGGGGAGTCAAGCCCTTCGCCTACGACGGCGAGGACACCGTGTCCATCAACGTCAACAGCGACGAGGCCAAGGAGGTCGCCGACTACTGGACGGGGCTGATCCAGCAGGATCTCATCTCGACCGACGTCGACTTCAACGACCAGTGGTACCAGGGCCTCGCGAGCGGGAAGTACGCCGGCTGGCTCACCGCAGCGTGGGGGCCGATCTTCCTCCAGGGCACAGCCGAGGGCACCTCGGGCCTCTGGCGGGCGGCTCCGCTGCCGCAGTGGGAGGAGGGCGAGGAGGTCGCCGGCAACTGGGGCGGCTCGGCCGACGCGGTGCTCGCGTCGAGTGAGAACCCCATCGCCGCCTACGAGCTCGCGAAGTTCATCAACAACGACGAGGAGTCCGCGATGAAGCTCGCGACGGAGCAGTTCCTGTTCCCGCCGCAGGTGTCGGTGCTCGAGGATCCCGCGTTCGTCGACCAGGCGTCCGAGTTCTACGGGGGCCAGGAGGTCAACAAGCTGTTCTCCGAGATCTCCGAGACGGTGGACACCGACTTCCAGTGGCTGCCGTTCATGGACTACGTCTACTCCACCTATGAGGAGACGATGGGCACCGTGATCGCGGACAAGGGCGACATCTCCGCAGCGCTCGACACCTGGCAGGACCAGCTCGTCAGCTACGCGGAGGACCAGGGCTTCACCGTCGAGTGAGTCCAGCGGGTGCTCGCCGTACGCAGCGGCGGGCACCCCGGCTCCGCCCGCGGGCCGGCCGTCGGGCCGACCCACCACCTACGAAGAGAGAAGGGATCGCCGTGTCGCACTCCCCGGCGCTCAGCGCCGAGCGCTCCTCCGCACCACCGCATCGCCATTCGAGCACGTCCAAGCGCAAGCAGAACATCGCCGCGTACCTGTTCATCCTGCCGTTCTTCGTCGTGTTCATCGCGATGCTCATCGTGCCCCTGGTCTACTCGGGGTACCTGAGCCTCTTCGAGAGCAAGCTCATCGGCGGCGAGGTCTTCGCGGGGCTCGCCAACTACGTCCGCGCGCTGCAGGACTCCGCGTTCCTCGCGAGCCTCGGCCGCATGGGGCTGTTCTTCATCGTCCAGGTGCCGATCATGCTCGGCCTGGCGCTGTTCTTCGCTCTCGCGCTCGACAGCGGCCGAGCCCGTGGGGCACGCGGCGCTCGCCTCCTGATCTTCATGCCGTATGCCGTTCCCGCCGTGGTCGCAACACTCATGTGGGGCTACCTGTACGGACCCGACTTCGGACCGATCGCCCAGATCGCCCGCGCGGTGGGCCTCGGCACGCCGGAGTTCCTCTCGCCCGAGAACATCCTCGGCTCGATGATGAACATCGTCACGTGGGAGTTCGTCGGCTACAACATGATCATCCTGTATGCTGCCCTCAGATCCATTCCGGGCGAGCTCTACGAGGCGGCCGAGATCGACGGCGCCGGCCAGTTCCGCATCGCGTGGAGCGTCAAGATCCCCGCGATCCGCCCGGCGATCCTGCTGACGGTGATCTTCTCGATCATCGGCACGTTCCAGCTCTTCGCCGAGCCGAGCCTGTTGAACGCGATCGCGCCCGATGCGATCACGAACTCGTTCACGCCGAATTACTACGCCTACAACCTCGCGTTCATCAACCAGGAACTGAACTACGCGGCCGCCATCGCCTTCCTCCTCGGGATCTTCATCGCGATCGTGTCGTACATCGTGCAGCTCAGTACGCAACAGCGCGAACGTCGCGAGAGGACCACCTCATGACCTCGATCGATACTCGCGCCTCGGTGACCATCGGAGAGGTCACCAGCCCGCGCCGCACCAGGCGCGGCTACGCCCCAGAGCGGCGACGGAGCCTGCTGCTCACGGTGCTGCTGTGGCTGTGCGTGCTGTACTTCGTGCTGCCGCTGTGGTGGCTCCTCGTCTCGGCGACGAAGGACAACTCCGGACTCTTCTCCACCTTCGGCCTCTGGTTCGGCGGGGACTTCTCGCTCTTCGAGAACCTGCAGACCCTGTTCACGATCCGCGGGGGCATCTTCACGCGCTGGCTGATCAACACGGTCATCTACTCGGTCGCCTCCGCGGCAGGGGCCACGCTCCTGGCCACGATGGCGGGATACGCGTTCGCCAAGTACGACTTCCCGGGGAGCAAGGCGCTCTTCAGCGCGACGCTCGGCGCGATCATGATCCCGCTCACGGCGCTGGCCCTCCCGACCTACCTGCTGTTCTCGAACGCGGGGCTCACCGACACCCCGTGGGCGATCATCATCCCCTCGCTCGTGAGCCCGTTCGGCGTGTACCTCATGCGGGTCTACGCGGCCGACGCGATCCCGACCGAGCTCATCGAGGCGGCTCGGGTCGACGGCGCCGGCGAGTTCCGCATCTTCTGGCAGGTGGGCCTGCGCCTGCTCGGACCCGGTCTCGTCACGGTGTTCCTCTTCTCGCTCGTCGCGACATGGAACAACTACTTCCTGCCGCTGATCATGCTGAACAGCTCGGAGCTCTACCCGATCACCGTCGGCCTCGCGCAGATCCAGGCGGCGGCCTCGGCCGGAGGCGGCTCGCAAGCGCTGTTCTCCACCGTCACCACCGGGTCGTTCGTGGCCGTACTCCCGCTGATCATCGCCTTCCTGTTCCTGCAGCGGTACTGGCAGAGCGGGCTCGCCACGGGAGGCGTGAAGGGATGACGATCTCATAGGGCGGCGTGCCGCATCCGTCGTGTGGCGGATGCGGCATCCGTCGCGAGTGGCGTCAGCTCGCCGCGAGGCGCGCCTTCTCCTCCGCCACGTCGTAGTCGGCGACCGGCCACTCGAGCTGCATCGCCTCGAGCGCCTCGATCAGCAGGTGCTGCACGGCGAGCCGCGCGTACCACTTGCGGTCGGCCGGAACCACGTACCAGGGCGCGATCGGGGTCGCCGTTCGGTCGAACGCCGTCTGGAACGCCTCCATGTAGTTCGGCCCGAGCAGGCGCTCGTCGATGTCGGCGGGGTTGAACTTCCAATGCTTCTTCGGCCGGTCGAGGCGCGCTTGCAGCCGGGCCTTCTGCTCTTCGGGCGAGATGTGCAGCATGACCTTCATGATGGCGATGCCGGATGCCGCGAGCTCCGCCTCGAACGAGTTGATCGCGCCGTAGCGACGCTCGATCTCTTCAGGCGGCGCGAGCTCGCGCACCTTGCCGATGAGCACGTCTTCATAATGCGAGCGATCGAAGACGCCGATCATGCCCGGCCCGGGAACCTCCTTGCGGATGCGCCAGAGGAAGTCCTGCTCGAGCTCTTCAGGTGTGGGCTTCTTGAACGCGGTGAGGTGCACGCCCTGCGGGTCGACCGACCCCATGACGTGCTTGACGATGCCGCCCTTGCCCGCGGTGTCGAGGGCCTGCAGCACGATGAGGACACGGCGCCCGTCGCCGCCCATGCGACTGTTGGCGAAGAGCTGCTCCTGCAGTTCGGCGAGGATGCCCGCGCCTTCGGCCAGGGCCTTGACGCCGTCGGCCTTGTTTCCGTCGAATCCGGGATGCGAGCGCGGGTCGACATCGGCGAGCCGGAACCCCTCGCCCACTCGCAGCAGTTCGCTCGGATCCGCGGTCCAGTACGACTCCCGGCTCATGCCACGCTCCCCTCGGCGACGGGCAACATCGCACATGTCAATCCTGCCCACCGGCGGCACCGCGAACAAGGGCGCCGCGCGGTCGTGAGCCGCTCAGCGCGGCAGCGGCACCTCGAGCAGCTGCGGGCTGTCGATGCCGCCCGTGAGCGCTTCGTCGAGCTCGCCGCGCGTCGTCGCGCGTGCGTATCCCCAGCCGTATGCGGCGGCGAGCGACGCGAAGTCCACGTGCTGCGGCGTGAACTGCACCCGGTCGAACGCCTCGGGCGGCGCCGAACCAGCCACCTCGAGTGCGTCGAAGATCGACCCGCCGCCGTCGTTGCCGACGATGAGCTGCAGTCGGGGCATCCGCTCTCCGGCGCCGAGGAGCAGCGACCCGACATCGTGCAACAGCGTGAGGTCGCCGATGAGGGCGCGGGTGACACCGGCGTCGGTGGTTACGGATCCCGCGGCATCGACGTCGGCCCCGGGCGGCGCGACCTGGCTCGCGATCGCGATGCCGAGCGCGGTGGCGACGGTGCCGTCGATTCCCGCGAGACCGCGATTCGCGTGCACGGTGATGCGGCGGCCGGGCACTGCGCGGTCGGCGTCGCGGATCAGCCGAGACGCGCCGAACACGAGCCGGTCATGAGGCCAGGTCGCGGCCCAGACGGCGTCGACGAGGGAGCGGCGCGTGATAGGCGCGCGCACCGTGGCGAGTTGGGCGCGCATGTAGTCGCGTTGGGCGGCGAAGTCGGCGACGTGTCCGTGCTCGCCGATGCCGCTCTGCGACGGCCCGGCCTGCGGCAGGCCCGCCTCGACGAGCGTGCGGCTCGCGTGCACCCAGCGTCCCACCCAGGCGCGCTCCTCTGCGGACTGCGGATGCTCCTCGGCGCGCACGGCGCGCTCGAACCGCCGCACCCGGCGCCCCGGGTTGAACCACTCGATGCCCGAGGGCGCGACGGCGATCGTCTCGACGCCGTCGCGGTGCACGAGCGCGGGCACCTCTCGGGAGAGCGTCGGATGTCCGAACACGACGACCCGCTCGACGAGGTCGCCGAAGCCCGGCTCAGCCAGGAGCTCCCGGTAGGCGACGACGAGATTCGGGCCGAAGTGCGCGCCGCTCGTAACCTCGGCGAGGAGCGGCCAGCCGCCGGCGCGAGCGAACTCCTCGGCGACCGGTCCGGCACCGGCGCCGGCGATCACCACCGTCAAGGGTCCGGGCTCGATGAGCGCGGCATGGTCGCCGTCGGCGTCGCGGTCGCCCTCGCCGGCCAGCGACGCCCGACTCATGCCGCTCGCGGCATCCCCACGCACCACTGACCCATCACCGAGCAGCATCCGCTCATCAAGGGTGATCGCGGCCGACAGCGGCTCGCGCAGCTGGAGGTTCAAATGCACGGGGCCGGGCCCGGGATGCGGCACGAACGCTCCGGAATCGTCGCGACCGAGTGCTGCGGCGACGGCTTCGCGGGCGAGGCGCGCTGCGGCATCCGTCTCGCCCGGCGCTCCCTCGGGAGCCGCGGCGTCGCGTTCGAGCCGCACCGCACCCGCGAAGATGCCGGGCTGCATCGTGGTCTGGTTCGAGCGGATGCCGCGGAGCTCGGCCGGCCGATCGGCCGAGAGCACGATGAGCGGCACTCCCGAGTGGTGGGCTTCGAGCACCGCCGGATGCAGGTTCGCGACCGCGGTGCCCGACGTGGTCACGACGAGGGTCGGGCGACCGGACTCGACGGCAAGACCGAGAGCGAGGAACGCCGCGCCCCGTTCGTCGATGCGCACGTGCAGCCGGATGGCGCCGACGCGCTCGAACTCGGCCGCGGCGAGCGCGAGCGCTTGCGACCGCGAGCCGGGCGCGACCACGACGTCGATGACGCCGGCCCGCACGAACGAAGCGAACAACGCCATGGTGGCGTCGCTCGCGGGACTTCTCCGGCGCTCGGGCGCCGGTTCAGCCATTCGGGCGACCGGATGGGCCGGACTCACCCGGCGTCTCTGGGGTATCGGGGCGCTGGCTCTCGGTGCCGAGCGTGTCGTCGCCGGCCTCGGTGGCGCCCGCACCGCCCGCGCCGCCCTTGCCGGCCGCGCCGGAGTCGTCGTCGAGCTCGGCGAGCTCCTGCTCGAGCCGGCGGATGCGCTCGTCTTGCGCGGCGTCGTTCTGGAGACGGCGCAGGAAGTCGGTGTCGTCGTCGGGGGCGACCTCGCGACTGCGGCCGGCGGGGATTCTGCCGACACGACCTCGCCCGATGAGGAACCACAGCACCGCGCCGATGACGGGCACGAACAGGATCACGACGATCCACCAGCCCCGGCTGAGCCCGCGAATGCGCGTGCGATCGAAGAACGCGCAGTCGGCGACGGCGTAGACCATGAAGATCACGGCGGCGACGCCGAGTCCGAAAAGCAGCCGGGCCATGACCACAGTCTAGGCGCGTCGCGCTGCACTACGGCTGGGAGACTCCACAGGCGCCACGCCTACACTGGCATGGTGAAATCCGTGCCCGTCTGGATCTGGTACACCCTGCTGCGCATCGCACTGTTCGCCGTGCCGCTCGCAGCGTTGCTCCTCGCCGGCGTGACCCCATGGATCGCCGCGGTCGTGGCGGCGGTCTTCGGGCTCAGCGCCTCGCTGCTGTTCCTGCGGGGCGCGCGCGAATCGATCTCGAGCGACCTCTACCGGGCGCGCCACCGTGAGCAGCCGGTCACGAGAGACGATGACGACGCGGAGGATGCCGCGGTCGAGGCATCCGTTCGCCAGCCGGCGCCACAGCGGTCAGAGCGCGAAGACGAGTCCTAGCCCGACGCCGTAGAGCAGCGCCGTGAGGCTCGCGAGCTGCAGCGCGGTGAGCAGTTCGCGCGGCGTCTTGCCCCAAAGCACGATCACGCACGCGGGCAGCGCCGCGAGCAGCGCGAAGAACACGAGGGTGGCCGTCGGGTACAGGAACGCCCAGAACACGACGATGCCGAACGGCGCGAGCATGAAGATCGTGAAGAGGATGCGCCCCGCGAGCGGGCCGACGAGCACCGCGAGGGTGCGCTTGCCTGCCGCCTTGTCTTGCACGACGTCGCGCAGGTTGTTGGCCATGAGCACGGCGCACGCGATGAGGCCCACGCCCACTCCCCCGAGCCAGGCCTCGAGGTTGACGGTGAGCGCCTGCACGAATGCTGAGCCGGCGGTGGCGACGAGGCCGAAGAAGACGAAGACGAACAACTCGCCGAGGCCGTAATAGCCATACGGATGCCGCCCGCCCGTGTAGAACCACGCGGCGACGATCGCCGCCGCACCCACCGCGAGCAGCCACCACTGGCCGGTCACGATCGTGAGGGTGAGCCCGGCGAGCGCCGCGAGCGCAAAGAAGCTCAGCGCGACGGCGAGCACGTGCCTCGGCTTCGCCGCGCCCGAGGCCGTGAGCCGTGCGGGCCCGACGCGGTGGTCGTCGGTGCCGCGCACCCCGTCGGAGTAGTCGTTCGCGTAGTTCACGCCGATCTGCAGCGCGAGGGCGACGACGAGGGCGAGCACGGCGCGAGCCGGATGCCACGGCCCGTCGGCGATCGCGACGACACCGGCGCCCGTGCCGAGCGCGACCGGCGCGATCGCGAGCGGGAGGGTGCGCAAGCGCGCTCCCGCGATCCAGTCGGCCGCGGTCGCCGGACGCGGGGGCGGCTTGGGATTGCCGCGCGCGGCTTTCGCCGGGTTGCCCGACCGGCTGCGCGGTGCTGCTTTCGGGGCAGAGTGGTTCTGCGCCTTCTTGGCGGAGCCGTTCGCCGCTTTCGGGGCGGAGCCGTCCGCTTTCGGGGCGGAGCCGTTCTTCGCGCGAGCTGCCTCACGCTTCGCGAGCTCGTCGGCGGGGTTCAATCTCTGGGGTTTCGGGCGGGCCACGCCACCATGCTAGACGGATGCGGCGCCGCGGCGGCGGCGCGGGGTCAGCCCTCGCGCTCGAGGAGCACCGCGAGGGCCTGGCGATCGGGCTTGCCCGAGTCGAGGCTCGGCACGTCGTCGACGACGACGAGCCGGGCCGGGCGGGCGGCAGGCGGGAGGCCGGCGGCATCGGTTGCGGCGGCGAGGGTGCTGAGGGCATCGGACGCCGCAGCGGCATCCGTCCCAGGAGCCGCGACCGCCGCTCGCTCACCCCATTCCAGATCTTCGATCCGCAGCACGACGGCATGCTCGAAGCCCGGCACAGCGCGCACGGCACGCTCGACCTCGCCGAGCACGACCTTGACGCCGCCGGAGATGATCACGTCGTCGGCACGTCCGGTGATCAGGAGGCGGCCGTCGTCGTCGTCGATCGAGCCGAGATCACCGGTGCGGTACCAGCGCCTGCCGGCGGCATCCGTCGTGAACACCGACTCGGTGAGCTCTGCGTCGCCGAGATACCCCTCTGCGAGCATCGGGCCCGAGAGCTCGACGACGCCGTCGACGATGCGCAACCCGACGTCCTCGAGGGGCCGGCCGTCGTAGACGCATCCGCCGGCCGTCTCGGTCGAGCCGTAGGTGCGCGTGACGAGCGCGCCCATGGCGCACGCGCGTTCGACGAGGCCCGTGGGCGCCGACTGGCCGCCGACGAGGATGCGGTCGTAGGAGCGCATCGCCTCCGCCACGGCAGGGTCGGTCTCAGCGGCGTCGACGAGCCGCGCGAGCTGTACGGGCACGAGCGACGTGAAGCGCAGGCCGGTCGGGTCGAGTCGGGCGGATCCCGCGGCGAATGCGACGGGATCGAAGCCCCCGCCCTCGAGCACGATGGGAGCGGTGCCAGCGATGATCGACCGGACCAGCACCTGGGCGCCCGCGATGTAGTGCGTCGGCAGAGCGAGCAGCCATTGCCCGTGACCGCCGAGCTCACGCATCACCGAGCGTGCACTCAACCGCAGTGCTTCGGACGAGAGCGCGACGCGCTTCGGCGAGGCCGTCGACCCGCTCGTCTCGATGACGAGCGCGATGCCCTCGGGCTCCAGTGAGACGACCGGGTCGTCGGGAACGCGTTCGCGGGGCATCGGCAGCACGGGCATGGCGTCGAGCAGCACGGCGTCACGCAACTGCGCGGTGAGCGCGGCAATGTCATCGGACGCCACCGCGAGGAGGGGCCAGCTGCCCCGAGCGCTCAGAAGTGCCATGGGTACGGCCCCCAGTCGGGGTCGCGCTTCTCGAGGAACGCATCGCGACCCTCGACCGCCTCGTCGGTGCCGTATGCGAGACGCGTCGCCTCGCCGGCGAAGACCTGCTGCCCCATCATGCCGTCGTCGACGGCGTTGAACGCGAACTTCAGCATGCGGATCGCCGTCGGCGACTTGGTGAGGATGGTGCGCGCCATGGCGATCGCCTCGCGTTCGAGGTCAGCATGCCCGACCACTCGGTTCACGGCGCCCATCTCGTATGCACGTTCGGCCGAGTACTCCTCGGCGAGGAAGAACACCTCGCGGGCGAACTTCTGTCCGATCTGCCTCGCGAAGTAGGCACTGCCGTAGCCGGCGTCGAAGCTGCCGACGTCGGCATCCGTCTGCTTGAACCGGCCGTGCTCTCGGCTCGCGATCGTGAGGTCGCAGACGACGTGGAGCGAGTGGCCGCCGCCCGCCGCCCAGCCCGGCACGACCGCGATGACGACCTTCGGCATGAAGCGGATCAGGCGCTGCACCTCGAGGATGTGCAGGCGCCCGAGGCCGGTCGCCGGCCCCGGTGGTTGAGTGGCGTCGGAGTCGTACTGGTAGCCATCGCGGCCGCGAATCCGCTGGTCGCCGCCCGAGCAGAACGCCCAGCCGCCGTCTTTCTCGCTCGGTCCGTTGCCCGTGAGCAGCACGACCCCGATGCGGGGATCGATGCGTGCGTGCTCGAGCGCCCGGTAGAGCTCGTCGACGGTGTGCGGGCGGAACGCGTTGCGCACCTCGGGCCGGTCGAACGCGATGCGGGCGATGCGGCCGTCGACCGAGTGGTGGTAGGTGATGTCGGAGAAACCGGATGATGCGGTAACGCCGGGCGCGGCATCCGTCCACTCGTTCGCATCGAACAATTGGGATACCTCGGGCGCCATGAGCCCAGCCTATTCCGCGGCAGCGTTCGCGACGTCGGCGATTCAGAGACCGGTGGGCGCTGCCTCGAAGAAGGACACGGTGCTCGCGATGACGAGCGAGCCCACCCACAGCGCAGCGGCGCTGATCGGGATGAGTGCTGCGATGATGATCGCCACGCCGATGACGCTGATGGCGATGTTGCGCGGTGTCGATTCGGGCGCCACTTCGCCGGCCTCGATCTCGCCGCCGAGCAGCTGGTCGAGTTCGGACCGGGGTGCGTCGACGCCTGCCGCACGAGCCGTCGCCTCTGCGCTCGTTGAGTGCGTGCCGTCGCCTGCCATGCCCCGAGCCTACCGCCAACCGGTTCGCCGGTACCGGCGCGCGCGCGTTCCGACACCGCGCCCGCCCGACACCGCGCCCTCCGCACACCGCGCCCTCCGCACGCGGGGCCGATCCGCCCGGCGTGACAGACTGGGCGCGTGAGCAACGACGTTCCGACCCTCGATCATCTGCTCGGCTCGGCGCGCGTCGTGGCGCTGCCGCTCGTGACGCGATTCCGTGGCATCGACGTGCGCGAGGCGGTGCTGCTCGAAGGCCCCGAGGGCTGGACCGAGTTCTCGCCCTTCGTCGAGTACGACGACGACGAGGCATCCGCGTGGCTCGAAGCGGCGATCGACTACGGATGGAACGCGCCGCCGCCGACCCTGCGCGACCGCATTCCCGTGAACGCCACCGTGCCGGCGGTCGACCCCGACAGCGTCGCAGCCGTGCTCGCGCGCTTCCCCGGTTGCCGCACCGCAAAGGTGAAGGTCGCCGCGAGCGACCAGACCCTCGCACAGGATGTCGCCCGGGTTCGCGCCGTTCGCGAGGCGCTCGGCCCCGAGGGCCGCATCCGCGTCGACGCGAACGGCGGCTGGAACGTCGACGAAGCCGAGCACGCGATCCACGCGCTCGCGCCGTTCGACCTCGAGTACGTCGAGCAACCGTGCGAGACCGTCGAGGAGCTCGCCGAGATCCGCTTGCGCACGAAGTACATGGGCATCCCGATCGCGGCCGACGAGAGCGTGCGGCGCGCGGCCGACCCGCTCGAGGTCGCTCGCCTCGGCGCCGCCGACCTGCTCGTCATCAAGGCGCAGCCGCTCGGGGGAATCCGCCGAGCGCTCGACATCGTCGAGTCCGCAGGCCTGCCCGTCGTGGTCTCGAGCGCCCTCGACACGAGCGTCGGCATCGCGATGGGGGCGCAGCTCGCGGCATCCGTTCCCGACCTCGAGTTCGACTGCGGGCTCGGCACGGCGTCACTGCTGTCGGCGGATGTCACGCACTCGCCGCTCCTGCCCGAAGACGGGTCGATCGCGGTACGACGGGTCCTGCCCGACCCCGAGTTGCTCGACCGCTACGCCGCGAGCGCCGAGCGCACCGAGTGGTGGCTCGATCGCCTCGGGCGGGCGCACGCGGTGCTGACGGCTGGGGCGACAGCCGCGGCGGTCGAGTAGCGCCGGGCGCTACTCGACCACCGGAGGCGTCTACCAGAGCGCGATCACGATGGGCGCCGATTGCGAGTCGGCGTAGCCCTCACCGCCGTCGAACGTGACCGTCAGCACGTGGATGCCGGCCCCGAGCTTCGGCAGCTTGACGTCGAAGCGTCCCGTGCCGTCGGCCGCGACCTGCGTCGTGGCGATGACGTTGTCGCCGTCGAGCACGGTGAGGGTGCCCACGGCGGATGTCCCGTCGGCGGCGGTCACCTGGCCCGTGAGCTTCACCGACGACCCGGCCTTCGCGAAGACCTTGTTCGGCACGGCGACGACCGAGGTTCCGACCTCCGGGGGCTCCTGTCCGTCGACGAGCACCGCCGCGGTGCGGGCGGGCACGGTGAGGGCGCCGGTCGCGGCATCCCACTCCGTCGCCTTCACGACCGGGTCGGCGCCGTTCGAGAGCGCGTCGGCGAGCGCGAACTCGCGCCCGGCGAGGCCGCCGACCGTCTCGGTGATCGCCTCGGGCGAGGCGTTGAACACGACGAGCGCACCGTCGAGCTGGGGGTCGACGTCGTCGCCCACGAGGTCGTCGATCTGCATCACGATGAGGCCAGGCGTGGCATCCGGTCCGCTGATCGGGAACGACACCTTCTCGTCGATGAGCGCCGCCGAGCCGAGCTGCAGCAGGTCCACTTCGTCTCGCACCCGCAGCAGGTCGAGCGCGGATGCCTCTGCCGCTGCGATGTCGGCAGCCGCCGGCTTCAGCGCGGGGTCGGCGAGCAGCGGCGCCATGATCGGCCACTTGCCCTCGTTGTCGGCCGCCGGCGGGAGGCCGGAGCCGAACGTCGACTCCTGCCCCGTCCAGTCGATGCGGTTGAACCAGTCGCCCGAGTTGTAGCTGTTCCGGTCGAGCGACTTCGAGCGGAGCAGCTCGGTGCCGGCGTGCCAGAACGAGGGCGACTGCGAGAGGGTCACCGTCGCGAGCGACAGCGTGTTCATGCGCACGCGGTCGGCCATCGGGGTGCCGGTCGGGAGCTTGAACACCGAGAGGTCGTAGAGCGTCTCGTTGTCGTGGGCGTCGACATAGTTGATGACCTCGTCGGGCTGGTCGGCGTAGCCGGCCGGCGAGCCCCGGTAATCGAGCGCGTCGCCGCGCACGACCTGGCCCGAGGCATCCGTCAGCTCGTAGGCGCGGAGGTTGCCCGCGAGGCCGAGCTTGACGAGGTCGGTCTGGTGCCTGAGGTCGGCGAGCGCCTGCTCGGGAGTGCCGTTGATCGGGTCGCCGTTCGGGTCGGTCGCGAGTCCGGTGCCGTAGCCCTGCACGAACGTCGACGCGCCGTCGACCGGGCTGCCGCCGTGTACCGCGTCGCGGAGCCGGTCGTTGAACGTGCCGATGCCCGTGCCACCGAGCTGGCCCTGCGTGGCCTGCTCGAAGAGCGCGTTGTTCGCGACCTCGCCGAAGTTCCAGCCCTCGCCGTAGAGGTACACCGCCGAACCGTCGACGCCGTCGTCCTCGAGCGTGAGTTCGTCGAGCGCCGCCCGAACCGCGAGCATGTTCGCCTTCGAGTGGTGACCCATGAGGTCGAAGCGGAAGCCGTCGACCTTGTACTCCTTGGCCCACAGCACCACGGAGTCGACCATGAGCTTCTCGGCGACCTCGTGCTCGGTCGCGATGTTCTGGCAGCACGTCGAGGTCTCGACACCGCCCACGGCGTTCAGGCGCTGGTAGTAGCCGGGCACGACCTTGTCGAGCACCGACTTCTCACCCTGACCGGATGCCGCGGTGTGGTTGTAGACCTCGTCGAGCACGACCTGGTGGCCCGTCGCGTGCAACGCGCCGACCATCTCCCTGAACTCGGCGACGCGGGCGCCGCCATTCGGATCCACCGCGTAGGAGCCCTCGGGCGCCTGGAAGTGGAACGGGTCGTAGCCCCAGTTGAAGCCGTCGAGATCGCGGATCGACTCGAGGCAGGCCTGCTGCTCGGCTGATGCCGGGCCGAAGCTCGCCAGGTCGCAGGCGGGAGTGGCCTGCGCCGCGCGGTTCTCCTCGATCGTCGCAATGTCGAACGTCGGCAGCAGGTGCACGGTGTTGATTCCGGCCTCGGCGAGCTCCTCGAGCTGCGCGGTGCCGGCCGAGTCGCGAGTGAAGGCACGGTAGGTGCCGCGCTCCGCCTCTGGCACGGTCTCGTCAGTGATCGAGAAGTCGCGCACGTGCAGCTCGTAGATCGCACGGTCGACCGCGCGCTCCACGACTGGCGCTGGCGTCTGCTCCCATTCCGCAGGACGGAGCGACTCGTCGTCGAGGTTCACGACGACCGAGCGAGCCGAGTTCGTCGTGAGGGCCACGGAGTACGGATCGGTGACCGAGTTCGTCTCGATCGCGCCGGTCGTCGGGGCGTAGACCTCGACCGACCAGCGGTACTCGTCGCCCACCGACGGGCCGTCGACGCTCCATGTTCCGGTGGCGGCGTCGAATGCTGCCGGGATGACGGTCGGGTCGCCGACGCCACCTGACGTCCACACCTCGAGTGCGACCGACTGCGCGGTGGGCGCCCAGAGCGTGATGGTCGAGTCGAGCCCGGTCACGTCCGCGCCGAGCGTTGCCGTGGCGAGCGCCTCGGCGTAGAGGTCGTCGAGCACGCCGGGCACCTGCACGCCGGTGAACGCGCTGAGCGCGCCATCCGTCGACTGTGCCACCGCCAGCTGCTCGGTCAGCAGCTGCTGTACGGCCGCGCGGTCGGCGCCGACCGGGTGCAGGGCGAGGAACCCCTCGAGCGCCGGGAACTTCGCGAGCTGCGCGTCGGTGAGGCCGGCCGGGTCGAGTGCGAGCTCGATGGGCGTGCCGCCACCGTTCACGGCACCGTCGGCCGCGACGAGCGCAGCGTCGGCCGAGTGCTCGAGGGTCCAGGTGGCCGAGGCAGCGGATGCCCCGCCCAGCAGTTCCGCGGGCCACGCGAGCGTGTCTTCACTCACCCAGTGCGCGCGCGACTGCCCGCTGCCCGCGAGCGGCGGATCGGTCACGATGATCTCGAGTACGTGGGTCGCGATCGTGTAGCGGAACTCGATGAGCTTGCCGCCCTCAGCCGTGAAGGAGTAGTTCGCACCGCCGGGCGCACCGCCGACGCCGTAGTTCTCGTTCCAGTTCAGGCCATGGGCGACCTTCACCTCGTACGAGCCGTCGGGGATCGACGTGGTCGACCAGGTGTAGACGCCGTCCTTGTCGCCGTCCTGCATGAGGGAGGCGAGGCACTCGGGCTGCCAGTCGCCGGGGCATCCGACCTCCGACTGGAAGCTGCCGGGCAGCGTGACCGTGGGGCCCTCGGCGGTCGAGGAGACGACCTTTGTGTTCGGGTTCCAGTAGAACGTGATCGGCCCGCCCGCGTGGGAGTACGAGACGTTCGGCCCGTTCGGCTCGCCGTTCGCGCCGTAGTTCAGGTCCCAGCTGCCGTTGATCGCGACCTTGTACTCGTAGTCGCCCGCGGGCACGTCGAAGGTGCCCGCGTAGATGCCGTCGGCGCGGAGCGTGAGCTTCGCCGCATCGCAGCCCGGGGTCCAGTCGCCGGCGCAACCCATCTCGGAGTTGTGCGAGCCCGGCACGGTGACCAGCTCGATGGGTTCCTCGGGCTCCTCCTCCTCGACGAGGTTGACGGCGTTGCCGACCGACGCATACGTACTCGCCGCCGAGCGGTGGCCCGCGGCATCCGTCGACACCGCGCGGTACTCGAGCAGCGTGCCGTTCGCGAGGCCGGCCGTGTCGTGGAAGACGCGGGGGCTCGTGTCCTCGGCCGTGCCGAGCGAGTTCCAATCGGCGGAGCCCGCGACGCGCCAGGCGAAGCTCGTCTCCTGCCACGTGTTGTCGTCGACGTCGGCGGCGACGGCGCTCACGCCGGTCACGCCGGCTCCGGCGACCGGAACCGAGACCGAGATGGCGGATGCCGCGTCGGGCGCGCTCACCGGCCGGTCGGCCTTCCACACCACGGCGCCGAGCGCCGGCACGGTGACGGATGCCACGCCCGCGGCATCCGCGGTGACCGCAGTACCATCGCCGTAGAGCACCTGGAACGCGCCGTCGCCCGTGAGCGTCGGCACGTCGACGGTCTTCGCGGCGTTCGAGTTGTTCAGGGCGACGAGGTACTCCGTCTTCTCGGTGCGGTCGACGCGCGAGAACGCGTAGACGCCCGCGCCGCTGTCGGCGTAGCGCTCGACCTGCGCGCCGGTCTCGAGGGCGGGGTGCGTCTCGCGGAGGGTCGCGAGCTCGGCGATGTGCCCGTAGAGCGGGGCATCCGTGGCGAAGTGCTCACCGGTGCCGAAGGTCTCACCCGTGACGAGCGGCTGGTTCTGGAACTCGGTGACCTGCGTGGGGAAGAGCGTCTGCCGCGCGCTCTGGTCGCCGCCGATTCCCGCGAAGCCCTGCTCGTCGCCGTAGTAGACGACCGGCTGTCCGCGGGTCAGGAACATGAGCTCGTGAGCGAGCTCGTCGCGCTGCAGCGGCTCGGCCGTCGAGTTCATGAAGTAGCCGACGCGACCCATGTCGTGGTTGCCGAGGAAGGTGGGCAGCGCCGTCGCCGACGAGTCGGGCGTCGTGTAGTAGTCGTCGCCCGCGAAGAGGGACTGCAGGCCCTTCGCCGAGTTGCCCGCCGCGAAGCTCACGGCTTGCGACTGGAAGGTGAAGTCGAGCACGGAGTTCATGTCGCTGTTGCGCACGTAGGGGCTCAGCTTGACCGGGTCGGCGTCGTACACCTCGCCGAACATGAAGAAGTCGGGCTTGCCGGCGGCGTGCGCGTAGTCGAGCACCTGCGTCGACCACTGCTCCCAGAACTCGAAGTTCACGTGCTTGGCCGTGTCGATGCGGAAGCCGTCGATACCGAGGTCGACCCACTGCTGGTACACGTCGACGAAGCCGTTCACGACGGTCGGGTGCTCGGTCATGAGGTCATCGAGGCCGACGAAGTCGCCGAGCGTGACCGACTCGCCCTCCCACGTCGAATCGCCGCGGTTGTGGTACAGCGTCGGGTCGTTGAGCCAGTCGGGCACCTTGAGGTCGGTGTCTTCGGGCGCGACGACGGGCGTGTAGGGGAAGCTCGTGGCCGCGTCGAGGGTCGGGAACGGCTGGCTGCCGTCGGCGAAGTCGGCCGGGTCGAAGACGTTGCCGTCGGCGTCGCGATACGGCTCGGTCGCCTTGTCGATGTACGAGTTCTGGCCCTCGGCGTAGTCGATGACGTCGGCCGTGTGATTCGTGATGATGTCGAAGTAGACCTTGATGTCCCTGGCGTGCGCCTCGGCGATGAGGGCCTCGAGCTCGGCGTTGGTGCCGAGGTGCGGGTCGATCTGGGTGAAGTCGGTGATCCAGTAGCCGTGGTACCCGGCGGACGCATTTGCGCCCTCGCCCTGCACTGGCCGGTTCTTGAAGCTCGGGGTGAGCCAGATCGCGCTCGTGCCGAGGCCGTCGATGTAGTCGAGCTGCGAGCGGAGGCCGGCGAGGTCGCCGCCGTTGTAGAAGCCCTTGTGAGTCGGGTCGAAGCCCGTCGTCAGGGCATCGCCGGTGAGTCCGCCCTGGTCGTTGGTCGCGTCGCCGTTCTCGAAGCGGTCGGTCATGACGAAGTAGAAGGTCTCGTCACTGCCGGGCTGACGCACGGGGTCGGACACGAGCGCGGCGTCGGATGCCTCGTCGTACGCGGTGCGGATGCCGGTCGACTCGAGGCCCACGCGCTTCAGGGTGTCGTCGAACACGACGCGAACCGGGGTGTCACCCGCGACGGTGAGCGGGATGTTGTCGCCGCCGCCGTTCAGGCCGTACGCCTCGTCCCACGAGTCGTTCACGGCGACCTTGTACTCCCAGGTGCCCGCGGGCACCGTGAAGTCGGCGGCGAAGACGCCGGGAGTGCCGGTCGCGGTGAGCTCGGTCGCGGCGCACGCGGGATCCCAGTCGGCGGGGCATCCGAGCTCCGATTGGAGCGAGCCGACGAGCGCGAACGTGCGCGGCTCCTCGGCGGCGGCCGCAAGGCCTGGAATCACGGCGATGGCGGATGCCGCGAGGGCCCCCGAAACCACCAGAGCGAACCAGCTTCGAGCGCGACCGCGTTGCGTCATCCTTGACTCCTGAATCCCGGCACGACGGCGTGCCACCGGCAATGCTGCGACGCTAGCAGCGCGGTGCGCACTTATGCAAGCGCTTGCAATTGTTGAGGACAGTTGGCTTTCAGTCTGTCGGTCACCGGCGAACCACGATGCAAATCGCGTTGTAAACGCTCTCATATCGGATGGTGACCGAGCGATCCAAGGCCGAACTCCTCGGCAACGTCGTTGGCCGCGCCATAATCGAGCATGGTCAGCGCGCACCGTCCCGCACCCATCCACGTCGACGAGCAGGAACTCGACGAGCTGCGAGAGCGGCTGCGCCGCACGCGTTGGCCGGAACCACTCCCTGCACCGGAGTGGGAAGCGGGCATCGAACTTGCTACGCTCCGCGAGCTGTGTCGATTCTGGGCCGATGACTACGACTGGCGGCCCCATGAGGCGTGGCTGAACAGTCTCGACCCGATCGGTGTGCCGGTCGACGGTCTGGAACTTCAGGTCTTCCGCGCTGCTGCTGGCGGGACCGACACCGTTCCCCTGCTGCTGCTCCACGGGTGGCCCGGCTCGATCGTGGAGTTCCGGCACGTGATCGAGCCCTTCATCGACCCTGCGCCCGGGCGGCCCGCGTTCGATCTCGTCATGCCCAGCCTTCCGGGCTTCGGGTTCGGCGGGAAACCGACCGAATCCGGTTGGGGGGTCACGCGCATCGCCGAGGCGCTGCACACACTCATGTCGGTGCAACTGGGGCACGCACAGTACGGCATCGCCGGCGGCGATTGGGGTGCGATCATCGGCTCTCGGCTCGCACAGCTCCACCCCGATGCGGTCGTCGGCTTCCACACCAACATGCCGCTGCTCAGCGCGCACCGGCGGCCCTCATGGGCAGATCAGCCCGACGAGCGCGAGCGCGGCCTGCTCGCCAGATGGGACGAGATGGATGCGACGGGTCGCGCGTATGCGCAGATTCAGTCGACGCGGCCGCAGTCGCTCGCGATGGCGCAGACCGACTCGCCTGCAGGGCTGGCCGCCTGGGTGCTCGAGAAGTTCCAGGCGTGGAGCGACGGCGGACTCGGAGTGTTCTCGACAGAGGATCTGCTGACGAACCTGATGTTCTACTGGATCCCGCGCTCCGTCGCGTCCTCCGCCATGATCTACTACGAATCTCGGCTGGACCCCGAGGGACGCGCACACCCGGTGCCCGAGGTGCCCACCGCCGCGGCCGTCTTTCCAGCTGAGATCAATCCAGCCGTGCGGCGATGGGTCGAGCCGCACTACCGCCTTCTGCGGTACACCGAGATGCCGCGCGGCGGCCACTTCGCCGCACTCGAGCAACCCGCACTGTATGCCCAGGACGTCAGTGAGTTCTTCGCACGTCTCAAGCGAGGCTGAGGCGGCGGGTGCGCGGGTCGTTTCTGCTCAGCCCTTTCAGCGGTCGTCACACGAGACGGCTGACGGCCACGTCGCGGAAGCGCTCCTCGCGCAACCGCGCGGCCTCCTGCCGCCGCTCGTGCAACTCGGCCAGCTGCTCGCGGCTCTGCTCGACGGGCGTGGGTCGCACGAGGTGGGAGATCCGGTCGACGAGCGTCTCGTGGCCGGTCGGGCGGGCGGACGCCGTTCCGGTTGCGATGAGTGCGGTGTTCATGATGACTCCTCGGGTTCCGTTCGGTTCGGCCCGATTCGGGGCCTGTATCCGTTGTACGGCGAGGGGTCGGTGCGGCTCATCGGCGACGACTACTGAGATCTCGCGCGCGCACTACCGAGATCTGCCCCGGTGGTCCAGTACGCCGAGCGAGGCGCGAAGCTACTCGTTCACCGGAGCAGGCACGAGCACCTCGGGCGCGAGTCGCGCGGCGTCCTGTCGCGACGGCACCCCGAGCTTCGCGAGGATCGCGGCGACGTGACTGTCGACCGTGCGCACCGAGAGCACGAGCCTTCCGGCGATCTCCGTGTTCGTGAGTCCCTCGGACACGAGCCGCAGCACGTCGACCTGGCGGTCGGTGAGGCCCGCCGGATTGCGCCGCGTCGGCGTCGACGGGCCACGTGGAATGCTCCGGACGCCGCGCTCCCGCAGGTCGCTGCGCACCCGGCGCGCGAGCGGCGTTGCGCCGATGCGGTCGAGGATCGCGAGCGCCTCGAGCAGGTCGGCGTCGTGCGGGCTCTCGGCGAGCGCGGACGCCTCGTGGTAGGGGCATCCTCGCGCCCGCCAGAGCTCGGCGGCGCGCGCCCAGTCGCCTCGCGCCTGAACGGCGAACGGGTGGTCGCCCTCGGGCACCTCGACCTCCTCGCCCGCGCGGCGCAAGTATGCGGCGAGCTCGGCCTGCTGGTTCACGGCCTGGAGACGCACTGCCTCCTCGTAGGCGGCCCTCGCGATGGCGCGGGCCGAGTCGAGGTCGCCGCGGAGCAGGGCGGCTTCGGCTCGTGCCGACGCAACAGGACCCGTTCGCTGCCACTCGCCGAGGTGCGTGGCGACGCGCCACGCCTCCTCGAGCGTCGCCTCACTCTGAGGGTCCCCGCGGCGCACTCCGACGAGGCCGACCACCGTGAGTGCGACGCAGCGCGCATGCGGCAGCGATTCACGCGAGAATGCGGCCGCAGCGATCGCGTCCTCCCAATGTGCCCGGGCAAGGTGCAGTCGCGCTCGCTCGACCTGCTGGTAGGTCCAGAGCCCCAAAACCTCGGTGCGCTGCGAGAACTCGAGCGCCGGGCCGAGGTGGTGTTCGGCGAGATCGAGGCGGTACTGGTCGAGCAGGCTCCACACGAGGTTGACGTGGGCGCGGGCGGCGTCGTCCATGAAGTTGGCGGCGGCCGCGACATCCGCCGCCTCCAGGAGCTCCTCGATGCCCTCGTCGCGGTTCTGCAGCAGGTGGGCGGTGCCGAGGTTGTTGAGAGCGTGCGAGAGCACTCGGTGGTCGCCGACCTCGCGCCCGATCTCGACCGCACGCGACGCGAGCTCGATCGTGCGCGGCACGTCGTGCGCGAGCATGGCGAGTTGCGCCTCATTGCTCAACGCGAGGGCGAACAAGCCGCGGTCGCGGGAGTCGCTCAGGACCTCGGATGCCTCGCGGGCCGTCGCCTCGGCGTTGCGCCGCTCCCCCGCGAGCCAGTGGATGCGCGACGACCAGCGCAGGCTCGCGCCGAGCGCCGTCGCATCGCCGAGCTCGCGCCGCAACCGCTCGACCTCGGCCTGCACCTCGACGGCTTCGGGAATCTGGCCGAAGATGTACTGCTCGATCGCGAGCTCCTGCAGGAGTTCGACGCGCTCGGACGCCTCGAAACGATCGGCGTATTCGAGCGCCGCGCGGTAGTGCGCGGCCGCCTGCCGGTGCGCCCCGCTCACGGCGGCGTCGCGAGCGGCGCGCGGCGCCCACTCCACGATTGCGTCGACGTCGCCGGCCTCGGCCGCGTGCGAGACGATGCGGCCCGGGTCGGCGCCGAGCTCGAGCAGCATCGCGAGGACGCGCGCGTTGAGCGCGATGCGACGGGACGCGGGCAGGGAGTCGACGACGGCTTGGCGCGTGAGCTCGTGGCGGAACTGCACTCCGTCTGGCCGCACCGCGAGGATCCCGCGTTCCTCGGCGGCGCCGAGCGCTCCCGGCCCGCCGGGCACGAGGCGCGCGAGCTCCGCCGATCGGACGGCGGAGGGGATGACGGCGAGCTGTTCGACGTGCGCCCTCGTGTCGGCGTCGAGGCGGCGCAATCGCCCCGTGACCGCATCGACGACCGTGCGCGGCACGTGCGCGGCATCCGCCGAGGCGACGAGCTCGCTCACGAAGTACGGATTGCCGCGCGTGAGGGCGAAGACGCGATCGGGGTCGAGCCCGCCCTCGGCGGCGAGCGCACCGACCGCCGACGGCGAGAGTCGTTGCACCGCAACGTGCCGCACGTTCGTCTGCACGTCGCCGAGGAGCCGAGTGAGCGGATGACCGCCGTCGAGCTCGTCGTCGCGATACGTGAGCACGAGCACGGCGGGAAGCTCGTCGATGCGCCGCGTCAGGAAGCGCAGCGCATCGAGCGTGGCCTCGTCGGACCAGTGCACGTCCTCGACGACGAGCACCGTTCCGGGCGCTGACTCGAGCTCGTCGCGCAACGACTCGAAGACCTCCTCGCGATCGCCCGAGCGCAAGGCATCTGCGAGTCGCGGCCCGACGAACGGCGTCAGATCGCGCAGCGGTCCGAGCGTCCGCGGCGTCGCGAGGGCATCGCACGCGCCCACGAGCACGCGGCAGCCCGCGGGCGGGCGCGACCGCAGCGCTGCCACGAGGCTCGACTTGCCGATGCCGGCTTCGCCGTGCACGAGCAGCACGCTGCCGCTCCCCTCGCGAGCGGCGCGCGCGGCGTCATCGAGCTCACCGAGTTCGTGCTCGCGCTCCAGCAGGGTCATAGTGCGATCGTGCTCTCGCGGCGGCGGGCGCGCAAGGAATCAGAGACCCGAGTAGGCGTGCAGTCCCTTGAAGAAGAGGTTGACGATGGTGAAGTTGAACAGCACCGCCGAGAAGCCGATGATCGCGAGCCACGCCGAGCGCGAGCCCCGCCACCCGCGGGTCGCCCGCGCGTGGATGTAACCGGCGAAGATGACCCAGATGATGAAGGTCCAGACTTCCTTCGTGTCCCAGCCCCAATAGCGGCCCCACGCCTTCTCGGCCCAGATCGCGCCGGCCATGAGCGTGAAGGTCCACAGGATGAAGCCGATGATGTTGACGCGGTAGGCGAGGTTCTCGAGGGTGATCGAATCGGGAAGCGTCGCGAGGAAGTTCTGCTTCATCTCCTTCGCCGTCTCGGCAATGGATTCGCGCCGCGACTGCAGGAGCTGCACGACCGAGAGGGCGAAGCCGAGCGCGAAGAAGCCGACCGACGACGACGCGACGAACACGTGGATCACGAGCCACGGCGACTTCAGCGCGGGCGGCAGCGGCACGACGCCCACGTAGAAGTTCACCGTCGCGACCCCGAGCAGCACGAGCACGAGGCCCGTCACGAACGTGCCGAGGAAGCGCAGGTCCTGCTTCACGAGCACGAGCACCACCAGGAACACGGTCGTGATGATGAGCGTGCCCGTGAGCGCGAACTCGTACATGTTGGCCCACGGCACCCGCCCGGCGGCGAGACCGCGCAGCACATCGGCGGTGAGGTGCAGCAGCCATGCGACGACCGTCATGGCCACGCCCACGCGCAGTGCCGGCGAGCGGCCGTAGACGACGGATGCCGCAGCGCCCGCCCGGTTCGCAGGACGCGCGATGCCGTCGGTGCTCCCCACCGCCGGCGCGCCCGCAGCGACCGGCACCTTCGCCTCGTCGACCGCGCGCGTCGCCGCAGCCGAGCGCCTCGCGAGGTCGATCGCGTACGCGATGAACGCGATCGCGTACACGGCCATCGCCGAATACACGCAGAGGATGGAGATCTCGTCGAGCGTGAACGTCACGGTTTCTACCTTACGTCGAAGAGGAATCGCGGTCGTGGGGCGGTTCGGCGGTCGGGAGCCCAGTCGAGAGCCCGGTCGGGAGCCCGGCGGCGTGCCGGTCGGCGAACGCGGCGACCGCGGCCTCGAGCCCCGGGTCCTCACCGCGCGCGAGTGCCGCGTACTCGAGCACGACCCGGCCGTCGGCGCGCGTCGCGGCCTTCACCCACATGCGCCGTCGCGGCACGAAGAGCGAGACGAGGAGTCCGGCGAGGATGAGGATCGCGAACACGAGCACCCACAGTTGCGACGGGTCGTGGTGGATGTCGAACGACGCGAAGCGCGGCACGCTCTGCGAGAGGTCGCCCTCGGCGGCATCCGGATCCGCATTGTCGAAGGAGACCGAGCCGAGCCCGTTCGGCAGCTCGGCCGTCTCGCCGGGCTTCAGCTCGATCGAGTCGACGCCCGTCGAGCCGCCGGTGAGCTGCTCCATGCTCGAGGGGTCGAGCGTGTACACCGAGGTCGGCTCGCCGCCGTCGATGCCGAGATCGCCCTGGTACACGTTGAGGGTGAGCACCGGGAAGATCAGGTCGGGGTAGCTCGACGTGTAGGCCCCCGAGGCGAGCTCGCTCTGCGTCGGATAGAAGAAGCCGACCATGCCGACCTGCTCCTCGAGGCCGTCTGGCACCTTGACGACGCCGATCGAGGTGAGGTTCGCGTCTTGCGGCAGGAACGGCACCGAGTCGGTGAACACCACCTCGCCGTCGGCATCGCGCACCGTGATCGTCGGCGCGTAGCCGTTGCCGAGCAGGTAGACGTCGGTGCCGTGGGTGTTGAGCGGCTCGTTGACCTTGACGGTCTCCTCGGTCGCCTGCTCGCCCTGGCCCTGCACGGTCACGTGCGCAGTGAAGTCGATCGCCTGCCCGATCGCGTCCTGGTTGCGCGTCTCGTAGACGGCGTCGAGCTCTTCGAGCGAGATCCGGTACGGCTTGAGCGACGTGTCGTCGAAGAAGCGGCCGGGGTTGAACGAGTCGTACGCCGCGAGCGTGTTGACGAACGACTGGCCCTCGACGATCACGCGCTGCCCCGCGAAGCCGAAGCCGCCGCCGATGCCCACGGCCACGAGCACGCCGAGCAGTGCGGTGTGGAACACGAGGTTGCCGGTCTCGCGCAGGTAGCCGCGTTCGGCGGAGACGGATGCCTCGCCACGCGTGTCGAAGCGCTCGACCCGGTATCCCGCCTGACGGAGCTGCTTCGCGGCGGCGGCGATCGCGGCATCCGCTTCACTGCTGGTCGAGCCCGTCGAAACCGCGCCCGGTGCAACCGGCAGCGGCCGTTCGGTGTACCCGGCCAGGCGCGAGAGCCGAACCGGGGTGCGCGGGGGGCGGGCTCGCAACGCGTCGAGGTGGTGCTTCGTGCGCGGGATGACGCAGCCGATGAGCGAGACGAACAGCAGCAGGTAGATCGCCGAGAACCACGCCGACGTGTAGACGTCGAACATCTGGAAGCCGTCGAGCACGGGCGCGAGCCCGGGATTGTCGGTGAAGTACTGCACGACGCCGTTGGGGTCGCTCGAGCGCTGCGGCACGAGGGAGCCGGGCACCGCGGCGATCGCGAGCAGCAACAGCAGGAGCAGTGCGGTGCGCATGCTCGTGAGCTGTCGCCACGCGAAGCGGATCCAGCCGACGAAGCCGAGCTTCGGCTGCGTGACGGAGCCGTCGGATGCCGCGTCGGGCGCACCCTCGACGGAGTCGATGTGATCGGCGGGCCGCGACGGCGCGCCCGGATCAGATTGCGGGGACAAAACCGGTGATCACCGCCTGCAGCTCGTAGATCCAGACCGTCCAGAGGCCCGAGACCATGAGCACGCCGATGAGCATGAGGAGCGAGCCTCCGATGATGTTGATGACGCGGATGTGCCGGCGGAGGAACGCGAGCGAGCCCGTGACCCAGCCGAAGCCGAGGGCGACGAGCAGGAACGGGATGCCGAGGCCGATGCAATAGGCGAGGCCGAGGAGCGCCCCGCGGCCCGCCGAGGCCGAGTCGGCGCTGAGGGCGAGCACGACGGCGAGGGTCGGGCCGATGCACGGGGTCCACCCGAGGCCGAACACGATGCCGAGCAGCGGTGCGCCCGCGAGGCCCGTGGCGGGCCGCCATGAGGGCTTGATCGTGCGCTGCAGAAACGTGAACTGTCCGATGAAGACGAACCCCATGACGATGAGCACGATGCCGAGCACCCGCACGAGCACGTCGGCGTAGACCTGGAGCCACGCGCCGATCACGCCGAACGCGGTCGTGAAGATGAGGAACACGAGCGTGAAGCCCGCGATGAAGAGGAGCACGCCGAGGAGGAGGCGTCGACGGTTGCGGCGTGCCTCGACGGCGTCGGCCGAGGCATCCGTGAATCCGCCGACGTACCCGAGGTAGCCGGGCACGAGCGGCAGCACGCACGGCGAGAGGAACGAGACGATGCCCGCGGCGAGCGCGATCGGCATCGCCGCGAACAGTTGCCCGTTCAGCACGATCTCACCGACGCCCATGCCCGCCGCCCGGCCTACGCCTGCTCGGCGAGCAGCTGGTCGATGATCGACTCGAGGATCGACGCGCTGTCGAGCTGCCCGAGCACCCTCGCGGCCACGCGGCCCTCCTGGTCGAGCACGATCGTCGTCGGCACGGCGGCCGGCGGCACGGGGCCCGAGAACGCGAGCTGCGCCTCACCCGAGTTGACGTCGAGGATCGACGGATACGTCACGCCGTACTTCTCCTCGAAGGAGGCAGCGGTGCCGGCCTGGTCGCGCACGTTGACGCCGACGAAGTTCACGCCCTCATCGGCGAACGCCTCCGCCACCTCCTGGAGGATGGGCGCCTCCGCCCGGCACGGCGCACAGCCCGCGTACCAGAAGTTCACGACCTGCACCTCGCCCTCGGCGTCGGCCGAATCGTAGCGTTCGCCCTCGACCGTCTCGCCCGAGAACTCGATGCGCTCGCCGCGCTGCGGCTCGTCGAACTCCGAGATGGTGCCGTCGCCCGCGATGTAGTTCTTGCCACTGCCCTCGCGGTATTGCTCGGCGAGCGGGTCGCTCGTGCAGCCCGTCAGCAGGAGAGCGGATGCCACGGCGAGCGCAACCCCGACTCTGCGGGTCGCGTGCATCACACCGCCCCCACGTCGGTCGCCTGCGCGGCGATACCCGCCGCCGGATCGCGGTAGCCGACCTCGACGAACCCGGCGCCGCGACGCTCGAACGTCGTGATGCTCGAGAGCGCGCAGCGACGGCGGCGAGGGTCGTGCGAGAGCGACATGCCCACGACACGGCGATGCACCATCCAGATCGGCAGCTGGTGGCTCACGATCACGACGTCGCCGTCGTCGACCGAGGTCCAGGCGTCGTCCATCGCGTGCAGCATGCGGGTCGCGATCGAGCGGAACGGTTCGCCCCAGCTCGGCTGGAGCGGGTTCACGAGGTAGCCCCAGTTGCGCACATCGCGGAGGGCGCCGGCACGGCCGCTCATGCGCTTGCCCTCGAATCGGTTCTCGGGCTCGATGACGCGGTCGTCGAGCGAGGCCTCGAGCGAGAACACGCGGCCGATGGGCTCCGCCGACTGCTGGGTGCGCTGCAACGGAGAGGAGATGAGGGCCCGTACCGGGCGTGATCGGGCGGCGAGGTCGTCGGCGGCGGCTTGCGCCATCTCATGCCCGAGGCTGGAGAGTCCGTAGCCCGGGAGACGACCGTAGAGCACGCCCTGGGGGTTGAATACCTCGCCATGGCGCACGAGATGGATCTGCTCGGCCGGCACGGTCTCCAGTCTACGGAGCGGTTCCCTATGAAAGCGCCGAGCGCCGAGGCCCACCGACCCGTCGAAACGCCGGCGGCCGAGACGGCCGTCGGCGCTCGCGTCGCGGCGAAGGCCAGAACTGGCCTTCGCTCCCGGCTCCAGCGCGCAAGTAGGATGGTCGATCGTGAACACCCGCACCCTCGTCAAGAACCTCGCCGCGCTCCCCGACGGCCCCGTCACCGTGTCCGGATGGGTCGAGACGGTGCGTGATCAGAAGAAGGTGCAGTTCGTCATCCTGCGCGACGAGTCCGGGGCGGTGCAGCTCGTGAACCCCGCGACCCGCGAACTCGAGGAGGGGGCGGATGCCGCGGCATCCGCTCGGCTCGCGACGACCGAGTCGATCTCGGCGCTTGCGCACGGCACCTTCCTCACCGTGTCGGGCGAGCTGAAGCACGACGAGCGCGTGAAGCTCGGCGGCCTCGAGGTGAAGATCGGCTCACTCGAGGTGGTCGCCGAGGCGAACCCCGAGACGCCGATCGCGGCCGACTCGAGCCTCGACAAGCGCATGGACTGGCGCTTCCTCGACCTGCGCCACCCGAAGCAGCACCTCATCTTCCGCATCCAGACGACGTTCGAGCACGCGCTGCGGCAGTACTGGATCGACAACGACTTCATCGAGATCCACACCCCGAAGCTCATGGCGAGCGCGAGCGAGTCGCGCGCCGAGCTCTTCGAGGTCGACTACTTCGAGGGCAAGGCCTACCTCGCCCAGAGCCCGCAGTTCTTCAAGCAGATGGCGCAGCCGGCCGGCTTCGGCAAGGTGTTCGAGATCGGCCCGGCATTCCGTGCCGACCCCTCGTTCACGTCTCGGCACGCGACCGAGTTCACCTCGATCGACGCCGAGATGAGCTGGGTCGACTCCCATGAAGACGTCATGCGAATGCACGAGGAGCTTCTCGTGGCCGCGTTCACGGCGGTGAAGGAGAAGCACGGCGCCGAGATCCTCGAGCTCTTCGGCATCGAGCTCGAGGTGCCCACGACGCCGTTCCCGCGCATCCCGCTCGCCGAGGCGAAGCAGATCGTCGCCGACCGCGGCTACGTCATCCCGCGCGACGACGCGGACATCGACCCCGAGGGCGAGCGCCAGATCTCCGCGTACGTCAAGGAGACGTACGGGCACGACTTCGTGTTCCTCACGAACTGGGACATCAGCCTGCGGCCGTTCTACCACATGCGTCACCCCGAAGACTCGGCGCTCACCAACTCGTACGACCTCATCTACAACGGCGTCGAGATCTCGACCGGAGCGCAGCGCGAGCACCGCATCGACGTGCTCGTCGAGCAGGCGAAGGAGAAGGGGCTCGACCCTGAAGAGCTCGAGTTCTACCTCGACTTCTTCCGCTACGGCGTGCCCCCGCACGGCGGGTTCGGCATGGGCCTCGCCCGCGTGCTGATGCTCATGCTCGAGGAGCACTCGATCCGCGAGACGACGTACCTGTTCCGCGGCCCGACGCGCCTGCTCCCCTAGCTCCCGCCTCCCTGCCAACTCGCGCGCTCGCCCGCTCGGGCGCGCTCGTTGCCCGATCCGACGCGCGTGAAGTGACGCAAATCGACGTTCGCACGTGGTCGAGCGTCGATCTGCGTCATCTCGCGGCATCCGCAACCCAGCCCGCCGCGAGCAGCGCCTGACGGACCCGTTCCAGACGCTCGGTTCGGCGGATGCCGCGGTGCGAACGGTTGAAGCGGATGACCCACCACCCCGCGTGGGCGAGGTCGTCGAGCCGATCGACGTCGCGCGCGTACTGCGCGGGGTCGTCGCGGTGGTGGTCGCCGTCGTACTCGACGAGCACCCGGAAGCCCGGGTACGCCAGGTCGCCGATCGCGATCAGATCACCCCACGCGTCGAGAATCGGAAGGTTCACCACCGGTTCGGGCAACCCGAACTCGACGAGGTCGAGCCGCAGCTCGGTTTCGGCGGGCGAATCGACGCCCTCGCGCACGAGCTCCAAGGCAGCGCGCAGCACACGGTTGCCCCGCTTCCCCGTTTGGCGCTTCACCGCCTGGACGAGCTCCGACATCGAGGCGAGCGGATGCTGCCGGCGCACGAGCGCGTCGCCGATCTGCACGAGCTGACGCAACGTGAGCTCGGGTGCCACCTGGCACCACGCGTCGAGCGCCGACGCCGTCGGCAGGCCGCGCACCGTCACGACCGTGATGCTGCCGGGTGACATGCGGTGCCCGCCGACGCCTGCCGCGCGGGGCAGCCCGTGCGGCGCGAAGGCCGAGACATCGAGACGGTCATCGCGACCGAACGGGAGGGGCAGCCCGTGGAGCGCAGCAGCTGTGCGGTGCGTGAAGACCTCGCAGTCGCGCATCCTCGTTCGGTAGGCGCGGCAGCGCTCCTCCATCGAGAGCGGTTGGTGGTGCGGCATCCGTACGCCGTGGAAGGGTCGGCGAAGGTCGGGCCCTCGAAGGCGCCCTTCCCCGAGCGACACCGCACGCGGGGCGGCCACCGTGAAGGCATCCGTGGAGAATTCGGCTGGCAGGCGTTGTCGTGGCGGCACGTTCCGACCCTGCCTGACCGGCACGCGACCAACACCGCGATCTTGCTCGCCTGTGGACTGTCGCCCCCTCCACAGCCGCCGCGCGGCCGAGTGGCCAGCGCTCGTGCGCCGCCGCGGGTCGGCGAGATGACGCGAATCGACCTTCGGACGTCTGTGAACGTCGATTTGCGTCATCTCGCGGGCTCGAGACGCCGCTCCCCGGCCCGCAGACGGGCGACGTAGGCTCGGAGGGTGACCGACATCACGCGCGCGGTCCGCATCGGAGGCGGTACGTTCCGCATGGGGTCGAGCGAGTTCTACCCCGACGAGACACCAGTGCACGAGCGCACCGTGGGCCCGTTCGAGATCGACCTGCACCCAGTCATGAACGAGCAGTTCGCGGCGTTCGTCGACGCGACCGGCTACGTCACCGTCGCCGAGCGCCCGCTCGATCCCGCCGACTTCCCGGGCGCCGACCCGGCGGACCTCGTGCCGGGCGGTCTCGTGTTCACGCCGACCGACGGCCCCGTCGACCTGCGCGACTGGCGGCAGTGGTGGCGCTGGGGCGCCGGCGCGAGCTGGCGGCATCCGTTCGGGCCCGGGTCATCCGTCGACGACAAGCTCACCCATCCCGTCGTGCAGGTGAGCTTCGCGGATGCCTCGGCCTACGCGGCGTGGGCCGGCAGGCGCCTGCCGACCGAGGCCGAGTTCGAGTTCGCCGCGCGCGGCGGCCTCGACGGGGCGCGGTTCGCGTGGGGCGACGAGGAGCGTCCGGGCGGGCGGCTCATGGTGAACCGGTGGCAGGGCTCGTTCCCCTACCGCAACACCGGCGCCGAGGGGTGGGTCGGCACGTCGCCGGTGATGACGTTCCCGGCCAACGGATACGGGCTCTTCGACGTCGCCGGCAACGTGTGGGAATGGACGACCGACTTCTACACGCCGCGGCACGAGGTGGCCGGCCAGGTGGCGGTCGACCCGGGCGCCCGCGAGAACCTGCTCGCCGAGGCATCCGCCGAACCGGGCTCGCGTATCCCCCGCCGCGTGCTCAAGGGCGGCTCGCACCTGTGCTCCCCCGAGTACTGCCTGCGCTACCGCCCCGCCGCGCGCTCACCGCAAGCCGACGACACGGCGACGACCCACATCGGGTTCCGCTGCGCGCGCGACGTCGCCTGACGGTCAGATGTCGCCGTCGGGCCGCTCGGTGGCCTCCAGGTCGCGGAACGCCGGCCCTTCGATGAGGCGACCGGATGCCTCGAAGCGCGAGCCGTGCAACGGGCAGTCCCAGGTCGCTTCAGCATCGTTCCAGCACAGCACGCCGCCGAGGTGGGTGCACACCGCTCGCACGGCGCGCGTGGTGCCGTCGACGGTCGAGACGCCGATCGGTACGCCTCCACGTGAAGCCACTACGCCCTTCCCCTCCGCTGGCTTCGGCACGGGCGCACGGCGCAGCTCGGCGCGCACCCATCCTGCGACGAGCTCGCGCCCGACCGTGGCGTTCTCGGCGATGCCGCGGCCGACGTCGGAGGGCATCGTGACGCGGGTGGCGAGCGTCCGGATCCACGGACGCTGCTCCGGCCACGGGTCGCCGAGGATCTCCGCCGAGATGCGCAGCGCCGCCGCCGCGCCGTTCGTGAGTCCCCACTTCGCGTACCCGGTGGCGACCCACACGCGGCCGCGGCCCCGCGGCATCCGTCCGGCGAAGGGCACCAGGTTGGCCGACTCGTAGTCCTGCGCCGACCACCGGTGGGTGAGTTCGGCTCCGGGGAAGTACCGCTTCGTCCACTCGAGGAGGTCCTCGACGCGCGCGGCGGCGGAGTCCACCCGGCCCACCGGGTGCTCGTTGCCGCCGACGACGAGCTGCTGCGGGGCATCCGGTGACTCGGGATCGGGTGCTGTGCGCAGCGAGCGGGTGCGCCCGTCGACGGAGATGAACAGCCCAGGCGTCGGCGGGTCCTCGACCCGGAACGACGCGAGATAGGAGCGGGAGTGCCGCGTCTTCGCGAAGTACAAGCCCCGATACAGCACCGGAGCAGCGGTCGTGATGACGACGTCGTCGGTGAGCAGCTCGCCGTCGTCGGTCTCGACGATGGCCGGATCCGACGCGCGCACGCCGGTGACGCGAACGCCGGTGGTGAGCGCGCCGCCGTTCCGCACGAACTCCCGCGCCATCTCGAGGGCGAGCCGATACGGGTCGAGGGCGAGCTGGCCGGGGAGCGCGACGGCGCCCGCAAAGGGGAAGGGCACCGGCATCCGCTCGACTCGCTCGACCGGCAGGCCGGCCTCGAACGCGGCCTGGAACACGTCGTCGAGCGTACGCAGCCCGCCCTGCTCCTGCGCATAGCTGTAGTCCGTCTCGAAGGCGAACGGCACGCCATGCTCTCGGCTGAACTGCTCGATCCAGCGCTGGCCGTCGAGGTTCGCCTCGATGTAGGCCCGCGTCACGCGGGCCGAGTGCGACCGCCGGATCATGCTCAGCCGCTTGCCCTGCAGCACGCTCGCTTTGCCGGTGTTGCCACCGGTCGCGAGCGCGGCGACGTCGCGTGCCTCGATGACGGCGACGCTGCGCCCGGCTCGCTGGAGCTCGAGCGCCGTGGCGAGACCGGTGATCCCCGCGCCGACCACGACGACGTCATATCGATCGCCGGGCGCCGCCCCGCGTTCGGGCAGCACGAGCGGCCGCCCCTCGAATTCGCCGGTCGCGGTCGCTTTCCAGATCGACGTCATGGCACCAGTCAAGGGGCATGGTGCTGAACCGGCAATGGCTTGACGAAGCGTGCGGCGCAGGGATACGAGGTCGATCGCGACGAATCAGTCGCCGAGCAGCGCCGTCCGCAGTCGCGTCGCGTCGACGCGCCAGAAGTCGTGCACCTCGCCGTCGATGAGCAGCACGGGGATCTCCTCGGCGTACCGCGCGTGCAGTTGCGCGTCGTCGAGGATCGAGCGCTCGTCGAGCACGATGCGCGGCGCAGCATCCGTCGCCGCCTCGAACTCGGCGATCACCCCCTGCACCACCGCTCGCGCGTCGTCGCAGAGGTGGCATCCGGGCTTGCCGAGGAGGGTCAGGCGGATGTCTCGTGCGGTCACCCTGCAAGCCTACGCATGCCGCCCGGGCGCAGCGAAAAGCGCCAGGCCTGATGCCTGACGCTCAGCTGTGTTGCGAAGGACTACTTCTTGTTGCGGCGCTGGTGGCGCGTCTTGCGGAGCAGCTTGCGATGCTTCTTCTTTGCCATGCGCTTGCGACGCTTCTTGATGACAGAACCCATCAAAACCTCACAGAAAGATCGAGACGGCCGCGCGTGCCGCAGCCGAAGGCATGAAAGCCTCGCGATAGTCTAGCGGATTCGGGCCGCCGCCCTTCGCCGATGCGTTAGCGTCGAAGGATGTCCCAGCACGACGTCGTCATCCGCACCACCGAGGCCGACGACTGGCAGGCCGTTCGAGCCCTCCGCCTCGAGATGCTGCGGGACTATCCGATCGCCTACGGCGAGACCCTCGAACACGCGCTGCTCGCCGACGAGGCCACGTGGCGGCTTCGCGGCGCGCGCGGCACGACCCGCGGCCAGACCGCGATCGTCGCCATCATCGGCGAGCGCTGGGTGGGCACCATGGGTGGATACATCCCCGACGCCAAGACCGGGCCCTCACTCGTCGGCGTCTACGTCGCGCCCGACCAGCGCGGCGACGCGGCAGGGGTGTCGCGCCTCCTCCTCGACGCCGTGGAGGAATGGGCCCGCGACTGGGGCGACACCCTGCGGCTCGAGGTGCATGAAGACAACGTTCGCGCCCGACGGTTCTACGAGAAGCTCGGCTTCACCTTCACCGGCCGCAGCCGTGCGTACGAGCTCGCCCCCGGAGGGCTCGAGCTCGAGATGATCAAGCCGCTGCGCTGAGCGAGCGGCGGGCGGCGGGCGGCGGGCGGCAGGTGCCCTGCCTCCCGGCGCCGGGAGGCCGCGTGGCGGCTAACGGATGTCGTCCGCAGCGGACAGACTGGCGCCATGCACACGTTCGCAGACATCCTGCTCATCGCCGCCATCGTGGGCACCGGCATGGTGGCCGGCGTCTTCTTCGCATTCTCGGGCTTCGTCGTGCAGGGATTCGACCGGCTGTCGCCCGCTCACGCTGCGCGGGCGATGCGCGAGGTCAACGTCACGGCCGTGCGCGCGCCGCTCATGCTCGCGATCTTCGCCACTGCGCTGCTCGTCGCGATCCTGTTCGTGTTCGCGTTCCTCGGCGAGCCCGAAGGGGGCACCCAGTGGGCGATCATCGGGGCCGCGCTCTACCTCGTGTGCGTCATCGCAGTGACGGGCGGAGCGAACATGCCGCGCAACAACCGGCTGGCGGCCGTAGCCGAGACGGATGACGCGGCCCTCGCCGCGGCCTGGCTCGAGTTCCGGCCCGGCTGGGCCGCCTGGAACCACGTGCGCACGCTCGGTTCGACGGCAGCGTGCCTCTGCCTCGTCGCCGCGCTGATCGCGAGCCATGGAGGGCTTCGCTGAATCACTCAGCAGCTGATCAGCGGCGCCGCTTCGGCGCGACGACCGCCGTCACCTGGTGCGCCGTGTCGGCGAAGGCCTTACCGATCGCCGACGCGAACGCGCGCTGGTCGTCGTTCAGGGCGATCTCGCCATTGGACTCGACGCCCGCGAGCGCAACGGCATCGGCTGCGGCATCCGACGACAGGAACGGGATGAGCCAGTCTTCAAGGGTCTCGAGCGGCCCGCGGTCGAGCTTGTAGTACCGGTGTTGGCCCTCTTCGCGCACCGCGACGAGCCCCGACTCGCGCAGCACCTTGAGGTGCTTCGAAACCGTCGGCTGGCTCGCGCCGAGCGCGGTCACGATGTCTGAGACGCTGATCTCGCCGCCCGACTGCGGCACCCCGCGTTCACGCTCGAGGAGGACCGCAAGGATGTCGCGCCGCGTCGAGTCCGCCACCACGTCGAAGATGTCCGCCATGTGCCAAGGCTAGTCACTCCCGGCGGGGAGTACCATGACATCGCGTTCGGTGACGGCACAGAGGGGGGTCGATGCGCGTACAGCCCGTGGCCCGTTTGGGTGGAGTCGACCGACGGTCGTGGCTCGGTCGGGCACGCGACGCGATCGACTCGCTCGTCAAGAGCTCCCCGTCACGATTCGCGATCCTCATCTTCACCGCACTCATCCTCGTCACCACGCTCCTGCTGTCGCTGCCGATCGCGCGAGCGGGCGAGGGGCGCGGCACTCCGCTCGCCGACGCACTGTTCACGGCGGTGTCGACGATCTGCGTCACGGGCCTGAGCACCGTCGACATGGCCACCCACTGGTCGCCGTTCGGCAATGCCGTCGTGTTCATCGGCATGAATGTCGGTGGAATCGGCGTGCTGACGCTCGCGTCGATCCTCGGCCTCGTCATCTCCCGTCGGCTCGGACTCCGTGCGAAGCTCATCGCTGCGAGCGACACGAATCCCTCGCGAATCCACGTCGGGCCGGTCTCCGAGAGCCAGGCGGTGCGACTCGGCGAGGTCGGCAGCCTGCTCCTCACCGTCGCCTCGAGCCTGATCGTCATCGAGGCGGTCATCGCGATCGGGATGGTCCCGAGCATGCTCGCCGCCGGATACGACTTCGGAACCAGTGTCTGGTACTCGAGCTACTACTCGGTGAGCGCCTTCACGAACACCGGGTTCAACCCCAATCCGGCCGGACCGGTCGAGTTCGTCGGAGACTACTGGTTCCAATCGCTGCTGATGCTCGACGTCTTCCTCGGCAGCCTCGGGTTCCCGGTCATCTTCGCGCTGCTCCGCACCTGGCGGATGCCACGCCGGTGGAGCGTGCACGTGAAGCTCACGATCGCGACCACCGTCATCCTCTTCGTCGCGGGTGCGTTGATGTTCCTGCTCCTCGAGTACAACAACCCGCGCACCTACGGTCAGCTCGATGCGGGCCCGACGATCTTCGAGTCGTTCTTCATGTCGGCGATGACCCGCTCGGGCGGGTTCGCGACGATCGACATGCACGACCTCAACAGCTCGAGCCTGCTCGTCTCCGACATGCTCATGTTCGTCGGCGGCGGCTCCGCATCGACCGCGGGCGGCATCAAGGTCACGACGCTCGCCGTGCTGTTCCTCGCCGCGTTCGCGGAGGCTCGCGGCGCGCCCGCGATGGAGGCCTTCGGGCGCCGCATCCCCCGCGACATCCTGCGCCTCGCGGTCAGCGTCGTGCTGTGGGGCGCGACGATCGTGGCGGTCTCGACGATCATCCTCACCCAGATCACGAAAGCCCCCCTCGACTTCGTGCTGTTCGACGTGATCTCGGGCTTCGCCACGTGCGGACTCTCGACCGGATTCACGGCCGAGCTTCCCTCCGAGGGCAAGTACGTCATGGCTGCCACCATGTTCATGGGGCGGGTTGGTACAGTGACACTCGCCGCAGCACTGGCGGCCAGCCAGCGCCGGCAGTTGTACCGGCATCCGGAAGAGAGGCCCATCGTTGGTTGATCGCATCAAGCACGATGCCCCAGTGCTCGTCATCGGACTCGGCCGCTTCGGTGCAGCAACGGCCGGACAGCTCGACCGCCTCGGTCGAGAGGTACTCGCCGTCGACGACGACGAGGCTCTCGTGCAGAAGTGGGCCGAGCGGGTGACCCACGCCGTCGTCGCCGACGCGCGGAACATCGACGCGCTGCGCCAGATCGGCGCGGGCGACTTCTCGATCGCCGTGTGCGCCGTCGGTTCATCGATCGAGGCATCCGTGCTCATCACCGCGAACCTCGTCGACCTGAAGGTCCCGCAGATCTGGGCGAAGGCGATCTCGGCGTCGCACGGCAAGATCCTGCAGCGCATCGGCGCGAACCACGTCATCTACCCCGAGCGTGAGGCGGGTGAGCGGTCGGCGCACCTCGTGAGCGGCCGGATGCTCGACTTCATCGAGTTCGACGACGACTTCGCCCTCGTGAAGATGTACCCGCCGAAGCCGATCCGAGGCAAGAACCTCAAGGAGGCCGGCGTTCGGTCGAAGCACCGCGTCACGGTCGTCGGCGTGAAGAGCCCCGGCAAGCCATTCACGTATGCGACCGAGAACACGGTGGTGTCGAACCACGACCTCATCATCGTGTCGGGCACCGAGGGCGACATCGAGAAGTTCGCGGCGCTCGAGTAGCGGCGAACCGCAGGAGATTCCGCATCATGGGCGTGTATGTCGCCCCATGATCGAGAATCTCCTGCATTCCAGCGAGCGGATGCCGCAGCCGACCGCGCGGGCGCCTAACTGAACAACAAGGGCACGGTGCCCACCGCGCCCGCGACGAAGGCGATCGCGAGGAGCACGAAACCGACCGTGCGGAGGATGCGCCGACCGGCGGGCGGGTCGTGCAGGCGGAGCCGATCGGGTTCGCGCTCCTTGTAGTACGCGGGTTCCTCTTCGGGCCGCAGGACATGCGCCCGCTCCTCGGAGCTGAGGCGCCGCTGGTGGAACGCGCCCTCCGCGAACCAGCGCACCGTGCTGCCGTGCTCCTGATCGACGACGACAGCCTCGGTGCGGAGCCAACGGCCGTCGGCGACCCGGATGAGGAGAGCGAGGAGAAGGAAGGCGAGGGCACCGCCGAGGGCGGTCCAGCCGATCACCTCGGCGACCACCGAGACGACCTCTGGCGCTTCCACATCCTCACGGTAGCGGACCGCCCGGCCTCATGGGATCCCGGTTGGGGAGCGACTCATTCGAGGAGGTCCGCCGTCAGTGCGGCGAGCTCGGCGAGGCGCTCGGCCTTGTCCCGGGGCGCGCCCGGGACGCCCGGGCGCTGCTGCCAGGGGTGGGCGCCCGCGAGGGGCCGATAGCCCACCCCCATCGCGTCGTAGATCGCGAGTTGCTCCGGCAGGCGGGCGGCGAAGCCGCGCCAGTCCTTGCCCGGCGCGCTCCACGCCACCTCGGCGAACGCCGCGAGTCGCGGGAACACCGCGTAGTCGAGGCGCGCGGCGGTGTCGAGGTGCTCGGTCCAGGCGTTCGCCTGCACGCCGAGCAGGTGCCGGCGCATCGCGTCGTCGGCGCCGACGGGCAGCGGCTCGAAGTCGTAGACGTCTCGGAGGGCGAGCACCGTGCCGACCGGGATCGGCTCCTCGGCGGCATCCGACTGCCGGTAATCGAGATAGGCGAAATCGTCGGGGCAGAGCACCACGTCGTGGCCGCGGGCGACGGCCACTTGCGCCCCGCGAATCCCACGCCACGACGCGACCACGGCACCCGCGGCGAGCGGCCCCTCGAGCACCTCGTCCCAGCCGTACAAGCGCCGCCCGGCAGTGGTCAGGTGGTCGTCGAGCTGACGGATGAACCAGGCCTGCAGCTCGTTCGGCGTCTCGATGCCGCGCTCCCGCATGAGCTCCTGCGTGCGCGCATCGAGCGCCCACTGCGTCTTGCGGGCCTCGTCTCCGCCGACGGCGATGATCTCCGACGGGAAGACCTCCATGACCTCGTCGAACACGTTGCGGAAGAACTCGACGGTCGACTCCTCAGCGTTCAGCACGTCGTCGTTGATGCCGTAGCCGGTCCACACCTCGTACGGGCCGCCGGTCACGCCGAGCTCGGGGTAGGCCGCGAGGGCGGCGCGCACGTGCCCGGGCGTCTCGATCTCCGGCACGACGGTGATCGCCCGCTCTGCGGCGTACGCCACGATCTCGCGCAGGTCGTCTTGCGTGTAGTAGCCGCCGTGGGGCCTCCCGTCGAGCGTCGATTCCGGGCCGTGCCCGAGTTGCGACTCGCGGCGCCACGCGCCGACCTCGGTGAGCCGCGGATAGCGCCGGATCTCCATGCGCCAGCCCTGGTCGTCGGTGAGATGCAGCTGCAGCACGTTCACCCGGTGCAGCGCGAGCAGGTCGATGAGCCGCAGCACCTCGTGCTTCGGCCGGAAACTGCGGGCGACGTCGAGCATGAATCCGCGCCACGCGAAGCGCGGGGCGTCGTCGATGACGGATGCCGCAGCCGTCCAGTCGCGGCCCGGCAGCGGCGCCCGGCGGAATGCGTCGGGCCCGAGCAGCCGCCGGAACGCCTGGCCGCCGTAGAACGCGCCGGCGTCCCTCCCGCCCGTGATGCGGACCCCGTCGGGTGCGACCTCGAGCCGGTATGCCTCTCGCGGCATTCGGTCGTCGATGGTGAGGTCGATGTCGCCCGGACCCGGCGGTCGAGGAGCGCCCGGCGCAGACGGAGGCGTATCGAGGCCCGACTCGCCGAGCAGCGGCAACTCGAACCCGGTCGCCGCAGCGAGGTCACGCTGCAGGCGCAACGCGGCTGAGCGTGCAGCCGGCGCGGCTGCGATTCGCGTGTCCGGGCGAAGCGCGAACCGACCGTCACCGGCTCGCTGTTCGCGCGGACGCGGGATCACGCGCCGGCCGCCTGCTCGCGGGCGCGAGCGAGCGCGGCATCCGTCGCCCGGTCGAAGGTCTGCTTGAACGCGGCCTCTTCGAACACCGCGATGGCGCGTTCGGTGGTGCCCTTGGGGCTCGTGACGCGGCGGCGCAGCTCCATCGGCGAATCGTCGGATGCCGCGAGCAGCTCACTCGCCCCCCGGAACGTGCCCTGCACCATCACGGCGGCCTGCTCGGGCGTGAATCCCTTGTCGACGGCCGTCGCCGTGAACTGCTCGATGAGGTAGAAGACGTAGGCGGGGCCGGAGCCCGAGATCGACGACAGCGCGTCGAGCTGCGACTCGGGCACGACGAGCACCTCGCCGACCGCCTCGAAGAGCGTGACGGCGAGCGCGAGGTCGTCGTTGCTCGATCGCGTGCCTCGGGAGACGCCGGTGACCGCGCGACCGACGACCGCGGGCGTGTTCGGGATCGTGCGGATGACCGCGACCGACTCGGGCAGCAACGACTCGAACGTCGCGACGGTCACGCCCCCGGCGACCGAGATGACGACCGTGCCGGGATCCAGTGCGTCGGAGATCTCGCGCAGGAGGTCGGGGACCATCGCGGGCTTGACAGCGACGACCACGATCTTCGCGCCGGCGACGGCAGTGCGGTTCGCCGCGGCATCCGTCTCGGTGGCGAAGGACGTGACGCCGGGAAGGTCGTCGAGCTCCGCCGCCCGTGCTGCGCTGCGGTTGGTGGCACGGATGCCGCCGTCGACGACGACACCCGAGTGCAGCAGGCCGGAGAGGATGGCGCGAGCCATCGACCCCGCTCCGAGGAAGGCGATCGAGGGCAGGTGGATGGGGGCTTCGACGGTCATGCGACCCATCCTAGGATTGGCGTATGAGCGCATCAGGCGGCACCAAGGCCATCATGGCGGCATTCCTCGCGAACACCGGCATCGCGATCACGAAGTTCATCGCGTGGGGGTTCTCGGGCTCGGCGTCGATGCTTGCAGAGGCCGTGCACTCCGTCGCCGATGCCGGCAACCAGCTGCTGCTCATCTTCGGCGGTCGCCAGGCCAAGCGGGCTGCCGACGAGGAGCACCCGTTCGGCTACGGTCGCGAGCGCTACGTGTATGCGTTCGTCGTCGCGATCATCCTCTTCTCCGTCGGCGGCGTGTTCTCGATCTACGAGGGCGTCGACAAGCTGCAGCACCCGCACGAGCTCGATCACTGGTGGCTGCCGCTGCTCGTGCTCACGATCGCGATCGTGCTCGAGTCGTTCTCGCTCCGCACCGCGGTCAGGGAGTCGAACCACGTGCGCGGCAAGCAGAGCTGGGTGCAGTTCGTGCGTCACGCGAAGGCGCCCGAGCTCCCCGTCGTGCTCCTCGAAGACATCGCCGCCCTCCTCGGCCTCGTCTTCGCGTTCATCGGCGTCGGCCTCACCGTGCTGACCGGCAACCCCTTCTTCGACGCACTCGGCACGCTGTTCATCGGCACGCTGCTCATCGTCGTCGCGATCGTGCTCGGCATCGAGACGAAGAGCCTCCTCGTGGGCGAGGGTGCCACCGAAGCCGACCACGAGAAGATCGAGCAGGCGATTCTCGCCGGCACCGAGGTGGAGCGCATCATCCACATGAAGACCCTCTACCTCGGCCCCGACGAACTGCTCGTCGCCGCCAAGGTGGGATTCCAAGCCGACCAGCGGCTGCTCGAGGTCGCCACGGCGACGAACGTCATCGAGCAGCGCATCCGGCACGCCGTGCCCGCAGCACGCGTCATCTACGTCGAGCCCGACGTCTACGTCGACCCGAACCTCACGGCTCCGCCGACCGACGCGATCGTGATCAAGGGACTCGAGTAGCCGGCAAGCGCGTGACGTCGCGTCAGTGGCGACGCAGCGGGTCGTCGAAGAACTCGACGAGCAGCCGCGCCGCGGCATCCGCCTCGACTCCCGGAATCACCTCGACACGGTGGTTGAGCCTGCGGTCGCGCAGCACGTCGTAGAGCGAGCCGGCGGCACCGGCCTTCTCGTCCCACGCGCCGAACACGACGGTCTGGATGCGGGCGGCGAGGATCGCCCCGGCGCACATGATGCACGGCTCGAGGGTGACGACGAGCGTGCAGTCGGTGAGGCGCCAGTCGCCGTACGCCTCGGCCGCGGTGCGGAGTGCGAGGAGCTCGGCGTGCGCGGTCGGGTCGCCCAGCAGCTCCCGCTCGTTGCGCCGCGCGGCGATCACGACGCCGTCGCCGTTCACGACCACGGCTCCGACCGGCACGTCACGAGTGGCGGGTGCGGCCTCGGCCTCGGCGAGCGCGAGTCGCATCCACTCGCGGTGGATCTCGAGCTCACGCATCGACATGGGCCTCCTGTACACGCGACTCTCGTATCGTATCCGGCGCTGGCCGGCGGGAACCCGCTCAGTAGACTCGAGCCCATGCGAGTCCACGTTGCCGACCACCCGCTCATCACCCACAAGCTGACGGTGCTCCGCGACGCGAAGACCCCGTCACCGCAGTTCCGATCGCTCGTCGAAGAGCTCATGACCCTGCTCGCTTACGAGGGCACGCGGGGCGTGCGCGTCGAGCCGATCGACATCGTGACCCCGGTCGCGCCCACGACCGGCGTTCGCATCGCCGACCCGAAGCCGCTCATCGTCCCGATCCTGCGGGCGGGCCTCGGCATGCTCGAGGGCATGGTGAAGCTCCTGCCGACGGCCGAGGTCGGCTTCCTCGGCATGGCCAGGAACGAAGAGACGCTCGAGCCGACCACGTACGCCGAGCGCCTGCCCGAAGATCTCTCCGACCGGCAGTGCTTCGTGCTCGACCCCATGCTCGCGACGGGCGGCTCGCTCACGGCCGCCATCGAGTACCTCTTCGACCGCGGGGCCACGGATGTCACGGCCATCTGCATCCTCGCCGCCCCCGAGGGCCTCGCCGCGGTCGAACAGGCCCTCCACGGCCGCGAGGTCACGATCGTGCTCGGCGCGGTCGACGAGCGCCTGAACGAGCTGGGATACATCGTGCCGGGCCTCGGCGATGCCGGCGATCGCCTCTACGGCACGGTCTGAGTTCTGCTAGGCATCCGTCGCTCCGAAGGATCTTCGACGGGTGCCGCGCCGCTTGGCAGCGCCACTGGGGAAGATTTTCTGAATTCGCGTTTCATCGCAGAATCTTGCAGCGGTGACATCCGCTCACCCGGTTCCTCCGAATGGTGGGCGCTGGCGCGCACCGCGTGCGACGTCACAGCCCGTCATGTGCACGTCATGAATTGACACATGCGCGAACATCGGTTTGACTGACGCCCATGACTGACACCGCACGCACCCTGACCGCCCCCGGCGATCTCAGGACTCACGGCATGATGATGCCGATGCGCGCGCCCATGTGTTGTCGAATGTGCCGCTGACCGCGACCCCACCGCCGAGTCCCGCAGCCGATCAGCATCCCGATCGGCCCCGACTCCACTGAACCGTCGTATCTCGAGGTTCGCCCGGCCGCACGGCCATTCGCTCCGACCCCGCTCCGGGGTCTGTTGTTGCACCCTTCACGCAAGGATTTCGTCATGTCTCTCGCTTTCGCTCCCGCCCGCACCGCTCCCACTCCCGTTCGCACCGCTCCGTCGCAGCCCGGTGCACCGCTCCGCTCCGTCTCGATCTCACCCCGTCCGGCCTCGACGCCCACAACGGATGCCGCGACCGAGGCCTCCCGCTCCGACGCGCCGCGCGTTCGCGCCGTGCCCGAGGGCACCGAGGCCCGTGGCTTCGTGCTCTACGTCGGCATCGACGAGACCAAGGCCACCGAAGACGGCACGACGTTGCACCGCATCGTCGAGGCGCTGCGCGCCCTCACCGCCGAAGTGGCCCCCTCGGCCGAGACCTACGCGGCCGTCGCTCTCGCTCCCGAGGGCGCAGGCGGCCGTGACGTCGACGTCGTGCGCCTCGCCCTCCAAGACCCCGCCGCGCTCGCCAAGCAGCGCCGCGACACCAACGACGACACCGACCGCCACCCCAACGGCGTCATCATCGACATCTCCCGCAAGCGCGTGCTGCTCGACGGCGAGGCCGCCGGCCTCACCTACAAGGAGTTCGAGCTCCTGCAGTTCCTCGTGCTGCGCGAGGGTCGCACGATCGACCGCCAGGAGCTCATCGAGAACCTGTGGGACGCCGACGACGAGGCTCCCAGCGAGCGCACGATCGACGTGCACGTGCGGCGCCTGCGCTCGAAGCTCGCGCACTACCAGGACATCGTGCGCACCGTGCGCGGCATCGGCTACCGCTTCGACCGCCACGCCGACGTCTCGATCCGCCAGGCCTCGACGCCGTCGCCCGACCTCTACTGAGGTCGCGGCGGCCCGCCACTGTTCAGGCGAGTGACGCGATCGCCATGAGTGCGGTCATGAGTCCCATCGCGGATGCCTCCACGGCGCCGACGAGCGGGGAACGGCGGCTGATCGAGCGCACCACGAGCCAGACGGTGAAGACCAGGTAGCCGGCGGCTCCCGCGAGCGTCACGGCGAGGGGTGACCCGAGCGACGGATGACTCGGATGCCCGGATCCCGCGACTCCCTCGTGAGCTGCAGCAGCAACGACCAGTAGCGCGGCGCCGAGCACCAATCCGAGCGCCCGATGCAGCTGCATGTGCCGGGCGTGCCCGCCATCGCCACCCGCATGGACCCTGATGAGGGCCGCGGCTGCGACGCCGAGCGCCAGGAGCGCACCGGCCCACACGAGCGGCGGCACCGCCGGCCACCCGGTCGCCATGGCGATCATCGCGATCAACATCGCCGCCGCCGGCACGACCGATCGGGCCCTGCCGCGGCGGTCGCCGACCGCACAGCAGAGCCCGACCGTGGCCGGGACCACCGCGGCGAGGTGGAGCACCTCGACCACCGGGGGTCCTAGTGGCCGTGGTGGTCGTGACCGCCGTGACCTGCGTGGTCGTGATCGGCGGGAGCGCAGTGCGGCGCGGCATCCGGAGCCGGCACGTTGAGTGCCGGATTCCTGCCGAAGAAGCCGTGCGGCTTCAGGGTGAACTTCGCGTAGTCGACGGGCATGACCGGCCAGTCCTCGGGGCGCGGGAAGTGCGTCGGCCCGAACGTGTGCCACACGACGAGGTCTTCGCCGTCGACGGATGCATCGTCGGCGATGTACCTCGTGATGCCGTCGCCGCCGGGGTTCTGGTGCACGAAGTCGCCCGCCGCGTACCGTTCGGCAGGATCGTACTTCGTGACGAAGAGGTGCTTCGTGGCGAACTCGGCGCGCTTCGCGATCGACGACGCATCGTCGGCCAGGAGCACGGGCGCCTCCTGCGGGTACAGCACGTAGGACGTCGGCCGGCCCATGCGGTTCACCTTCTCGGTGTTCGAGATGAACCACGCTCGTGAGACCGAGGCATCCGCAACCCGCCCTGAAGCGGCTTCGCTCGTGAGGCGCGTGACCTGCTTGGTGAACGCGTTCCCGTGCTCGTTGCCTGCGCCCATCGGTACTCGCGCGACGTCGACCTCGTCGACGGCGTTCGAGACGCCGTCGATCATCATGTCGAGTCGTGCGCTGAAGAGGTGCTGGTGGTACGGGCCGCCGAGGCCGGGGGCCACCTCGCTCGCAAACGGGTAGTCGTTGCCGTCGGCGTCGAGCCCGGGGTAGGCCGACGTGAAGAGGATGCCGGTGAGCCTCGCCTCGCACTCGATCGTGCCGTCGAGGTAGAGGTACCAGTAGAAGCCGTAGTCGTAGTTGCCGACCGTCGTGAAGAAGCTGATCACGAGGCGGCGAGAGCGGCGCACCTCGTTCGAGCCGGTGAACATGTCGGAATGCTTCCAGAGCGTGCCGAAGTCCTCCTCGTGCATGCAGATGCCGTTCTCGATGGTGAACGGGTTGCCGAGCTCGTCGGCGAGCACGGCATCGAAGTAGCGGATCTCGCCGACGCAGTCGCATCCGAGTGCGAGGGAGTTCGTGAAACGCCCGAAGAGGTACTCCCCCGTGTCGAAGTAGTTCTGCCAGAAGCGCACGGGCGACGGGTCGGCGTAAGGCACGAGCATCTCGTTGATCGAGGCGCGGTAGATGATGGGGCGCTCCTCGCCGGCGTCGGTGAACGACAACTGGCGCAGCACGAGGCCCTCGCGTGTGTCGAAGCCCACCTGGAAGCGCCAGTTCGCCCAGCTCACCCACTCGCCGTCGACCGAGTAGCTCGGGCCTTCGGGCTGGGTGATCGAGATCGGCTTCAACGTCGTGAGCGGCCCACCCTGCACCACCGGGTCGTCGAAGTTGCCGCTCTCAGCGGGGATGGGGATGAGTGCCGCATCGATGAGCCGGGTCACCTCGCGGTTGGCGACGTCGACGTAGGCGCTCAGGCCGTCGACGGGGTGCGCCCACGGGTGGTCGGCCGGGTGGTCCTGGCGGAACGCGAGAACCCGCAGAATGCGGCGGCCCTCCTCTTCGGGGTAGTCGTAGTACCCGGCCGAGAGGGGCACGCAGACGACGTCGTCCGGGGTGCATCCGCGAAGGGCGAGGGCCTCGACCCAGCGGGGGTCGTCGGCGACGATCGCTCCGATGGCCTCGAACTCCTCGAGGAGCACCGGCAACTGGCCGCGTGACCCGTCGAGCACGGTCGTCGACACGAGCACACCCGAGGTGAGCGACACGATGTTGTCGGTGGAGCGTCCGGTCGCCATATCGAGCAGCATCACGCGGACCCGGCGCTCGGGCAGCGGCCCGTCGCCGCCCTGCCATGCGAGCACCTCGAGCTTGTGCGGCTCGTCGAGGCCCACGTAGGCGAAGCGGGTGGCCGGAGTGAAGTCGGGCGTGGCGGCGATGAGGTCGCGGATTCGCACGAACTCCTCGGCGGAGAGGCTCGAGAGCGGGTGCGCGATGCTCGTGACGGTGTCGGTCGGCGTGGCGACTGGATCGAGGATGGTCATGTCGTCGTTTCCTTCGTGGTGGTGTCGGTCTGCGGGTCGAATCCGGGGTTGTGCCGCGCGGGTCATCCGCCGATCGCGTCGGTGATGCGCTCATACGCCTGCGGGTCGCGCACGCGCAGCACCAGCGCCTGCACGTAGCCGGCGACCGGCACGAGCGCGATGAACGCCAGGAGCGAGAGGCTCAGGACGCCGAACACCGGAATGCCCTCGGCGTCGACGTCGCCAACGAGCATCGGGAAGTACGCGGTGATGATGATCGCCGAGGCGATGAGGCCGGCGAGACCCAGCGCCGGGGCGATGACCGTGTGCCAGACGCCGGCCGCGCCGCGGTTCTTCCGCGTGAAGTACACGATGATCGCCACGCTCGTGATCGCCATGAGGATCGCGATCGCGAGCGTGGCGACGCCCGAGAACCAGGTGAACACGGCGAGCACCGGGTCGAGCCCGAGGAACGCGAAGGCGGCGATGAACACGACGCCCGTGGCGGTCTGCACGATCGAGGAGGTGTGCGGCGAGAGATGGCGGTGGTGCACGTCGCCGAGACGACGGGGCAGCACGCCGGCCGTCGACATCGAGTGCTGGTAGCGCGTGATGACGTTGTGGAACGAGAGCACGCACGCGAACATGCTCGTGATGAGCAGCACGTTGATGACGACCTCGCCGATCGGGCCGAGGTAGTTCAGGGTCGTGATGATGACCATGGCGCCCGGGTCGGCGGCGGCCGCGTCGACGACGCCGCTCGGGCCCCAGGCCATGACGATGCCCCATGACGCGATCGTGTAGAACACGCCGATGCCGATGACGGCCACGTACGTCGCGATCGGGATGGTGCGGCTCGGGTTCTTCGCCTCGTCGCGGAAGATCGCGGTCGCCTCGAACCCGATGAACGCCGCGATCGCGAACATGAGGCCGACGCCCGGGGGCACCAGAGACGATGTTCGCGGGCTCGAACGGTGCGAGCGAGAGGCCCTCGGGCCCACCGGATGCCACGACCGCGACGACGAGCGCGAGCACGATGAGGATCTCGCCGACGAGCAGCACCCCGAGCACCTTCGAGCTCAATTCGATGTGGCGGTAGCCGAGGATGCCGACCAGGGCGATGACCGCGAGGGCGTAGAGGTACCACGGCAGGTCTGGCCCGCCGACACCCGCGATCGTCACCTCGAGCACGTAGCCCATGTAGCCGTACACCGCGACCTGGATGGTCGTGTAGGTGAGGAGCGCGAGGTAGGCGGTCGCGAGGCCCATCGGCCGGCCGAGTCCGTACCCGACGAAGGTGAAGAAGGCGCCTGGCTTCGGCACGTGCTTCGCCATGGTCGCGAGCCCGACCGAGAAGAGCAGCAGCACGATGGCGGAGATGGCGAACATCGCCGGGTAGCCGACGCCGTTGCCGAGGAGGATGCCGAGCGGTGCCGCGCCGCCCACGACGGTGAGCGGCGAGGCGGCCGCGACGACCATGAAGACGATCGCCGTGACGCCGAGGGATCCGCTGAGGGTGCGGCCGTGGCTCGGGCGGGCCTCGGCGTCGATGGTGCTGGTGCCGGCGGTGCCTGGGGACTGGTTGAGTGCGGTCATGGCGACTCCTCGGGGGGTGGGAACGGATGCCGCAAGCCTGTCGAGCACGTGTTGCCCCCGAATGCCCCGCCGGTGAACAGTCGCGCACGCCCTCTGAGACACCGGGAGCAGCGCCGTCTCACCCACGGTCACACGAACGAAACGCAATGGATGCCTCGGCCGAAACCTGGCCGACTTACGATCGCGCTCTGCGACCGATCGGCCCGTCGACCCCGAAACGCGACGGAGCCGAACGTGGCGCCGAACGAGAGGACCCGCCAATGGATGCGCTCGCCCGCGCCATCGCCCGCCCCGAGCGGATCGAGGGCCTCGCCGAGCGCTCGCCGCTCTCGGGTCTGGCGAGGCGCAGCGTCGGCTTCGCTGATGTCCTCGCTCAATCGGTGTCGGCGGTCGCCCCGGCGGGCGCGGCCTTCACGACGCCGCTGCTCGTGTCGGCGGTCGCGGGCGCGACGAGCCTGCCGGCGCTCGCCGCGGCACTCGTCATCGCGCTGCTCACCGCGAGCACGATCAACGAGTTCACGCGACGGATGGCCGCGACCGGTTCGCTCTACACCTTCGTCGCTCGCGGGCTCGGCACAGGGCCGGCCTTCGTCGCCGGTGTCGGGCTCCTCATCGGGTACGGCTTCATCGCGATGTTCGCACTCGCGGGCGCCGGGTACTACCTGGCGCTGCTCATCACGCGGATCGTTCCGATCGGGCTCGGTGCGGTGGCGCTCGGCACGGGCGCGATCGTCACGCTGGGGCTCGCGTGCCTGCTGCTGCTCGCCCGCGGCATCCGGCTGTCGACGCGGGTGACCCTGCTTGTCGAGGCCACCTCCGTCGTGCTGATCCTCGCGCTCATCGTCGCGCTCATCGCGGCGCACGGCGATGGTCTCGTCGCCATCGTCCCCGACCCGCGTGATTTCGACCTCGAGGGATTCGCCGTCGCGGCGACGCTCGCGATCACGGCGTTCGTCGGCTTCGAGAGCTCAGCCTCGCTCGGCGTCGAGGCGAAGCGGCCCTTCGCGAGCATCCCCCGCGCGATCAGCTGGACGGTGCTGCTCTCGGGCCTGCTCTACCTCGGCTCCGCAGCCGCGCAGACCATCGGGTTCGAGGTGACCGGACTCGACGCGACGTCGAGCACGTCGCCCGCGAACGATCTCGCGGCGGCGTTCGGCGTGCCGTGGGCGGGATTCGTGCTCGACGTGAGCATCGCCGCATCCCTCTTCGCGTGCGCGGTCGCGTCGTCGACGGCGCTCGTGCGGGTGCTGTTCTCGATGGGCCGCGAAGGGCTGCTGCCCCAGGCGTTCGGCACCGCGCACTCCCGATTCCGTACGCCGTTCGTGGCGAGCGCGATCGCATTGCCGGTCGTCACGGCGGTGCCCGTCGCCCTCGTGCTGGTGGTCGGCGACATCTGGGCGGCGATGACCGTGCTCATCATCTTCGCCGCAGGCGGGTACATCCTCGCCTACGTGCTCGCGTGCGTCGCGGCCCCGGTGTTCCTGCACCGCATCGGCGAGTCGAGCGCCTGGGCGACGGCGAAGGCCGCGATCGCGGCGAGCGCGCTCACCGGCGTCGTGGTGGTCTACCTCATCGAGGAGACTCGCGGCGATCGGGCGATCGGAGTGTGGGGCTTCGTCGCACTGCTCGCGGCGGGCATCGCCGTGTACTGGCTGCGGATGCTGCGGCGCCCGTGGCTGCGGCATGCGATCGGGGTCTACGACCACGCCGTCGCAGGCGACGTGCTCGGCGGCATCCCCGAGGCGGAGTGGGTCGACGACTCGGGTGCGGGCGGACGACGTGGGGGCTGAACTCGGGGCTCACGGCGTGCACGCCCGGCAGCCGAAGGCGATCCACAGCGCATTCACTGTGCTGGAGGAGGTCGCGCGGTGCGGCGCCGGCGTCACGGCTCGCGAGGTGTCGGCGAATCTCGGCATGCCGCGCGCGACCGCGTATCGGCTGCTCAACGTGCTCGTGCAGGAGGAGTACCTCGTGCGCCTCGGCGACCTCTCGGGATTCGCGCTCGGGCGCAAGGTCGCCGAGCTCGCGAACCTCGTCACTCCCGCCCGTCCGCCGCAGGCCGTACGGAGCATCGTCGCCGGCCTGCGCACCCACGTGCGCGGGGGCGTGCACCTCGCGGGCTACGCGGGAACCACGCTGCGCATCCTCGACGAGGACCCCGATTTCCGGCTCTCGGATGCCGCGCGGCTGACGCGTGACCTCGGCGTCTCGGCGATGGGCCGGCTCCTGCTCGCCGACCTCGAGCGGCAGGGCGTGCGGTCGGGCATCCTGAGCTCCGGACTCGTCGCCGAGACCATCGGTCGGGGCTTCGCGGTGCAGACGGGCGCATTCGATCCGGCGCTCGGATGCCTCGCCCTGCCGATCCGCGACCTCGAAGGTCGCCTCGTCGCGGCACTCAGCCTGTCGACCACGACGGACCGCATCGAGCGCCCCGGGCGCCTCCTCGACTTGCTCCGCGACGGCGCGAGCCGGCTCGGGCCGTTGCTCTCCTAGTGCCGCTCACCGATCGCGTTGGCGGTCGGCGACGTCCGAAGCCGCCGGCGCAGATGCCGACGCGGCATCCGTCGCCGACGCGGCATCCGTCACCGTCGCAGTATCCGCTGTGGTCGCCGCCCAGCTCGCGAGGAGCTTGAGTCGTTCCTCACTCGGTGAAGCGGGCTCGGCTGTATAGGCGAACATCGTCAGCCCGGGGTCGGCCGGCAGCACCATCGCCTCGTACGAGAGCTCGAGGTCGCCGACCACCGGGTGATGGAGTCGCTTCACGCCCGTTCGGTGGAACCGCACGTTGTGGTTCGCCCACTTGGTGCGGAAGGCCTCGCTGCGGGAGGAGAGCTCCCCGATGAGCTCCATGAGGCTGCGATCGTTCGGGTTGCGGCCCACGCTGCTGCGGAGGATCGCGACGAGGTCGTTGGCCCCGCGCTCCCAGTCGACGTAGAAGTCCTTCGATCGCGGGTTGAGGAAGACGAACCGGGCGTTGTTCGGCGGCTGCACCGGCTCGGCGAACAACTCGGAGTACAGCGCGCGGCCGAGATCGTTCGCCGCGAGGAGGTCCATGCGGTCGTTGCGGATCCACGCCGGCGCGCCGACCCACGCGTCGAGGAGTCGCTGCACGCTCGGTCGCACGAGCTGTTGCGGCGCGTTGGAGCGGCGTCTCGGCGTGAGCGTTGCTCGGGCAGCTCGGGCGAGGTCGAACAGGTGCGCGGTCTCGGCCTCATCGAGCCGCAGTGCGCGGGCGATGGCATCGAGCACTTCGTCGGAGACGCCGCTGACGTTGCCCCGTTCGAGGCGGGCGTAGTAGTCGACGCTCACCCCGGCGATCATCGCGACCTCCTCGCGACGGAGGCCGGGCACGCGCCGGTTGCCGCCGTAGGCGGCGAGGTTCGCCTTTTCCGGTGTGATCCTGGCCCGCCGCGAACGCAGGAAGTCGCGGATCTCCACGCGATGGTCCATGGCTCAACCGTACGGCGATCCGCTGCGCGAAGGGAGGCACTGGCAGTACACGGACGGACCGCACTCCCAGCTCGTCGCGGTCGAGCCGTCAGGCGACGCGAACGGCGATTTCCGGGTAGTCGAGCACGAGGCCAGACTCGTCGAAGACGAGCACGCACTCGAAGTCGAACGCCGGAGATCGGTAGTCGTACCGCGCGCCGGCGCGCGTGGGGCGTGGCTCGCGCGACCCGGAATCGGCGTCGGCATCGGCATCGGCGTCGGCATCGGCAATGCGGCGATAGTCCTGTTCCAGCCGCTCGACGCTGAGATCGAACATCCGCACGTAGGCGGCGGGAGCCTCGGCTTGCTCGCCGACCTCGAGCTGCATCCGGTGCACGGGGAGGGTGTTGGTCGTGGCCGACGACTCCAAGTCGACGTCGAGGCATCCGTCGAGCAGTGGTGCCCGCTCGCCGTCGATACGCCAGCGTCCATGGCCGTCGGATTCGAGGAGAAGTCGCCGGGCGCCGGACTCCGATTGCAGCGCCACCGTTGCGCGCCTCGTCGCCCAGCCCGCGTCGACGATGAGGTCGTAGCTCACCACAGCGGTCTGACCGGCCTCGACGGCGGTCGTGCAGCCGATGAGCCGCCATCCGGATCCGTCGACGTGGAAATAGGCGACCTCGAACCCGTCGCGGGAGAGCTCATGCCGCCACGCTGCAGCAGACGGGAGCGGTGCGAAGACCATGGCAGCAGTATCGCAGGGATCGAAATTCGGGTCGATGTCGACCGGACTCTGTGGGATTCGGCCAACCGATCGAGGCTCGGGTAACCGATTTCCGCCAATTTCGAAAAATCACAGAATGATAACTAGCGCCCGTTATCGATCCGTTATATATTCGGAAGTGCACCGACTGTTTGCTGTGGCGGTCGGTGCGGAATGTGATTGCAGGACACTCTTGGTGCAAGGGAGAGGGCCGGTCGTCAGCCTCTACGACCGGCCCTCAACCGATTTCTCCTGCGGTTCCCTATTCTTGGATCAGTTCCAATCGATAAGGGGGCCCGAATGGCGGATCGAGCGATCACCGTTGCAGCTTGGGAGTCGCTGTTCCGCGCCCAGGTCACCGTTATGCGCGCGCTCGCGGCCGAGTTTCCGAGCGAGGTGCTCTCGCTCAACGAGTACGACGTGCTCTTCAATATTTCGAGGGCGCCCGGCCGACGGCTGCGGCTGAAGGAACTGAACCGCAGCGTGCTCATCACCCAGCCGAGCGTGAGCCGGCTCGTCGACCGCCTCACCGCGCGAGGCCTCATCGCGAAGTCACACGATCCTGAAGACGGCCGCGGCACCATCGTCGCCCTCACGACCGAGGGCTTCGACCTGTTCCGCAGGGTCGCGATCACGCACATGCAGACCATCAACCGGCACGTCGGCCACGCACTCGACGACGAAGAGCTCCGCAGCCTCATCGAGCTGTGCGACCGGCTCCGGCTGGGTGTCGCGCCGACGGCCGCCCGAGAGTGATTGACGGCGGGGCGGGAACCCTACCTCCCGCCCCACCGCGGCCTCCGTGGAGGCCGTTCTCGGCGGGCGACCCGAACTGAGCCCGACGAGACCGCCCCCGAGCGAAACGACCGGAAATCGTTCGCAGGTTCGCCGGCGCACAACGAACTCGCCTGACGACAGTCGGGTTCGGGCCCGACTCGGGTTTGGTGGAAGCGTAGTCCTCGCGCGCCGCACGCGCACTGCCCAAATCGAGGGTCAGTGCAAACGGGGCCGGTCGAGGCACGCGTCGAGCTCAGCGGGCGGTCACGGCCAGTCGACGGATGCCTCGTACTCGGTGTGCCGTTTCAGATACGCGCCGATGAACGGGCACTGCGGCACGATCGTCAAGCCGTCGGCGACTGCGTCATCGAGCACGCGCTTCGCGAGCCGGCTGCCGAGTCCCTCGCCCTCGTGTTGCGGATACACGACCGTGTGCGTGAACACGATCCGCCCGGGCATGGCCCGGTACTCCGCGTAGCCCGCACGTTCTCCGTCGACGGTGAGTTCGTAGCGGTTTCTGTCGTCGTGTCGGGTGATCTGGACTCGGTCGGTCTCAGTGGGCATGCTTCCTCCATGACGACAGCTGCGAACCTCGATGGCTCACAAGGGTTAACGCGGTGGGCGGCCGGAGATTCCGTGGTCCGGGGGGTCGTCTGAACTCACGCCGGCACGCCACATCGAGCGCTGCTCGTGGGAGAGGGATCCTGTTCGGCGTGATCGCCGGCGGACACGCGCATTCATCACCCCGGTCGAGCTTCGAATACTGCGCGGAGCACGTCGATCTGGGGTGTGGCTCACCGGCCCGGCCGCCGCCGTCGTGGCCCGCCGCGCGAACGAATCGACCGCGAGGTGCCGGCGGACCGAGGCATCCGGGAGCGCCTCGGCCGACTGCGATTGCGGGTGCATGGCCGTGGTCGCAACGAGCGCGATGAGCCAGACGAACACGAGGGTGAACGCGACGATCTCGAACACCGTGAGGCTGAAGAATCCGAGGCGGTCGTAGGCGATCATCGCCACCACCTCGAGGCTGAATGCCACGTACGAGAACAAGACGAGCAATCGCGGCATCTGCCGTGCCCAGACCTGCACTCCAAGGCACAGCAGTGCGAACGCGCCCGCCGCTGCCGCGGCAAAGGCGTTGTGCAGCGCCATGGCACCGTCGATCGGCACGAATCCGAGGCCGATCAGGCACACGCCGATGATGATGATCAGTGCCTTCATCGTGCGAAGTCCGCCCCGGCGGGTGCTGAACCGGCCCCCGGTGAGGGCGCGGGTGAGGCTGCGGGCGAGCCCCGCCATTCCGGCACCAGACACGATGATCGCCACATTGAAGCACGCGGCGGCGACGTCGTCGGAGGTTCCGAGGGTGCTGAAGTTGAGCGTCCACCACTCCCCTGTGGGCGTCATGCTCATGCTCGCGAGTATGCCGGTGGCGAGCAGCATCGCGACGAGATTGAAGGTGCGGTACGCGTCGTGCTCGATCGCGTGCCGATGCAGGCGATAGGTGCCGAAGCCGAGCGAACCGCCGAGGATCGCGCCGACCAGGCTGTGGCCGCCGGGCAGCACCGCGAACGCGTTCGCCGTGAAGTGCACGCCGAGCAGCGCGATGGCCGCCCACGTGAGCCCGTTCGAGAGCGCGCGCGCGCCGGCTCCCAAGCCGGGCAGGCCGACACGAGCCATGCCCTCGAGTGCGGCACGCGAAGCGGAGGCCACGACGATGGCGGCACCTGCCGCTGCTCCGCCCGCTGCGGCAGGCAGCAGCCACAGCACGTCGGCCGTCAGCGGAGTGCCGTGGAGAAGCATCCCGCGCTGCGGTGCGAAGATGCGGAAGAGCACGATCGACACGGCGATGGCGATCAGCAGCACGTAGACGCGTCGGACGAACGATCGGAACCGCCGCTCGAGCACGACCTCTGGCCGACCGTGTCCCCCACAGTCGGCAATGCCGGGAGCGGCTGCTCGCTGCCGCACGAAGCCCCCCAGTTTTGACGTGGCCGGAACGAGTCCGGCTCGGTCACCACTCATATCCGAACTCTCGATCACGGGACTCAGATTGTTCGTGAGCCTATCCAGAGGCGGGGATGCGGCTCACCGGGGGACAGAGTTGGACGCGCGGATTCTCGGCGAATTCCCAGCAAAATGTGGGCCAAGGCATGATATTTGTGCCCCGCATTGGGGCTACCGCACTCGGACACCTCCGATCAGCCGAACTTCGGCGATGCCGACGATGTACCCCATCCTGGCGAGGTCAGGGAGACCCGGGACGTCGGCGCCCTGCCATGCGGCCAGCCTGCCGGCGACCACCGACGCACCAGTGGCATCCCGCTCGGCCACGTGCCGACCGCGCCCGACAGCCGCACCTGCGTGATCGGAGGTCCGGCTGTTTCGTCGCGGGCGCGGCGCCTCACCGCGGGAGCGAGCGCTCCTCGATGCCGAGGGTCGGGGGGTACGGTCGCGGAACCGACGTACGCTCACGGGCGGTATGCATGTCACTTTTGGGCATGCGTCGAGTATCGACGAATCGAAGGGTCGCCACCGAGGGGGACACCACCAAATTGTCCAACGAGCTGCTCGACACTTGACGAAAGGAGAAGACGAGAACGGCCCGCCGAAGCGAGCCGTTCTCCTACTGTCTCAACCAGTGTGCGCCCGGAGGGATTCGAACCCCCAACCTTCTGATCCGTAGTCAGATGCTCTATCCGTTGAGCTACGGGCGCATGGGTTGTCGCCCGCGCGAAACTCGCTGATCAGGCAACCACGCCACTCTATCCCACGCGTCTCGATCTCGCCAATCGGCGCGGACCCTCGGCAGACCGCGATCAGCCGCCCGCATGCGCGGGCCGCAGCACGTCGAGTGCCGTACGCTGACGCACGTTCGCGACCTGCCGATACGAGGTCTCGATGAGCTCGGCGAGCAATTGCCAATCCGTGTCGGGCGCATCGATGTCGACGCCCACCCAGTGGTTGCGGTCGTAGTAGGGCGGGCCGAAGAAGCGCGGATCCTGCACGAGCGCGAGGTGCTCCTCGGGGTCGGTCTTCACGACGATCGAGAATGGCCGCTCCATCGACGCGCTCACATGCACGAAGATCGGCTTCGCCGCCCGGAACGTCGGCCGCCCCCACGCCTCGACCTCGACAGCCTCGGGCAGTTCGAGGCAGATCTCCCGCACCCGCTCGACGAGTGGATGCGCCGGATCGACCACCTGCGGATGCCCCATGGCCGCCAGCCTATCGAGGCACTCGGCGCCGCATCAGGTGATGACCCTGTCAAGCCCTTGCTGCTTCACAGGCGCCCCGAGAGCATCAATTCAACGGAACGCTCTCGAAAAAGGGAGGCATCATGACGAAGGCCACCACGGCTCAGAGGGCCGATGCGGCCGGTCGTGCCGGCCAGTGGGTCTACGAACACTCGCTCTTCCTCGTGTGCATGGCCATCTTCGTGCTCTGCCTCGCCGGAATGGCGATCAGCGGCCTGCAGGTCTACAACGACGAGCAGCTCCAGCACGGCGCGGCCATCGTGCCGTTCGCCGAGTACCTCACGTCTGGGCACTTCTTCGAGGCGACATTCGAGAACTGGGAGTCCGAGTTCCTGCAGATGGGCGCGTATGTGGTACTGACGGTCTTCCTCTTCCAGAAGGGCTCGTCGGAGTCCAAACCGCTCGGTGAGCCGACCGAGCAGGACCAGGATCCGCGCAAGGTGAAGGTCAACGCCGGCACCCCATGGCCCGTGCGCAAGGGCGGGTTCGTGCTCGTCCTGTACGAGAACTCGCTCGCGATCTTCTTCTTCCTGCTCTTCGCCCTCTCGTTCTGGTTCCACGCGGTCTCGGGCGCGGTGACCTACTCCGAGGAGCAGGCCCAACACGGCGAGCCCGGCGTCGGTGCGATCGAGTACCTCGGCACCTCTCAGTTCTGGTTCGAGTCGATGCAGAACTGGCAGAGCGAGTTCCTCGCGGTCGCCGCGATCGTCGGGGCATCCGTGTACCTCAGGCAGCGCGGTTCACCGGAGTCGAAGCCCGTCGCGACTCCGCACCACGAGACCGGTGCCTGAGTCGCGACGGGGTGGTTCGGCACGGGCGCGGGCGCTCGCTTCACTCCTGGCCCTCATCGTCGTGCTGTCAGGATGTTCGAGCCCTGCGTCGACGTTCGACCAGGCCATCGGGCAGGGCATCGCCGCCATCGAGACCGCGCGCATCGCGGTCGACCAGCAGCTCGACGACCGCATCTTCCCGACCACGACCATCACGGCGCTCGGCGATGCGCGACGCGAGCTCGTCGACGCATCCATGTCGGTGTCCGAGACCGATACCTCCACCGAGTCGGATGCCGCGCTCCGCACCGACCTGCTCGAGGCGCTCGCACTCGGCGTGACGGGCATCAACCAGGCGCGCGATGCGATGGGTGGCACCGGTTCCCTCGAGGAGGCGGTCCCCGCGCTGGAGCGCGCGTCGGATGCCCTCGATGCGCTCGAGGAACGCGCGTCGGCGGCGGAGGGCGGGAGACGATGAAGCGCATCTTCGCCGTCGCCCTCGGCATCCTCACCGCCATCGGCGGATTCGTGGACATCGGAGACCTGGTCACGAACGCGATCGTCGGCTCGCGGTTCGGGCTCGGACTCGCCTGGGTCGTGCTCGTCGGCGTGGTCGGGATCTGCGTGTACGCGCAGATGTCGGGCCGCGTGGCGGCGGTGAGCGGGCGGGCGACGTTCGAGATCATCCGTGAGCGGTTGGGGCCGCGTGCCGGGCTCGCCAACCTCGGGGCATCCTTCCTCATCAACCTGCTCACTGTCACGGCTGAGATCGGCGGCGTGGCACTCTCGCTCCAGCTCGCGACGAGCGTGGACCCGCTGCTATGGGTCCCCGTCGCCGCGTTCGGAGTGTGGATCGTCATCTGGCGCGCCCGATTCAAGCTGCTCGAGAACGTGACCGGGCTCCTTGGCCTCACGCTCATCGTGTTCGCGGTCGCGCTCTTCATGCTCTCGCCCGACTGGGGCTCCCTCGCGGGCCAGGCGCTGCAGCCCGGCCCGCCCGCCGACGAACAGATGTCGACCTACTGGTTCTACGCGATCGCCCTCTTCGGCGCGGCGATGACGCCGTACGAGGTGTTCTTCTTCTCCTCCGGCGCGATCGAGGAGAAGTGGACGGAGAAGGATCTGGCAACGTCGCGGGCGAACGTGCTGGTCGGCTTCCCCCTCGGTGGGGTGCTCTCGATCGCGATCGCCGGATGCGCCGCGGTGGTGCTGCTGCCCGCCTCGATCGATGTGACGAGCCTCAGCCAGGTCGTGCTGCCGGTCGCCGAGGCAGGCGGCAAGCTCGCGCTGTCGTTCGCCATCGTCGGCATCCTCGCCGCGACGTTCGGCGCGGCGCTCGAGACGACCCTCTCGAGCGGCTACACGCTCGCCCAGTACTTCGGGTGGTCGTGGGGCAAGTTCCGCCGCCCGGCGAAGGCGGCGCGGTTCCACCTCGCGATGATCGTCTGCCTCTTCGTCGCGATGGCGATCCTGGCGACCGGCGTCGACCCCATCCTCGTCACCGAGTACTCCGTGGTCTTCTCCGCTGTTGCGCTGCCGCTCACCTACCTGCCCATCCTCATCATCGCGAACGACCGCGAGTACATGGGCGACAAGGTCAACGGCCGTGGCATGAACCTCCTCGGCTCCGTGTACCTGGTTGTGATCCTCGTCGCGGCGATCGCCGCGATCCCCTTGCTCATCGTCACGGGAGCGGGCTCATGAACGATCCTCACCGACCCGCAGGGCGCGTGCTCGACGCGCACCTGCACATCCTCGACCGTCAGGTGCTCGATCGCGACGGCGTGCCGGTGACGACCGTCGACGACCTCGAGCTCGACGGCATCGAGCCAGGTGCGCCGATCGAACCCGACGCTCCGCCGCCGACCGTCGCCGCAATCCTGACCGGACCGGACCTCGCGACGCGGATCTTCGGCGGAAGGCCGCCCGAGTCCCGACACATCCGCATTCCATGGAAGCTGGTGTCCGAGGTCGGCACCACGATCCGCCTCGGCATCACCGGCTACATCCTCGACGCCACCTGGACCGAGCGCTGGGTCAGCGACCACATCATCGCCCGCATTCCGGGAGGTCGCCATGATCCTGAGTGACCTGCTCGGCTCGGAGGTCGTCGACGCCGCCGGACAGCACCTCGGCGCGCTCATCGACGTACGGCTCGAGATCTCAGGCGCGCCGCATCAGCTGCTTGCCGAGACGGTCGTCGTCGGCATCCTCGTGAGCCCGCACAGCCGGACCTCGACGTGGGGGTTCGAGCGCCGCGGTGCGAACGCGCCGGCGATCATCGCCCGACCGCAGCACTGGCTGCACCGCGGCATGTTCCTCATCGCGTGGGCCGACGTCGCGCAGATCGACGAACGTCGAGTGACGCTGCGCGACGGGTACGAGCGGCTCGACCCGGTGCTGGCCTCCACGGCACATCCCCATTGACGGATGGCGGCCGACGTTGGAATAGCCCCGGGCGACACGAAGGTCAATCCCCTACCGGCTTCACGCTCGACTTCCTAGCGTGGAGTTAGCGGATGACCCGACATCCGTCGCCGGAAGGAGCAAACATCATGGGTGAGCCGCTCAGCCGGATCCCCGGAAACCTGACAGAGGAACGAGAGAACAAAGAAGAACGAAGAGAGCCCCCGGCCCGAAACGAACAACGGCGGGACGAAGAACGGGGTGGTGTGTTCGGGGAGACCTCGCTCAGCGACCCCGACCGTCCCAAGACGGTCGACCCCCTCGACCCGCGCAAGCCGGGAAGAGCGACGGGCGACCCGCTCGACCCTGACGGGCACGTGATCTGAACGCGCAGCAGCCGGCCGTCGCGCAGCAGCCGGCCTGAGGCGAGCGACATCAGCCCTTCAGGCCGGTCGACGCGACCCCGTCGATGATCTGACGCTGGGCGAGGAAGAAGACGATGATCATCGGGATCGTCGTGATGACGCTCGCCGTGACGATGATCTCCCAGTGCCACTCCCCGCCGAAGCCGAACGCGTCGACGAGCGACTTGAGCCCTCGCGGGACCGTGAACGTCTCCGTGTCGCGGAGGTAGATCAGCGCGCGCATCAGGTCGGTCCAGACCGCCTGCACCTCGAACACGAGCGTCACGGCGAGTGCCGGCTTGCACAGCGGCAGGGCGATGCGCCAGAAGACGGCCCACTGGCTCGCGCCGTCCACCCGCGCCGCCTCGAACAGGTCGCGAGGCAGGCCGAGGAAGAACTGCCGGAGCAGGAAGATGTAGAACGCGCTCCCGAAGAGGTTGCCGGCCCAGAGCGGGGTGAGGGTGCCCACTTGGCCGAGCCCGTTCCAGATGAGGAAGACCGGGATCATCGTGACGGCGCCCGGCAGCATCATCGTGGCGAGCACGAGGCCGAAGAGCGCGCCCCGCCCGCGGAACCGGAAGTACGCGAATCCCCACGCGACCATCGCGCTCGAGATCGTGACCGTGACCGAGGCGAGCACCGTGACGATGACCGTGTTCAGGAGCCAGAGCGCGAGTGGCGCCTCCTGCCATACCTGCACGTAGTTGTCGAACGTGAAGGTCTCAGGGATCAGCCGGTTGTCGAACACCTCGCTGCGCGGTTTGAACGACGCGCTCACGAGCCAGACGAACGGGTAGACGAAGACGACGCCGAGGAGCGCGAGTGCGACCCACGCGAAGAGGCGGGTCGCCTTCCCGCGCCGACGTCGGCCGCCCCGGCGCAGGGCCTCGACATCCGTGGGCGGCACGGCCGTCGCGGCCGCGGGCAGGGCGGCGTCCCGCTTGGGACCGGGCGCGGCAGGTCCTCCGACGGGCAGGTCGACGTCGAGGCCGGTCATCGCTCCCCCTCGTAGTAGACGAGCCTGCGCGACACGATGAGCTGGATCGCGGTGACGATCATGATGACGAGGAAGAGCCCCCACGCCATCGCCGACGCGTAGCCCATGTGCAGGAACTCGAATGCCTGCTGGAACAGGTAGATCACGTAGAACAGCGCGGCGTCGTTGCTGTAGGTCGTGTTGCCCGCACCGAAGAACGCCGTGTAGGCCTCATCGAAGGTCTGCAGTCCCGCGATGGTGTTCACGATGATGATGAAGAACAGCGCCGGGCTGATCATCGGCAGGGTGACGCTCATCGAGGTGCGCCAGAAGCCCGCGCCGTCGAGCTTGGCCGACTCGTAGAGCTGCTCCGGCACGTTGCGCAACGCCGCGAGCAGGATGATGACGGATGCCCCGACCGTCCACAACGACATGAAGATCAGTCCCGGCTTCACCCAGGCCGGATCGGTGGTCCACGCGGGGCCATCGATGCCGAACCATCCGAGCACCGTGTTGACGAGTCCGTTCTGCCCGTTGAAGAGGAGCAGGAAGAGCACGCCGACCGCGACCGGCGGTGTCATCTTCGGCAGGAAGAACACGGTGCGGAAGAAGCTCGACGCGCGACCGGCCCGATCGAGGAGCAAGGCGAGCGCGAGCGACACGAGGACGTACAACGGCACCTGCACCACAGTGAAGAACGCCGTGTTGCCGAGCGCGAGGAGGATCTTCGGATCGGTCGCCATCTCGGCGTAGTTCGCCAAGCCGACGAACTCCGGGTCGTTGATGACGTCGTAGTCGGTGAGCGACAGGTAGGCGCTGTAGATCATGGGCCACGCCGTGAACACGAGGAAGCCGATGAGCCACGGGCTCAGGAACAGGAGCGCCGAGCGCACGTTGCGCCGGCTCGCCCGCCTTCGACTTCGCTCCCGCTCTTGCCGGGCGTCGGAGGGCCGTTGCCGGGCTCCGCCGCCCACGCGGCTCGCGGTGCTCGTCATTCGTCGCGGCTCTCGAGCTTCTCCCAACCCTCGTCGAGGGCTTTCTGCGCGGTCGTCTGAGCCTCGGCGAGCGCCTCCTCGGCGGTCGCCTCCCCGTTCAGCACGCTGTTCACTGCGTCCTGCATGGCCTGCTCGAACTCCGCGTCGGCGGGGTTCGCAGGCAGCGACACCGTGTTGTCGTTCGCCTCGTACATCGCCTCGACGCCGGAGTCCCACGGCTCTCCGCCGGAGGTAACCATGTCGCGGATCTCATCGTCGGCGACCGAATTGCCCGTGAGGATGCCGGTGAAGGGCTTGCCCTCCTCCTCGCGCACCGACAGCCGGGCCTCGGCAGCGGCACGCCATGCGTCGAGCGACGTCATCGCCTTCGCCCAACGGCACGCCGCCGCGGGGTTCTCGGTTCCGGAGGGGATGGCCCATGCCGAGCCACCGGCGAAGGCGATCGGCTCGCCATCGGTGGTGCGCACGGTGTCGAACGCCATCGGGGCATCCGGTGACACCTCGTTCAGCACGTTGATGTACCACTGCTCCATCGGCATGGCGCCGAGGGTGTTGGTCGCGAACTGGTTGCCCTCACCGAAGAAGTCCGCGGAGTCGCGGAACGCCTTCACGGCGCTGAACCCGCCTTGGTCCTCGTAGATGCCGACCGCCCACGCGAGCGAGTCCACGGCCTCCTGCGAGTCGAGCATCGCCGTTCGCCCGTCGTCGGAGAGCAGCGCGCCTCCGGCTGCGGCGACCCAGAGCGGCAGGAACTCGGGAAGCTTCGAGTCGAAGCCGATGACCGAGACCCCTCCGCCGCCGGTCTTCGCGAGCGCCAGGTTGGCTTGCGTCACGGCCTCGCGGTCCGACCCGTTCACGTCTTCGATGCTCACTCCGGCAGCGCTCAGGAGGTCGGCGTTCGCCATGGTGACCTGCACCTGGTTGAACTCGGGGATCCCGTAGACCCGGCCATCGAGGGTGACCTGCTCGACCGCCGACTCCCGGAACTGGTCCATCTCGATCCCCTCGCCCTCGATGCAGCGATCCACAGGGATGATCGCGCCGCGAGCGGCGAGCGAGCCGATCTGGTCACGATCGGCGTAGAGCAGCTCAGGAGGTTCGCCGGATGCCACGGCCGAGAGGAACTGCTGTATGTCGAGATCGCCCTCGATGAGCTTCACCTCGACGTCGGCACCGAGCTCGGCCTCGGTCACCTCGACCCGGGAGGTGGCGACCTCGTCGACGCCCGAGAAGCCCATCACCGAGAGCTCGCCGCTGAGCTCCGCGTCGGGGTCGTAGTCGGCGTCGTCGTCGGCGCCCCCGCCGGTGCCGACGGCACACCCGCCGAGCATGAGCGCGACGGCGGCGGCACCCGCCACGATCGCGCCGGCGCTGTGAAGTCGATTCATGATCGGTCCCCCCTCGGAACAGCTGGGGCACCCGACCCCGGCACACGGTCACGGTACTTCCGGGTGGCGTTCGGCAGTAGGGCTTGACAGCAGCGCTTGTCCGGAGAAAGGCTGACCACAGATCACGGCTTCAGCACGACCTTGATGCAGCCCTGCTCCTTCGCTTTGAAGAGCTCGTACATGTCGGGCGCACGGTCGAGCGGCACCCGGTGCGTGGCGAGATCCTCGAGGCCGAGGGGGTCGGACTCCTGTTCGGCGAGGGGAAGCAGCTCGCTGATCCAACGGTGGACGTTGGACTGCCCGAACCGGAAGGTCAGCTGCTTGTCGAAGATGCGCAGCAGCGGCATCGGATCGAGCGTGCCGCCATACACGCCGCTCACCGAGACCGTGCCGCCACGACGTACGAGGTCGATCGCGAGGTGCAGGGCGGCGAGCCGGTCGATTCCCGCCTTGGTCATCACCTGCTTCGCGATGCCGCTCGGCATCACGCCCACGGCATTCTGTGCGAACGCCGCGCCGGGGCTGCCGTGCGCCTCGAGGCCCACCGCGTCGACGACGGCGTCGGGCCCGCGCCCGTCGGTCGCGTCGCGAATGGCGGTGATCGCGTCATCCGTGAGATCGAAGACCTCGGCGCCGTATCGCTCGGCCATCAGTCGCCGCTCGACCACGGGTTCGATCGCGAACACGCGCACCCCCTCGTGCTTCGCGATGCGCGCGACGAGCTGGCCCACGGGGCCGAGGCCGAGCACCGCGAGCGAATCGCCGGGCGCGACGTCGGCGTAGCGCACCCCCTGCCACGCCGTCGGGAGGATGTCACTGAGGAAGAGGTACCGCTCGTCGGGCAGGTCTCGCCCCACGACTTGCGCGTTGGCGTCGGCAAGCCGCACGCGCAGGAACTCCGCCTGTCCGCCCGGCACCGACCCATAGAGCTCGGTGTAGCCGTAGAGCATCGCACCCGTGCCGCGGTCCACATCCTGGGTGGTCTCGCATTGCGTCGTGAGCCCCTTTGCGCACATGAAGCAGTGACCGCACGCGATGACGAAGGGCACGACGACCCGGTCCCCCACGGCGACGCGACGTACTGCGTCACCGATGTCTTCGACGACCCCCATCGCCTCATGTCCCAGGATGTCGCCGCGGTGCATGAACGGACCGAGCACGTCGTAGAGGTGCAGGTCGGATCCGCAGATCGCCGCGGAGGTCACGCGGATCACGGCATCCGTGGGCTCCAGCACCGACGGTTCGGGAACCTCCTCGACGCGAACGTCGCGTGCAGCGTGCCAGGTGACGGCTTTCATGATCCGTTCCTACCCGCCCGTCGGCGCCCTCGGCAGGGGCTTGACAGGGAAGAGCGGCCGATCTGATCACCCATTGCACATCGTCGCGGGATAGATTCGAAGCATGGGCAAGTTCATCTACAACTCCTCACCACGCGAGATCGAGATCGACGATCGCACCCTCGCCCATTTGCGCGTGGCCATCCTGAACAAGCTCCGCCGGTCGGAGAGCTTCGCGATGACGTGGGAGCACGGCGTGGAGAACGGCAGCGGTCGCACGACGATCTGGCTGCACGAATCCATCCCCCTGCAGTTCGTCTTCAGCGGCAACCGCCCCCCGAAGCTCAACCGCCTCTGGATCGAGCAGATGCTCCTCTCGGCCAACAGCACGGCCGGACTGCAGTTCGTGCCCGAGCCCGACGAATCGGCCACGTTCGAAGGCGAGTGACACGACTCAGTTGCGAGCTACGCGCTCAGTCTTGAGTGACGCGACTCAGTCGACCGGTTCGATCTGGGTTCGGATGAAGGCCTTGTCGCCGTCACCGAGCCGATCGCCCGCCGGTTCGCCGGTGATCTTGGAGATCTCGTTGCGCACGACGTCATCGAGCTCGCCGTCGAGGTCATCAAGGAGGTGATGCTTGGCCGTGATCGACAGCTGCGGCCACCAGCGCTCGGCGTGGATTCCCTGCTCGTGTTCGCTCATCGTTCCCTCCAGGCTTCCGACGCGGCTCTCGGGCTCGTCGCCCGCCGACGCCGTGGCGTACTGTTCCCTTACTCCGTGGTAGCAGCCGCGTATGCGGCTGGCAACCCCCTCGTGGTCGCGTCGCGCCGTGCCTAACGTGTCATCCGAGCGCGATAGGCGCGCTCGGAACGAGAGGATGATCATGACCACGACAGTGACCGCAGACATCGAGGTCGACGTGCCCGCGCGGGTCGCCTACGACCAGTGGACACAGTTCGAATCGTTCCCTGAGTTCCTCGGCGGCGTCGACTCCGTCAGGCAGATCGACGACGCGATGACCCAGTGGACCGTCTCCATCGGCGGCGTCAAGCGCGAGTTCGATGCCGAGATCGGCGACCAGGTTCCCGACGACCACGTGACGTGGCGGAGCGTCGGCGAAGTCGTGCACAACGGACGGGTGGACTTCCGCGCCCTCGGGGCCGAGCGCACCCGAATCGACCTCACCATCGAATGGGAGCCCGAGGGGTTCGTCGAAGCGGCCGGGGCTGCGCTCCAGCTCGACGACCTCCAGGTGAAGAGCGACCTCAAGCGATTCAAGGAGTACATCGAGGAGCGCCGCACACCGACCGGCGCCTGGCGCGGCGAGATCCACGGCGGCGAGCCCGCCGTTCCCGACCAGAACGTGAGCGGCCGGCCCACGCCACGGGACCCCTTCACCCAGCCCGGCGAGGGCATTCGAGGAAGTGACGCCGATCTGCTCTAGACCGTCTGCTTCTCTGCGCCCCGGCCCGAGGAATCGGTTTCGATCGGTTGCACGTCGACGCCCACCTGCACAGGTTGGGCGTCGGGTGTGCTGATGGGTTCTTTGTCGAGCTGTTCGGGCACGAGCTGGATGCCGCCGGTGCTGTTCGCCGAGCGCATGAGGTCTTCGACCCAGGTGCGGCTGAGCTCGGGCCCCTCGGGCTCGTCGAAGACGAAGCGGAGCGGGATCGACGGATGCAGCCACAGCGTGCTTCGACCGCGAGGCTGGTCGTCGGCGTGCTGCCACGAGAGGGTGAAGCTCTCTCCGCGGCGCAGCTTCGTGGTGATGGCGATCTTCAGATGCGCGAGGGCGCGGTCCTCGATGCCGATCGGGGTGCCTGAGTCGCCGTAATAGAGAGTGCCCACATCATTGAGATTACGCCGAGTGCGCCACCGGCGATACGTTCGAGCGCCGCGGCACGCCGCAGGTCTTCTCGCTCGAACTGCGGATGAACAGGAGAGGAGGGCGGCCCGTAGGCCGCCCTCCTCTTGCTGACCGGGTCTCAGGGCCCGATCACGCAACGCTTCGAGCTATACGGTTCGGTTCCCGCCGAGGTACCGCACGAGGAACACGATGACCGCGATGATCGCCAACGCGAGTCCGACCCAGAGCAGGAAGTTCAGGGTCTCCACGAGTCCGCCTGTGATCAGCAGCACGACGGCGACGATGGCGATGATGGCGACGAGAATGTTCATGATCTCTCCTTCTCGGGTGCCGTCCCGTCGTGTTGGACGAGCGCGGCTGGTCCTCGTCGAACTCGACGAGGGCTTGGGGCGCGGTGACGCCCGTTGGTTCGACGTTAGGGAGTCGCGAGCCCCGCCAACTAGGGGTTGACCGCCGTTTCAGCGGCGTGCTAGCCGTCGGCGCGAACTTGGAAAGCGTTCCGCTCGCACGTTCGCCACTGTCAACCCCCTGTAGGCATCGCACGCGCGCGCGTAGCTTTGGCCACTGCAATGAGGGGGGCTTTGCCATGAAGGAGGCTTTGTGATGACCGATGATCAGCTCATCGACCCTACGATCAAGCACGCTACGGGACCGTTCCCCCGCCAGGAGCAGCAGCCGCCGGGGATGACCGATCGGATGACGCCGCTTCCCGACCACGGTGAGCAGAGCTACCGCGGCAGCCGCCGGCTCGTCGATCGACGAGCACTCATCACGGGCGGCGACTCCGGCATCGGCCGCGCAACGGCCATCGCGTTCGCGCGCGAGGGCGCTGATGTCGCGATCTCCTATCTCCCGAGCGAAGAGGCCGACGCCGAGGAGACGGCACGCTGGATCGAGGACGCCGGGCGGATGCCGCTCCTGCTCCCGGGTGACCTGCAGGATGAGTCCTATTGCGAGGAGATCGTGCGCCGAACCGCGGGCGCCTTCGGCGGGCTCGACCTGCTCGTGCTGAACGCCGCGCACCAGCGGAATCGAGGGGGCATCGAGGAGATCCCGACGGCCGACTTCGAGCGCGTGATGCGGGTGAACATCTTCGCGCCGGTGTTCCTTGCGCGCGCCGCGGTGCCCGTGATGCGCGCCGGGTCGAGCATCATCACGACCACGTCGATCCAGGGCTTCGATCCGTCGTCGGCGCTCGTCGACTACGCCATGACGAAGGCCGCGCTCGTCGCGTTCACGAAGGCGCTCGCCGAAGAGCTCGGGCCACGCGGCATCCGTGTGAACGCCGTCGCACCCGGCCCGATCTGGACGCCGCTCATTCCGGCGACCGGATGGCCCGACAAGGTGCCCGACTTCGGCGGCAACACGCCGCTCGGGCGAGCGGGCCAGCCTGCGGAGCTCGCCGGCGCCTACGTCTACCTGGCCTCGGACGAGGCATCATACGTCTCGGGCGCGATCCTGCCGGTCACCGGTGGGCGCGGCCTCTGAACGTCGAGAAGGAAGGAGCACACCATGCCGGGCCGCAAGAACTCATCGCTGAAGGACCCGAAGCTCTACGAAGAGCTCCGCGACGACGGCGCCTCGAAGGAGAAGGCCGCGCGCATCTCCAACGCGGCGGCCAGCCGGGGTCGCAGCAAGGTCGGCCGCAAGGGCGGCAAGGCCGGCGATTACGACGAATGGACCGTCGACGCACTGCGCAAGCGCGCCAAGGAGCTCGGCCTCAAGGGCTACAGCGGCAAGCGCAAGTCGGAGCTCATCAGCGCCTTGCGCAACCACTGAGCGGCCGACGGATGCCGCGGCTGCGGCGCGTCGAACCGTACGTCTCACCCGGATTCATCCGGGTGAGACGTGGTCGTGGGTTCGGATACGTGCACTCTGACGGCGGCGTCGCCGGGCGCGCCGAGCGGCAGCGCATCGCCGACCTCGCCGTGCCGCCCGCCTGGGAGGACGTCTGGATCGCGGATGCCCCGAACGCGCACATCCTCGCCGTCGGCGTGGACTCGGCGGGTCGCCGCCAGTACCTCTACCACCCGGTGTGGCGCGAGCGGCAGGACACAGAGAAGTTCCTGCGGATGACGGCACTGGCCGAAGTGCTCCCCGGTGCTCGCAAGGGCGTCCTGCGCGACCTGCAGCTCACCGAGCTCCCGCGCGAACGCGTGCTCGCCGCGGCCTTCCGCACGCTCGACCTCGGCGCGATCCGCATTGGTTCGGAGGAAGCGCTCTCGATCGCACGCAGCCGTGGCCTCACGACGCTGCTCGTGCGCAACGTGTCACTGCTCGACGACGAGGCGGTGCGCTTCCGGTTCCGCGCCAAAGGCGGCAAGACGCAGAACGTTCAGGTGGCGGATGCCTCGCTCGCGGCGTTCGTGGCCCGCGCGACGCAGCGCTCGGCTGCCGCGCGGCTCTACGCGTGGAGCAATGGGCGCGGCATGCGCGCCGCCGGAGCCACCGACGTCAACGAGGACATCCGTTCGCGCACGGGAGGAGCGTTCACCGCGAAGGACTTCCGCACCCTGCGCGGCACCATCGCCGCCGCCGACCGGCTCGCCGAGCTCGGCCCGGCCGGATCGGCGCGTGCACGACGGGCCGCCGTGCGCGACGCGATCGAACACGCGAGCTCGCTGCTCGGCAACACCCCGACGATCGCACGCGGCAGCTACATCGATCCGCGCGTCATCGCAGAGTACGAGCGTGGACGGGTCATCGCCACCGCCGGGGTGCGCGAGACGGCACTGCTCGAATTGCTCGTCGAAGACGGCGGCTGAGCGTCAGGCGTCGATCTGCTGCGTCGCGCCGCCGGGCGCACGGTAGGTGTGGACGTGCTCGTCGACGAGCAGCACGCCACCCGTGCTGTTGGCCGACCGCATGAGGTCTTCGATCCACTCCCTGCTGAGTTCTGGCGGCTCGACGTCGTCGAACACGAAGCGCAGCGGGATCGTATGGTGCAGCCAGAGGGTGCTGCGGCCCCGGGGCTGGTCGTCAGCGTGCAGCCACGACACGGTGAAGCTCTCACCCCGCCGGAGCTTGGTCACGATCGCGACCTTCAGGTGCGCGAGCGCCTGGTCTTCGATGCCGATGGGGGTGCCTGAGTCGCCGTAATAGAGGGTGCCCACGAGTGAAGGGTACTCGACCCGGTGCTCACCGCTGTTTCATCGCTAGCACGACCGTGTTACGGCGCCGAACCGCCCGGATCGCCCTCCCGCACGACGTCGCCAGGCGCCTTGTCGGGACGGAGTCCGCGCCATGACGGATGCCGCGCCACGCCCGACCTCGTCCACTCGCCGAACTCGATCTCGCCGACGAGCTCGGGCCTCACCCACACGGCGTCCGAGGCATCCGCTCGGGGTACTTCGATGAACGCGGACGCGGGCTGCTCGAGCGGGCGCAGTGCCGCGATCAGGCGGTCGAGGTCGATCTCGCGGAAGCCCGTGCCGACCCGCCCCGCGTACTCGAGTCCGTCATCGCCGGGCACCCCGACGAGCAACGATCGGATGCGGCCGGTACGACTCCCGATGCCGGGGCGATAGCCGCCGATGACCACCTCCTGCGTTCGCGTGACCTTCAGCTTCAGCCACTCGTCGGAACGCACCCCCGGCCGGTACGGCGAGTCCCGGCGCTTCGCGACGATGCCCTCGAGACCGAGTCGACGGCTCTCCTCGAGCGCCTCGGAGACCGTGCCGCCGACCTGCTCCGGCAGCTCGAGCGGCACCCCCTCGCGCTCCCGCACGAGCCGCTCGAGCCGCGCGCGCCGGGTGACGTACGGCTCGTCCATCACTTCGTATCCCGCGATCTCGAGCACGTCGAAGAGGCGCAGTCGCACCGGAACGGATGCCGCGACTCGCGCGATCTCACGAAGCTTCGACAGGTTCATCCGCTGCTGCAGCAGCCCGAAGCTGGGCCGCCCATCCTCATCGAGGGCGACGATCTCGCCGTCGACGAGCGCGTCGCCGCGAAGCGCGGAGGAGATGTCCGCGAGCTCGGGGTACTTCGCGGTCACGTCATTGCCGTTCCGCGTGAGCAGGCGCACGCCGCCGTCCTCGGTTCTCGCGAGCACCCGGATGCCGTCCCATTTCCACTCGATCGCCCAGCCCGCGGGGTCGAGCGAGGCGGCGACGGCGGGGTTCGTCGCGGTGGCGAGCATCGGCCGTTGCAGGATCGGGCCGACGCGGCCTGCGGGTTTCGCCTCCGCCTTCGGTGGTCGAGTAGCGCCCGCCGCAGGCGGACGCGTATCGAGACCAGGCTCCGGGGAAGCATCGGCCCCGTCTTCGGGCGCCTCGCTCGCGTGCCGCGCCTTCGACGTCGGGCTCCAGTGCCCGGGCCGCTGATCCTTCATGCGGTGCATGAGCCACGTGCTCTTCTCGCCCTCGCCGTCGGTGCGGATGAGCGCGAGCCGCACCCGACCGAGCGGCCCACCGGGGCGGCCGTCGACGTCGACGATGACTTCGTCGTCGCGCCACTTCTCGGTCTCGTACGTGCCGGAGTCCCAGATCGTCACGGAACCCGCGCCGTACTCCCCGGCCGGGATGGTGCCCTCGAACGAGCCGTACTCCATCGGGTGGTCCTCGGTCTGCACGGCGAGATGGTTCGTGCCCGGGTCATCCGGCACCCCCTTCGGCACCGCCCAGCTCTTCAGCACGCCGTCGCGCTCGAGGCGGAAGTCGAAGTGCAGGCGGCGCGCGTGATGCTCCTGGATGACGAACGTCGGGTCGCCCCCGCCCGCGGCGCCCCAGCTCGAATCGGGCATCGGCTCGGGCGTGGCCTCGCTCGAGCGCATCGAGAGGTAGGTGGCCAGCGGACCCGCCCCGCTGCCGCCTGAGCGGGCGAGCGGTGCGGTGGGATCGAGGCCGTCGGCGACCCGAGCGAGCACCTCGTGCGCGTCGAGGTGTCGCAGGCCGGGGCGCTCGAGCTCCTCCCACGTGCGGGGCGCCGCCACCGTGGGACGGAACTGCCCGCGCAGCGAGTACGGCGCGATCGTCGTCTTGTTCTGGTTGTTCTGGCTCCAGTCGATGAGCACGCGACCTTCGCGGAGCATCTTGCGCATGCTCGAGACGATGAGCTCGGGGTGGTCGTCTTCGAGCGCCTTGGCGAGTTCGTGCGCGATCTTCGACGCCTGCTGCGACGTCTGCGATCCGTCGAGCGGGGCGTACAGGTGGAGGCCCTTGCTGCCGCTCGTCACCGGGAACGCCTCGAGGCCCATGCCCTCGAGGATGTCGCGCACGAGCAGAGCGACCTCGGCACACTCCGCGAGGCCCATGCCCTCGCCGGGATCCAGGTCGAACACCATGCGGTCGGGGTTTCCACGCGACCCGTCGGGCTGGAACCGCCACTGCGGCACGTGCACCTCGAGCGAGGCCTGCTGCGCGAGCCACACGAGCGTGGCCCGGTTGTCGGCGATCGGGTAGGTCTTCGGACCGTCGGAATGCTCGATGACCCCGTGCCGCACCCAGTCGGGCGCGTGCTCGGCGAGCGCCTTCTCGAAGAAGACCTGGCCTGGGGCATCCGGAGTGCCGACGCCCTGCACCCAGCGCTTGCGCGTGACCGGCCGGCCGGCGACGAGCGGCACCATGACCTTGGCGACCTCCGCGTAGTAGGAGATCACCTCGCCCTTGGTCATGCCCGTCTCGGGATACATGACCTTGTCGAGATTCGTCAGCCGGAGTCTCCGGCCGTCGACGTCGACGAGCTGACGCGTGCCCTCGGCCATGCACCCATCATGCCCGTGCCGGGCATTGGCGCGCCGCAACTCGACCAGATCAGGGTCGCGCACGTGATTCGCCTCGCCCCACTCGTCGAGGTGACGCAAATCGACCATCGGCCGGGCCGTGAACGTCGATTCGCGTCATCTCGGCGCGGGTCGCAACCGATCCGGGCGACGGAAGGGGTACCGGTGGGGGGTGCGCCGGGTGTCTACTTGAGGCATGCGAGCCGTCTGGAAGGGCGCGGTCACATTCGGCCTGGTCAATGTGCCCGTCAAGCTGTACAGCGCCACCGAAGACCACGACGTGTCACTGCACCAGGTGCACGACGAAGACGGTGGGCGCATCCGATACCAACGCAAGTGCGAGGTCTGCGGCAAGGTGGTGGCCTACAAGGACATCGACAAGGCATATGACGACGGCGAGCAGACCGTCATCATCACCGACGAAGACCTGAAGGCGCTTCCCGCCGAGCGCAGCCGCGAGATCGAGGTCATGGAGTTCGTGCCGAGCGACCAGATCGATCCGATCATGTTCGACCGCAGCTACTACCTCGAGCCCGACTCGGCGTCGTCGAAGGCGTACGTGCTGCTGCGGCGCACCCTCGAGTCGACCGATCGCACCGCGGTCGTGCAGATGGCGTTGCGGCAGAAGACGCGGCTCGCCGCGCTGCGCGTGCACGGCGACGTGCTCATGGTGCAGACCCTCCTCTGGAGCGACGAGGTGCGCGAAGCCGCATTCCCGGCGCTCGACGACTCGGTGAAGATCTCGGCGAAGGAGCTCGACCTCTCGAAGCAGCTCGTCGAGAGCCTCGTCTCGGATTTCGATCCCGAGCAGTACGTCGACGAGTACCAGCAGGAGCTGCGAACCCTCATCACGGCGAAGCTCGAGCAGGGCGAGGCGCTCGACACCGCGGCGACGTTCGGCGAGGTCGAGGAGGAGGAAGGCGGCGAGGTCATCGACCTCATGGAGGCCCTCAAGCAGTCGATCGCCGCGAAGCGCGGCGGCGGCGCGAAGTCGGAAGAGGGCGAGGAGACGGCGTCGAAGTCCTCGCGATCGAAGGCCTCGGGGTCGAAGTCGACGGCGTCGAAGTCCTCAGCGTCGAAGTCCTCGGCGTCGGGCGACGGCGCGAAGAAGAAGGCGCCCGCCGCGAAGAAGAAGGCCGCCTCATGAACGAGGACGCGCGGCATCCGTCGATCGGATGCCGCGCGCCGCTCTCGTTCTGAGGGACTAGCCCTCGGTGTCGCCGGAGCAGCTCGCGGTGACCTCGGCGGCCGCCGCTGAGATGGCCTCCTGCTGGGCGGCCAGCGCGTCGGCGTCGACCTCGGCCTCGGGGTCGCTCGGCAGCGTCGCGGCGTACTCGGCGGCCTCGTCGATCTTCTCGCCGAGCGCCTCGAGCGCGTCGGACAGCCCGGCGTCGTCGCCCGCCGACTTGTCGATCGCATCGACGCGCTCACGGTAGCCCTCGACCGCCGACTGGACATCGCTCGGGTCGCCGCCCGCCGCGAGGGCGTTCTGTGCGCCGTTCGAGATGTCGCGCACTTCGGAGCGCACGGTCTCGCACGGGTCGGCCGTGGCCTCACCACCGCCACCGCCACCACCGGTGGCGCAGCCGGTCAGCAGCAGCGCGCCCGCGAAAACGAGCGCCACGGACGTCTTCATTCGTTGCATGTGTGAATCCCCCTGATCGTGGTATTGACAAGCCTAGCGACGACCCTCCGACAAGTGGTGGCCGGCGCAGTCGACTTGCGGGAGCGTTCGGTGTTCTTGCCGCGGTAGTACCCGCGTCTCTGTCGCTCAGGCTCTGTGCCGTGCGAGCAGGCTGTACGCATTCGGGACACTGGCCGTTCCAAGCGGCTGCGTCCATGCCGCCGGGCCGCCAGAACGGTTCGGGATGCTCCTCCAGGTGCAGGATCTCGAAGCCTGAACCGCTGATCGCCATGATCGTCTCGGCGAATGTTCGCTGGTACTCGACAGCACCGCCTGCAGGAAACGAATCATTGACATGGCTTCGGGCGAAGTACCCACGGTCGCGCCGGACCTCGACCTTGTCTGGGTCCCAACTCCACAGCGGCGTCAGTGGGTGCGCTTCGTAGATGAAGAGGTGGCCTCCTGGTCGCAGCAGGCGGCCCATCTCGGTCAGCCATGCCTCCAGATCGTCGACCCAGATCAGCGCACCCTTGCCGGTGTAGACGAGGTCGGCCGAGTCATCCATGAGTCCACTCGCCGGCAGCGTCGCGGTCACATACCTGCAGTCGACGCCGAGCCCGTCTGCCCGGCGCTGCGCTGCGGACGCGGCTGTGGGGCTGTAATCGACACCGGTGACGCTGCGGGCACCGAGGTGTATCAGAGCAACGTCGTCGATGCCGTGGCCGCTCATCGGGTGCACCACGTCGGCGTCGACGACGATGTCGCGAAGTACGGATTCCTCGACGGGGAGCAGACGCGCGGACTTCGCCTCGTCGAGCAGCTCGTTGTACTCGCGGATGTGCTTCTGGGACGCTGATTCCCAGGCCTGCTGCGTGCGGCTGTGAACAGTCATCAACCCACACTCTCAGAAGATCAGTGCTCACACCATCGCTCAGTCAGGGAGCGGCGCGAGTCAAGGGGCTGCGGATGCCGCGTGATACGGCTTATGCTCGCCGCATGAACGGAGCAGACGAGAACGTCGAGCGCGAGAACCCCGCCGCCGGGCGACTGCGACCAGAGCCCCTCACCGACGACGAGCTGATCCGAAAAGACGTCAGCTACAGTCCCGCAAGTGAAGCCGAAACGGCCGCGAAGCAGGATGAGTCGCTGCCCGAGGAGGTCGACGACGACATCGACGAGTCGCGCGTCAGGGCCGTGCCCGGAACGGGCGGCCCCGACGACACGGGCGACGTGGACGTCGACCCCGACGAGCTCAACATGCCGCACAACCCCAGCTGAGCGGGTCGCGCGGGCGCGCGTCATCCGCCTGAGAGTTGGGTGAGAGCGCGACCAAATATTGTGGGACGTCTGGCAGAACCGACTTGACCTGCGCCGAGAACTTGTCGTAAAAGTGTCTATGACAACGATGTCAGACCATCGGCGGGGGGACCGAGCAACACCGAGGAGGACCCTGCCCATGCACCACCGGCCGCCCCGCCGCGCCTTGGCAATGCGCCGGCGCGACGTGACTCCCAGCAGCGCCCCGCTCAGAGAAGGGCGCTCGACGTGATCTCGAACCGTGACATCGGCGTCATCGCCGACGCGCAGAGGCACCTTCCGATACCTGAACACACGATCGAGCATTTCCGTCGGCTCGGCCTTCAGCCGGCTGATGTGTACGGCGCGATCCAGCACCTTGCCACCCTGCTGGCCTGCGATCCACATCACCGCGCACAGAAGGAGCTCTCCGCCGCCGACCGGGCTCGGATGCAGCAATCGCTACTGAGACGTCTCATCACCACAGCTCCGGTGATCGTCTCCGAGCTGCTCCTCAACCCCGAGCTGCTCGAATCCGGCACACCGCACCAGGAAGTCGCGTAACGAGCTGCACCGACCACAGAGGTTGGTGCCGGTATCCGCGTACTCGGTGGGATCAGCTTGATCTTCGCCGCGGCTCGCCGCCGGCAGGGCCACCGGGCATAACCCCGGCTCGAGCGACCGCGCCACACGGGATCGTCCCGTGTGGCGCGGTCGCGCGCTCGGCGACCTCTCTCGTTCGTCAAGCTGGTCGGATTCCCGGACCGCGAGTAGCCTGCCAACCGGGTGTGCAATTCACGATGTTGAAGGGTCGGATCATGGGGAAGGTGTTCAGCGACATCGCGGTCTCGGCCGACGGCTTCGCGACAGGATTGAACCAGCGGGAGGAGGCGCCGTTCGGCGACATCGACGAGAACTGGCTCCATGCGTGGATGTTCGAGACGTACGACGAGAACCGCGCAGAGGTCGACGCGATCGTCGACTCGGGCGCGACGATCATGGGCCGCAACATGTTCGGTCCGGTCCGCGGCGAGTGGGACCGCGACTGGCGCGGCTGGTGGGGCCCGAACCCTCCCTACCACGGACCCGTCTTCGTGCTCACGCATTTCTCGCACGATCCCATCGAGATGGAGGGCGGTACCACGTTCCACTTCGTCACCGACGGCATCCACTCCGCCATGGAGCAGGCGCGCGCCGCGGCGGGCGACCAGAACATCTCGATCGCGGGCGGCGCCACGACGGTCAACCAATACCTCGCCGCCGGCCTCCTCGATGAGCTGCGGCTGCACGTGACGCCCTGCATCCTCGGCGCGGGCGAGCGTGTGTTCGACGGCGTGCCGCCGCAGGCGCTGGAGCGGGTGTCGGTGCGAGCGGCGTCGCTCGTGACGCACATCACCTACCGGCCGGTGCGAGCGTAGCCTCCGCGCGACGACCCCGACGATTGTCTACGCTGGCGGAATCAGCCCGCCCTAGACTGGCCTCCCAGGGGAACATTCGAACCGCCCGTAGCTGAGGGTTGTTGCCATCGGGTCTCCCTGTATCTATTGGGAAGGCACGACAATGGAGCCTGACGACAACAAAGCGCTGGTGCGCCGTTTCTACGCCGAGATCGATGCAGGCAATATCGGTGCGATGGACGAGCTGGTCGCCGAAGACTACCTTGATCACAACCCGCCGTTTCCGGGGCTTTCGGCAGGACGGGAAGGCCTGAAAGAGGCATTCCTCATATTCCTGAAGGCAACACCGGGCCGCCACGAGATCGATGACCAGGTCGCCCAGGGCGACAAGGTGGTAACCCGGCTCACGGCTTCCGGTCGACATGAAGGGGACCTTCCCGGTCCACTCCCGGCTACCGGAGCAGAGCTGCGGGAGACGGCCGTGGCCATCCATCGAGTAGAAGACGGAAAGATCGTCGAGCACTGGTCGAACCGCGACGACCTCGGACTCATGCAGCAGCTCGGCGTGATCCACATGCCCGGGGCCTGAACGAGGCGAACGACGGGCAGGGATCGCGGAAACCAGAATCCCCCGCCTCGCCCGGATTCTCGGGGCCGACGGGGGAACGGATGGAGCGGAGACGGCGGGATTTGAACCCGCGGTCCCCTTACGGGGACTCCACCTTAGCAGGGTGGTGCACTCGGCCGGACTATGCGACGTCTCCTCGTGAACGCTTGCGCGAACACGCGAGAGCCATCATAACCCGGCCGTGCCGCCGATGACGATTCGACCGGATCGCGGCGCTACTGGTCGTCGAGGCTGCGGCCTGCCGAACAGCGCGCCTCGGCGGCGGTCTGCCCGGTCACGTCGCTCGGCAGCGCCTCGACGGGCGCCGCAGCAACGGGCGCGTCGGCCGGCGCCTCTTCGGCGGGAACCTCTTCGGCGGGCGCTTCAGCCGGAGGCGCGGCGACCGCGTTCGGGTCGCCCACCGAGGCGAAGTCCGAGTCGGCTGCGGCGGGGTCGAACGTCACCGGCAGGTCGTTCTGCAGCGCCGCGTTGACGAGCTCGGCCGAGTCGGTCGGGGCAACCGCGCCGCCGCCGTTGACGTATGCGGTGGGGTACTGGATGAATGCGATCTTGTTGAGGTCGGTGTCTTTCAGCGCCTTGGCGATGGAGATCATGCGCGTGGGATCCATGAGGCTGTCGGACAGCTGCATGTTGGCGAGCGCTGCCTTCGCGATCGAGTAGAGCTTCCCTGGATCGGAGAGGGTGCCGCTCGACTGCAGCGTGCGAGCGAGCGAAGAGAGGAACACCTGCTGGTTCGAGATGCGAGCGAGGTCGCTGCCGTCGCCGACGCCGTGGCGGGTACGAAGGAACTGCAGTGCGTCGACGCCCTTGAGCGTGTGGATCCCGGGGTCGAGGAATGTGCCGGTGTACTCGTCTTCGATCTTCTCGGCAACGCAGACATCGACGCCGCCGACCGCCTCGGAGAGCCCCGCGACGCCCATGAACTGCACGATGCCGGCGAAGGGGATGACCAATCCGGTGAGCTCCTCGACCGTCTTCAGGACGCACGGCATACCGCCGTACGAGAGCACCGAGTTCATCTTCACATCGGACTGCTCGTAAAGCGTGTCGGAGGGGTCTTCGGGATCGGTGCACTCGGGCACGTCGACGAGCATGTCACGGGGGAAGCTCACGACGGAGGCATTCGAGTGGTCTTCTGAGATGTGCATGAGCATCGTCACGTCGTTGAGGACCGCGGTCTCCTCATCGGGGTCGCCGAAGGCCTCGCCCTGGCCCGCTCGGCTGTCGCTGCCCACGATGAGGATGTTCACGCCACCCTCGATGGCGCCGACATCGGGCACACCGTCGAGCACGGCTTCATTGCCGAGGGTGATGGTGGGCTGCGCGGTGCTTGCGAGATCCCAGGCGGCGTAGGCCGCGACTGCTGAACCGGAGACGAGAGTGACGGCGACGACGGAGCCGACGACCTTTGCGAGGGTCCTCCAGGCGTTGCGCCGCTTCAGCCGACCGTGACGCGCGACGGCAGGACTCTTTGCTGCGCGACGGGAGCTGTGACGCAACTCTTCGTTCACCGGTGTCCTTTCTCTCAGGTTCGCGCGGAGGGCGTGGGATTCGAACCCACGAGGCATTGCTGCCCACTGGTTTTCAAGACCAGCTCCATCGGCCGCTCGGACAGCCCTCCTCGCCCGCACACCGCATCACCGTCTCTATGACGGCACATCCACGTGCAGGCAGGCCCCGATTCTAGCCGACGCGCATTCCGACGAGCCTGTCAGTGCTGACTGGGAGTGTCCTGATGCGGGCCGGATGCCGCGATCAGCCCTCGTTGGCGCTCGCGCAGCGCACTTCAGCGGCCGTCTGGCCGGTGACGTCGCCTGGCAGCGCCTCAGGCGGTGCGCCGGCCTCGGCAGGGGGGTCAGTGGGATCGGCCGGGCGCCTCCGCCGGCGGCGGCGCCGTGGGATCTTCGACCGTGCCGAACTCCGCGCCCGCCGTGGCATTCGGATCGAACTGCACGGGCCGGTCGGCCTGCAGCGCCGCATTCACGATCGCCGCCGACTCCGACGGTTCGACGGAGGCGAAGTCCTCGGTGTACACCGTCGGGTACTGGACGAAGGCGATCTTGGACAGGTCGACGTCCTGCATCATCCGCGCAATCGCGACGAGCTGCGTGGGGTTCTGCAGCTCCGTCGACAGGGTCATGTTCGAGAGCACCGCCTTGGCGATCGAGTAGAGCTTCAACGGGTCGGCGAGCGTGCCCTCGCTCTGCAGGGTGCGCATGAGCGACGCGAGGAACGTCTGCTGGTTCGAGATGCGGCCGAGGTCGCTGCCATCGCCCACGCCATGACGCGACCGGAGGAACGCGAGCGCCTCCATTCCCGAGATGGCATGTCTGCCCGCTTCGAGGTCGAGACCCGAGTATTCGTCGACGATTGGCTCGGCGAGGCACACCTCGACGCCGCCGACCGCCTCGGAGAGCGCCGCGACGCCGTAGAACTCCACGATCCCGCCGACCGGAATCTGCACTCCGGTGAGCTGCTCCACCGTCGAGGCGACGCAGCCGAGCCCGCCGTGCGAGAGCACGGTGTTGAGCTTCACGCCCGACATCGCCGGAAGCCGTTCGCCTTCGGGGTCCTCGCGATCGGTGCACTCGGGCACCTCGACCACGAGGTCGCGTGGGAAGCTCACGACCTCGACGTGCGAGTGATCCTGCGAGATGTGCAGCAGTATCGTCACGTCGTTGAGCTCGGCTGACTCCTCTTCGGGATCGCCGAACGCACCGTCGTCGGGACGCTTGTCGCTGCCGACGAGGATGAAGTTGAGCCCGCCCTCCATCGCGCCGATGTCGGGCACGCCCTCGAGCATCTCCTCGCTCTCGAGCTCTACAGGAGGCTTCAGCGATCCCACGAGGTCGATCACCGCGAATGCCGCCACCGATCCGGCGCTCACGGCGAGCACTGCGATGACGGATGCCGCGAGTTTCAAGTACGAGCGCCCCGTGCCGTGTCGCGGCAACCGCCCGTGTCTCGGCGCGCCGGCGGCATCGGCGATCGAGATCTGCTCATCGACGACCGAGGCCTGCTCAGAGCCACCGCTCACGGAACCCTCCCCGACCTGGATCTTATCCGCGTGACCGGGAATCCGCCCGTGGATGGCTCAGGAGAGCGAGTCGAGCACCGAGGCGAGGCCGGCGTGGTCGATGTCGCCCGTCACCTCGCCGGCCGCTTCCCGCACCTCGGCGGGGGCCTGGCCCATCGCGACCGACCGGCCGGCGGCGCCGGCCCACGTGAACATCTCGATGTCGTTGCGGCCGTCGCCGATCGCGATCACGCGGTCGACCGGCAGGTCGAGCCAGCCGCGCACGCGCTCGAGGGCCGTGGCCTTGCTGACGCCCTCGGGCGCGATGTCGAGCCAGGCGGTCCAGCCGATCGCGTAGCTCACCTGGTGCAGGCCCATCTCCTCGACGATGCTGAGGAACTCCTCGAGCTCGTGGTCGGGTGAGACGACGACGACACGGGTCGCCCGCTGGTCGAGCAGCTGTTCGAACGGGACCTCGCGGGCATTGTCGAGGTTCCAGTCGCTCATGCCCTCGGTGTACAGGCGGAACCCGTTGGGCTCCTCGACCATGAACCGGCCGTCGGGCAGGAACGAGCGGATGCGTTCGAGCACCTCGGTGGGGTCGAAGGTCTCGACGTGGGCGCGGACATAGCCGTCGGATGCCTCGTCGTCGCGCCGCATCGTGATGGCGCCGTTGGCGCACACGACGTACTCGGGCGTGAGCCCGAGCCGCTCGAGCACGGGATGGGTCGTCGCCCACGAACGGCCGGTCGCGAGGGTGACCTCGTGCCCGCGATCGCGGACCGCGGCGACCGCGTCGGCGACGACCTGGTCGATCGACTCGTCTTCGTGCATGATCGTGCCGTCGACGTCGAGCACGACGAGCCAGCGCCCGTCGGGGGCGACGTCGACGGCGTGCGGGCGCTGCGACGCGGGCGCCCCGTGGCGTTCGGGCGCTCGGTTCTCGCCGGGAGCGGGTTGCTGCGACATCCGAATCGCCTATCGAGCCGCGACGGGCTCGAGCACTTCGAGGCCGCCGAGGTAGCCGCGCAGTGCCTCGGGCACGAGCACCGAGCCGTCGGCCTGCTGGTGGGTCTCGAGGATCGCGACGATCCAGCGAGTGGTGGCGAGGGTGCCGTTGAGGGTCGCGACGGGAGCCGTCTTGCCGCTCTCCGTGCGATGGCGGATGTCGAGGCGGCGAGCTTGGAACGTCGTGCAGTTCGACGTCGACGTGAGCTCGCGGTAGGCCGCTTGCGTGGGCACCCACGCCTCGATGTCGTACTTGCGGGCGGCGCTCGAGCCGAGGTCGCCCGCGGCCGTGTCGATCACCCGGTAGGCGAGGCCAAGGTCTTGGAGCATGCCCTCCTGCCATCCGAGCAGTCGCTCGTGCTCGGCCTCGGCGTCGGCCGGGTCGACGTAGCTGAACATCTCGAGCTTGTTGAACTGGTGCACCCGGATGATGCCGCGCGTGTCGCGCCCGTGGCTGCCGGCCTCGCGGCGGTAGCACGTCGACCAGCCCGCGTACCGCAGCGGGCCGTTCGAGAGGTCGATGATCTCGTCGGCGTGATAGCCGGCGAGCGCGACCTCGCTCGTGCCGGTGAGGTAGAGGTCGTCGTCGGGCAGGTAGTAGATGTCTTCGGCGTGGGCCCCGAGGAATCCGGTGCCCTGCATGATCTCGGGCCGCACGAGCGTGGGCGTGATGAGCGGCGTGAAGCCCGCGGCGAGCGCACGATCGAGGCCCATCGACATGATCGCGAGCTCGAGGCGCGCACCGACGCCCTTCAGGTAGTGGAACCGCGCTCCCGACACCTTCGCGCCGCGCTGCATGTCGATCGCGTCGAGGAGCTCGCCGATCTCGAGGTGGTCGCGCGGCTCGAAGCCGAAGGCGGGAATCTCGCCCACCTCGCGGAGCACGATGTAGTTGTCTTCGCCGCCCGCGGGCACACCGTCGAGGACGACGTTGCCGATGCGCTGCACAGCCTCGGTGAACGCAGCTTCGGCGTCGCCGGCCTGCTGGCTCGCGGCCTTCACTCGTGCGCTGAGCTGCTGCACCTCGGCGACGAGCGCGGCCTTCTGCTCTTTGGGCGCTTGCGCGACCTGCTTGCCGAAGCTGTTCTGCTCGGCGCGGAGCGACTCGAACGTGGTGATCGCGCTGCGGCGCGCGGCATCCGCTTCGACGGCCTCGTCGACGAAGGCCACGGACTCGCCACGGAGCTCTTGCGAACGCTTGATCAGTTCGGGGTTCTCGCGGAGCAGCAGGGGGTCGATCACCCGAGCAAGTCTAGCCGTGGGCATCCGCCGGTCCGGTCTCGTGCATGCGCGTGGTTCCGGGCCTGCGCACGGCTGGATGGAATACCGTTGGCAGCGTGGCGAGACCGGGGAGGCAGGGTTCGACGGATGCCGCGAGCCCGCGCCCGCGCGCCGCCGTTATCTTCAATCCCACGAAGCTGGGCATCGACGCGCTGCGCGAGGCCGTGCGGCAAGCCGAATCGCGGCAGGGGTTCGCCCCGTCGCTGTGGATCGAGACGCTCGAGCACGACCCGGGCAGCAGCATGGCGCTCGAGGCCGTCGCCGCCGGGGTCGACCTCGTGATCGCAGCCGGGGGCGACGGCACGGTGCGCGCGGTGGCGGGGGGACTCCGCGGCAGTGGCGTGCCCCTCGGCCTCGTTCCGCTCGGCACCGGCAACCTGTTCGCACGCAACCTCGAGATCCCCGTGAACGACCCCGACGACGCCGTCGCGCTCGCCTTCTCGGGGTTCGAGCATGCCGTCGACGTGCTCGTCGCCGACGTCACGAGGCCCGACGGCACCAACGAGACGCACGTCTCCCTCGTCATGGCCGGTATCGGCATCGATGCGGCGATGATCTCGAACACCAATCCCGACCTGAAGAAGAAGGTCGGCTGGCTCGCCTACGTCGACGCAGGGCTGCGCGCGATCCCCGCGTCGAAGCCGTTCCGCATCACGCACCGGCTCGACCTCGGCCGGCACCACCGCTCGCGGGTGTCGAGCATCCTCGTCGCGAACCTCGGCTACCTGCCGGGCAACATCGAGCTCATCCCCGACGCGGAGGTCGACGACGGCAAGCTCGACGTCGTGCTGCTGCAGCCACGCAACGTCTTCGGCTGGATCCTCATCTGGCGCAAGGTGACGTGGGAGAACCGGGTGCTGCGCAAGAGCGCGGTCGGTCGCCAGTTCATCGCGCTCACGGGCGACAAGCGGCGAAGCGAGATCCTCTACTCCCGGGGCCGCGCCGTCGACATCGACATCGAGGGTGCGCCAGAGGAGTTCGAGATCGACGGCGACGAGTTCGGCACGGTCGCGTCGGTGCGGTTCCGGGTCGACCCGGCGGCGCTCATCGTTCGCGTCGGTCGCGGACTTCGACTCGGTCGCTGACCTCACGCCGGTCGCTGCGGCGGCGAAGCGCCGTCGAGAAGGACCACGTGAACACGAGGCCGAGCGCGGATGCCGCGCCCGCCATTGCGAGCGCGGGCATCAAGAGGGTGTAGGCCAGGTTCTGGAACGCCCACATGGCGATGATCTCGTCACTCGGCTCCTCGCCGCTCCACGAGACGCCCTGCATCTCGAGCATCACCGTCGTGATCCACCACAGCCCGATCAGCGCGAGTACGCAGAGGCCCCCAAGGGCGATCTGCGCCGGATGGGGCGCCCTCACCGGCCAGACTCCTTACGGCGTCCGAAGATCGCCATCGAGGCGAGCGCCACGACCACGCCGATCACCCCGGCCTGCACGAGTCCGGGTGCGAGCGACATGACGAACTGGGCGAGGGTCGCGTCGTACCCGGTGCCCGGGCGACCCATGTAGCCTCCGGGATCCGAGGCGTAGCTCCAGAACAGGCCGACCCCGAGCATGACGCAGCCGACGCTGGCACCCAGCGCGATCCAGAGCCAGCGCCAGCGAGTAGGGCGCTCCTCAGCCTCGTCGACGCCTTCGAGGTCGGGCTCCACGAACACGGCCGGATCGACCGATGCGTCGGGCTCCGCGGCATCCGCCGACGCGACCTCGGAGGTCGTGGGCGGCATTGCGACGTGCGCGTGCTCCGCAGGCTCGGCAGACCGCGCCGCGAGCCGTGGGATGCGCCCGGGCGCAGGCGCGGTCGGGGCCGGCGGCGATCGCACCACCTTCTGCGGCGGTGTCTCCACCGCTGCCGCCTCCGATTCGGGCGACGGCACATACCCGCGCTGGAACCGTGGATCGAACCTCGGGTCGATACCCTGTGCGCTCCTGCCCTCACTCATGGTCACCCCTCATGATCGATCAGGGTCACAGTACCGCGCACGAGCCATCGAGGGCGCCGACCACCGGAGCTGTCCGACTCCGATCAGCGCACGAACGAGAGCGAGCTCCACCCCGTTCCGACCACCGATTGGGGCTTCCATCCCGAGAATCCGTCGCCCGGGTAGAGCCAGAGCCGGCCGGAGGAGTCCCGCCCCATCACGTCGTCGTTGCCGTCTCCGGTGAAGTCGCCCGAGCCGAACACCGCATCGAACGCGTCCCAACCGGTGCCAGCCAGAGGCTGCCCGCGCCATCCCGCGCCAGCACGTCGACGTGTCCGTCTCCGGAGACGACGTACCCCACGTTGCGCGACATAGCCGGAACGTACCAATGTTGAGGACTTCTCGCAACGATCGATCGCAGACGACAGCGCAGCCGCGGCAGGCTCAGTCGGGCTCGCCGCTCAGCAAGGCCCGCAACCAGTCGCGCGCCTCGATGAAGATCTCGTCGTCGTACTTCGAGTGATAGGAGACCTCCTGGCGATCGGCCCGCGGATACGACCCGAGGAACAGCACGTTGGGGCTCGTGCGGCGCAAGCCGAGCAACGCGTCGGCGACGCGCTCGTCGGCGATGTGGCCGTCGAGGTCGACGACGAAGCGGTAGCGGCCGAGGGCGTCGCCGATGGGCCGCGATTCGAGGAGCGACAGGTTCACGCCGCGAGTGGAGAACTGCTCGAGCATCGCGAGCAGGGAGCCCGGCTCGTCGCTGGGCAGCTCGACGATGAGGCTCGTCTTGTCGGCCCCGGTAGGCGCGGCGAGCACTCGTGAGCGGCTCACGAGCACGAAGCGCGTGACGGCGTTGGGGTTGTCGCCGATGTCGCGGGCGAGCACCACGAGGTCGAGGTGCTCGGTGATGCCCGGAGGAGCCACCGCGGCATCCGCCTGACTGCTCTCGAACAGGGATGCCGCAGCCTGCACGTTGCTCGTCGCGGGGATGTGCCCGTGGTCGGGCAGCTCTCGTTCGAGCCAGCCGCGCGACTGCGCATAGGCGACGGGGTGGGCATTCACGACATGCACGTCGGCGAGCGTGGTGCCCTCGCGTGCCACGAGCACGAAGTTCACCGGCACGAGGTACTCGCCGATGATGCGCAGCCCCGGCACGGTCGCGAGCGCGTCCTGTGTGGCCGAGACCCCGCCCTCGACCGAGTTCTCGATGGCGATCATCGCCGCGATCGAACGGCCGCTCGTGACATCCGCGAGCGCCTCGCCCACGTTGTTGACCGAGCGCCAGTGCTTGCCCGCGGCCTCGGGCACCTGCTTCAGCGCCGCTTCGGTGAAAGTGCCGGCCGGCCCCAGGTAGGAGTACGTCTCCTCGGGCGAAGCGGGCGCGGCATCCATCATGCAGGCAAGCCTAGCCAGCCGTTCAGAATTCAGGAGCGTTGCGCGCCCGGAGCACGGTCAGGGCGGGAAACACGTAGCTTGGAGCTCGGAGGTGGCATGGATCTCCTGAATTCTGAAGCCGGCAATGTCGGTAGCGCCGAGCTTGCGACGGCAGCGCGACGCGCCCCTGTGCCGACGGATGCCGAGCGGCTCGTCGCGTTGCGACGCATGAAGCGCGTGGCGACGAGCCTGCTCGCCGTCGCCGCCGTGGTGTTCGCGGTGTCGTTCGCGCTGCAGGACGCCGTGCCGTGGCTCGCCTATGTTCGCGCCGCCGCGGAGGGCGCGATGGTCGGCGCGATCGCCGACTGGTTCGCGGTGACGGCGCTCTTCCGGCATCCGCTCGGGCTGCCGATCCCCCACACCGCGATCATCCCGAACCGCAAGGACGAGATCGGCGCGACCCTCGGCGCGTTCGTCGAGAACGAGTTCCTCTCCGACGAGGTCGTGCTCGGCAAGCTCGAGTCGATGGGCATCGCGCGGCGCCTCGGCGAGTGGCTCACGATGCCCGAGCACGCCGAACGGCTCACCGCCGAGGTATCCGTCGCTGCACGCGGGGTGCTCACCCTCCTCGGCGACGAGGATGTCGAGGACGTGATCGAGAACCTCGCCCGGCGGCATGTCTTCGCGCCCGAGTGGGGTCCGGCGATCGGGCGGCTCGGCGCTCGGCTCGTGGAGTCCGACCAGCAGCGTACGGCGATCGACGTGGTGCTCGAGAAGGCCGAGGGCTGGCTCGAGGCGCATCCCGAGGCGTTCGGCAGCATGGTCTCCGACCGCCTGCCGCGCTGGCTTCCCGGGTTCGTCGACCGCATCGTCGATGACCGCGCCTCACGAGAGGTGCGGTCGTTCGTGCGCGCCGTGCGCTCCGATCCGGGGCATCCGCTGCGGATCGCGATCGACCGCTACCTCGCCGACCTCACCCACGACCTCCAGCACGACCCGGCGATGATCGCCCGCGTCGAGTCGCTGAAAGCCGAGCTCCTCGAGAGCCCGCGGCTGCGCGAGTTCGCCGGTGAGGTGTGGGAGTCGGTGAAGCACACGCTCGCCGAATCGCTCGCCGACGAGCAGAGCGAACTGCGCGCCGGGCTGCGCGCGGCGGTCATCGAGGTGGGGTCGCGACTCGCCTCCGACGAAGAGCTCGCCGCCAAGGTCGACGCATGGGTCGCGGATGCCGCCGCCTACGTGGTGCGCACCTACCGGCACGAGATCGCCGGGGTCATCACCGAGACCGTCGAGCGGTGGGACCCCCGCGAGACGACGGAGAAACTGGAGCTGCAGGTGGGCCGCGACCTGCAGTTCATCCGTATCAACGGCACCGTGGTCGGCGCGCTCGCAGGGCTCACGATCTTCACGGTCGCGACCGGGGTGGGCGCGCTCCTCTGAGAAATGACCTCGTGACGGACCGAGGCACCGGTGACAGACTGGGGGGATGCACGAGCGAGCGGGAACCCCGGCGACCGAATCCGATCTCATCAACGTGGAGGCCCTCGTCAAGGCCTACTACGATCGCGATCCGGATGTCTCCGAGCCCGACCAACGCGTGGCCTTCGGCACCTCGGGCCACCGCGGCTCGTCGCTCACCACGAGCTTCAACGAACAGCACATCCTCGCGATCACCCAGGCGATCGTGGAGTACCGCAGGTCGCAGGGCATCACGGGCCCGCTCTTCATCGGCGCCGACACGCACGCCTTGAGCGCGCCAGCCATGACGACGGCTCTCGAGGTGCTCGTCGGCAACCAGGTGCGGGTGCTCGTCGACCGGTTCGACGACTTCGTGCCGACGCCGGCGCTCTCGCACGCGATCCTGAAGTGGAACAACGACCCGGTGCGCCGGGCCGAGGGCGAGGCCGACGGCATCGTCATCACGCCGAGCCACAACCCGCCCGGTGACGGCGGCTTCAAGTACAACCCGCCGCATGGCGGTCCGGCCGACTCCGAGGCCACGAGCTGGATCGCGCACCGCGCGAACGGGCTCATCGCCGACAACATGCGCGGCGTGCTCGAGGCCGAGCCGAGCGGCGTGGAGACCTACGACTTCCGCGGCAACTACGTCGACGACCTCGAGAACATCATCGACTTCGACGCGATCCGCCGGTCGGGGGTGCGCATCGGCGCCGACCCGCTCGGCGGGGCATCCGTCAACTACTGGGGCGCCATCCGCGACCGATACGACATCGACCTCACGGTCGTGAACGAGCGGGTCGACCCGACGTGGTCGTTCATGACCCTCGACTGGGACGGCAAGATCCGCATGGATCCGTCGAGCCCCTTCGCGATGGCGTCGGTGCTCGCGCACGCCGGCGAGTTCGACATCCTCACCGGCAACGACGCCGACGCCGACCGACATGGCATCGTCACGCCCGACGGCGGCCTCATGAACCCGAACCACTACCTCGCGGTCGCGGTCGAGTACCTCTTCGGCCACCGATCCGGATGGCGGGCGGATGCCGCGATCGGCAAGACGCTCGTCTCGAGCTCGATGATCGACCGCGTCGCCGCGGCCCTGCGCCGCCGCCTCTGGGAGGTTCCGGTCGGCTTCAAGTGGTTCGTGCCCGGGCTGCTCGACGGCTCGGTCGGATTCGGCGGCGAGGAGAGCGCGGGCGCCTCGTTCCTGCGCTTCGACGGCACGGCCTGGACCACCGACAAAGACGGCATCCTGCTGTGCCTGCTCGCCTCCGAGATTCGGGCGGTCACGGGCCGCTCACCCTCACAGCTCTACGCGGAGCTCGTCGCCCGCTTCGGCGATCCGGCCTATGAGCGCACGGATGCCGCGGCGACCCCCGCCCAGAAGTCCGTGCTCGGCAAGCTCGACGCGGCCTCGATCGAGGCGACCGACCTCGCCGGCGACCCGATCACGGCCAAGCTATCGGATGCCCCGGGCAACGCCGCCGCGATCGGCGGGGTCAAGGTCGCGACGGCCGACGCATGGTTCGCGGCACGACCGAGCGGCACCGAGAACGTCTACAAGATCTACGCGGAGTCGTTCCGCGGCCCCGAGCACTTGAAGTCGGTGCAGGCCGCGGCGAAGCAGCTCGTCGACGACGCGCTCGCCGACGCCTGACGGCGCTCCCCAGGTGATCGCGTAGCGCCGGAGCTACGCGAGCGAGAAGTAGCTGACGTAGCCGCCGCCGGTGGCGAGCGCCTGGTCGACGTCCCAGTAATCGGCGTCCTTCGTGTGCCCGCCGACCCAGACCTTGGTTCCGGTCTCGGTGTGCTCGACGCGCGTGACGACCGCCGTGTGGTCGCGGTCGCCCGAGGAGTCCCAGTCGAACTGTGCGATGTCGCCCACCTTCACGAGCGACCGCTGCGAGTCGTCGAGCGCCGTCGCCCGGTCGGGGCGGGCAGCGAGGTAGTCGCGCAGCGCGGTGGAGCTCGCCCACGCGGCACCCATCGCGCCGGTGGCCGCGTCGTGGTACCACTCGCCGTCCATCGTCCAGCCGCGAGCGATGAGCGACTGGCTCGCGAAGTTCGCGCAGTCGACACCGCTCAAGACGGTGTACTGCGCGGTGTTGTAACTGCTCCAGTAGGTGAGCACGTACCCGACCTGCGCGTCGATGGCCGCGTTGGTCGTGTACGAGAGCGTGAGTGCGTGCGGCACGGACTGCGTCGAGGCGTGCACGATGCCCGGGAGCTCGGTGGTGGATGCGATGGGAACGGATGCGCCGGCGGCGACGGTCGCGCCGGGCGCCTCGACGTCGACGGGCGCGCCGGCGACATCCGCGAATCGCACCTCCGCGCTGCCGAGCGCGTTCTCGGCAACGGCCGGGACGGCGAACGTCACCTGGCTCTCGTCGATCGCGACGATCGCCGCGGGAACGCCGGCGACGGTGACGGATGCGACCTGATCGAGCTCCTCGCCGGTGACCGTGACCTGCGTACCGCCGGTGAAGGGGGCCTCGGCGACCGACAGTCCGCTCGTGATCGCGGGACCGTCGTCCGTGTCGATGAGCGAGACGAGCTCGTCGACGGCGGCCGCTTCAGCAGGATCGACCGTCTGGGCGACCGAGGCGACCGCCTCGCGAGCCGAGACGACCCTCGTCGCGCCCTCGCCGGCGGACGCGGCGACCGTGCCGAATGCGCTCACGCCCATGATCGCGGCGACGCACCCGAACGCGATGGAACGGCGCATCCCCGGCGACTGTCGTCGATTGCGAACCGGTTCGGCGCGATGGCGAGGCTCGCCCGACCGCTCCGAAGTCGCCTCGGGTTCGGCGGGCGCGGCCGCGGCCGAATCGGACGAGTCGGACGAGTCGGACGAGTCGGCGGGAACCGGGTCGCCGATCGCAGGTGAATCGGCGGGAGCCGGGTCACCGATGGGGTACGAATCGGCAGGAGTGGGCTCACCGAAGGCGGGGTACGAGACGGAAGCGGGTTCGCGGAACGTCGAACGGCGGCGCGAGGGCAGCGTGAAGTCCTGGATCACGTGGGGGAACTCCGGTCGGCATTTCGGGGGACCGCGTTACCCCATCACGACAGATTGTGAGGGAACCTCCTAAACGCTGGGAGAAGCGTGAGAGCGCGCTCACCCAGTGTTCAGGCGGGCACGCTCGTACGCCGCAGTGCCAGGCGCAGCACGGCGATGATGAGCGGTACGAGCACGAGCACCGCCACCACGTTCACGACCGCGAAGCCGCCGATGCCGAGGATCACCCCGGAGAGTGCAGCGGATGCCGCCGCCGTCACATTCATCGCGGCATCCGTCGCGCCCTGCAACGGCACTCGGATCGCCGGGTCGACCGAGGTCGTGAGCAGCGTCGATCCGCCGATGAGGCCGCACGACCAGCCGAGCCCGAGGAGACCGAGCGCGACGGGCACGAGCAGCATGTCGTCGCCCGCGGCGAGGATGCCGATGAGCGTCGCCGCGAAGAGGATGACCGCTCCCCCGGCGATGACGCGCACCGGGCCGACCCGGTCGACGAGCCAGCCGACGATCGGGCTCGCCCCGTACATGCCGAAGACGTGGATGCTGATGACCACCCCGACGAGCGTGAGCGACAGCCCGTGGTCGGTCATGTGCACCGGTGTCATGACCATGACGCCGACCATCACCGTGTGCGAGCACACGATGGCGAGGACCGCGACGAGGGAACGCGGATTGCGCACCGCCGTGCGCAGCGCCTGCCAGGCGCCGACGCGCTTGGCGCCGGAGGCCTTGTCGGCGACTGCGGCTGCCGGCGCATCTTCGGCGACGTCGAGGGCCGGCACGTCGGCGGCGACCGGAGCCGAGCCGGCGACGTCGGCGACCCCATCGGGAGCGATCGGTCCATCGTCATCGGGGTCGGCGGCGGGCGCGCTCGTCGCGGCATCCGATGCGAGCGCTCCGGCCCGCGGCACCCGCAGGAGCGCGGCGACGAGCACCGTCGAGAGGCCGAACACGGCACCCGAGAGCAGGAACGGCCCGACGAACGGCGGGAGTCCGAGCGCGCGGCCCAGGACGTCGCCCGTCTCGGCGAGCAGGGGGCCGGCGACCGAGCCGAGTGTCGTCGCCCACAGCACGAGCGACATGGCGCGAGCCTCGAAACCGGGTGCTGCCACCTCGGTGGCCGCGAATCGCGCCTGCAGGCCCGCGGCGGCGCCCGCGCCGAACACGGCGAGCGCGAGGAAGACGAGCGCGATCCAGCCGCCCGCCGACCCCACCACGATGAGCACGGCGCCGACGAAGGCGAGCCCGTAGCCGGCGGCGAGCGCGACATGGCGGCCGGAGCGCACCGCGAGCCGCGCGAGCGGAATCGCCGAGAGCGCGGCCCCGAGCACGGTCGCGGACTGGGCCATGCCGGCGAGCACGGCGGTGCCCGTGAGGTCTTGGGCGAGGAGCGCCGCGACCGCGACGCCGGATGCCACGCCGACACCCGCGAGCAGCTGGTTGACGATCAGCACCGCGAGCGAGACGCCGCGCCGCGGCATCCGTTCAGCCATAGTCTGGCGCAGCCGGAAGGCCGAAGAACTCTTCGAGGGTCACGACGCCAGTCTCGTGCATCTCGGTCGCGAGGGGCACCCCCACATAGCGGAAGTGCCAGGGCTCGAACGAGTATCCGGTGACCTCGGTCTTGTCCGCCGCGTAGCGCAGGATGAAGCCGAAGCGCCAGGCGTTGTCGCGCAGCCAGATTCCCTCGGCGGTGTCGGCGAAGCACGGGTCGAGCGAGCACTCCCCCGACACCGAGCCGATGTCCATCGTGAGGCCGGTCTGGTGCTCGCTGTAGCCGGGCCGTGCCGTGTACAGGTCGTCGCCGTCGTAGACCGACTCCTGGGCGCTGTACGAGCGGTAGGCGCTGTTCGAGGCGAGCTCGAGACCGGCCTCGTCGAGCGCTGCCTGGAACATCACGACCACGGCGTCGGATGCCTCCTGCCGAAGCAGCGGCTCGTTGGTGTGCTCGACCGGCACGTCGACGAGGTCTGGCGGCTCGAAGTCCTGCGGGGTGAGCGGCCGGAGCTTGTTGACGACGACCCAGATGCTCATGGGGTCGTCGAGGGAGTGCGCGGCCCGATCGAACGTGTCGACGGGCGCCGGCGGCGGCGGCTCGGCGGGCGCGGGTCGCACTGTCGGAGTCTCGGTGGGGTCGGATGCCGCACCGGGGCCGGCATCGCCGTTCGAATCGTCGCCCGCAACGGCGCCGATCACGACCACGCTCGCGGCGATCAGCACGAGGCTGAGGGAGAGCGCCACGACGAGGCGCCGGTTCTGCCTGACGCGATCGGACGGCTCTCGACGCTCGCTTGCAGACACGGTTTCGAGTGTACGCCCGCGACCGCGGGGTGCTTGGGCGGGTCACGTCCTGGTAACGGTCGAACGGAATGAGAGCGCTCTCTTGACATGAGGATTCATGGCTGCTTATCATCGGGGCTGCATCGTGAGAGCGCTCTCACCCAGTGGGCCGGCGCGTCCTCACGTGACCATTCCGACACCACGCACACAAGGGAGTGACCGTGAAGCTTTCACGACGCACCAAGGCGATCGCAGGCATCGCAAGCGCCGCATCCATCGCCATCATCGCCACCGGTTGTTCGGCGCCGTCCGATTCGGGCGGCGGCGACGGCAAGGTCGAACTGACCATCGCCACGTTCAACGACTTCGGCTACTCGGACGAGCTCCTCCAGGAGTACATGGACGAGAACCCGAACGTCACGATCGTGCACAACCGGGCCGCCACCTCGAACGACGCCCGCGCGAACTACTTCCAGAAGCTCGGCAAGGAGGGCCTCGCCGACATCGAAGCCGTCGAGGTCGACTGGTTCACCGAGGCCATGGAGTACTCCGACCTGCTCGCGGAGGTCCCCGCGGACGCCAAGGGCCGCTGGCTCGACTGGAAGGAGGCTGCCGCCACCGACGGTGAGGGCCGCCTCGTCGGCTTCGGCACCGACGTCGGCCCGCAGGGCGTCTGCTACCGCTCCGACCTGTTCGCCGCAGCCGGCCTGCCGACCGACCGCACCGAGGTCGCTGCACTCCTCGAGGGCGACTGGGACAACTTCTTCAGCGTCGCCGACCAGTACAAGGCCGCGACCGGCAAGCCCTTCATCGACTCGGCCAACTCCGTGCTCCAGGGCATCGTGAACCAGCTCGAGACCGCGTACGAGGAGCCCGACGGCACCGCCGTCGCCACCGAGAACGCCGACATCGAAGACGCCTACAACACCGTCGTCGAGCGCGCGGTGCCGATCTCGGCCTACGCAGGCCAGTGGAGCGACGACTGGTTCGCCTCGATGGCCAACGGCGAGTTCGCCGCGATGCTCTGCCCGGGCTGGATGCACGGCGTCATCTCGGGCGGCGCGCCCGAGGTCACCGGCTGGGACGTCGCCGACGTCTTCCCCGGCGGCGGTGGCAACTGGGGCGGCTCGTACCTGACGGTCCCCGCCGATGGCAAGAACGTCGACGCTGCCCTGAAGCTCGCCGACTGGCTCACCGCGCCCGAGCAGCAGGTCAAGGCGTTCGTGAACGCCGGCACCTTCCCGAGCCAGTCCGACGCCTACGAGGACGAGGGCCTCACCGCCTTCACCAACGAGTACTTCAACGACGCGCCCACCGGTGAGATCGGCATCAACCGCGCCGAGGCCGTGACCGTCGCGACCTTCAAGGGTCCGAAGTTCTTCCAGTTCCACGACGCGCTCCAGAACGCGGTCACCCGAGTCTTCGACGGCGTCGAAGACCAGTCGACCTCGTGGAACACGTGGGTCACCGAGGTCAGCGCCTTCTGACCGAACGGCACGGGTCGCGCCTCCGGGCGCGGCCCGTGCCTCCATCCGACCCACCCACGCCAAAGGGAGCACCCGTGACCGCCACTGCGACGCGCGTCGACGAGTCAGCGCCGAACCGCCCCGTGCGGCCGCCGCGTGTCATCTCGTTCAGCCAGCGCCTCAGCCGATGGGACCTCAAGGTCTCGCCGTACCTCTACATCTCGCCGTTCTTCATCATGTTCGCGGTCGTCGGGCTCTTCCCTATCGCGTTCACCGCCGTCATCTCGTTCATGGACTGGGACCTCGTGCGCAACTCGGGCCAGTTCATCGGCGTCGACCAGTACGCCTGGATCCTCGGCCAGCCGCAGTTCTGGACGGCGCTGCGCAACACCTTCAGCATCTTCCTGTTCTCGGCCGTGCCGCAGCTCATCGCCGCGATCTTCATCGCCGCGATGCTCGACCGCAACATCCGGGCGAAGACCTTCTGGCGCATGGGCGTGCTCGTGCCCTTCGTCATGGCGCCCGTCGCCGTCGCGCTCATCTTCAGCAACATGTTCGGCGACAACCACGGGCTCGTGAACAACATCCTCACCGATGTCGGCCTTCCCGCGATCCAGTGGCACAAGGACGCGTTCTGGAGCCACGTCGCGATCGCCACGATGGTGAACTTCCGCTGGACGGGCTACAACACGCTCATCCTCCTCGCGGCCATGCAGGCGATCCCACGCGACTACTACGAGGCCGCGACCGTCGATGGCGCCGGCCCGTTCCGCCAGTTCCGCAGCATCACGCTCCCGTCACTCAAGCCGACGCTCATCTTCGTCATCATCACCGCGACGATCGGCGGCCTGCAGATCTTCGACGAGCCGCGCATGTTCGACCAGTTCGGCCGCGGCGGCGCCGCACAGCAGTGGCTCACGATCACGCTCTACCTCTACGACATCGGCTGGGGACAGTGGAACTTCGGCAGGGCGGCAGCGCTCGCGTGGATCCTCTTCCTGATCATCCTGATCATCGGCCTCATCAACCTGCTCGTGACGAGACGACTCGTCCGAGACGAAGGGCGGCGATAGCCATGACCGCACTCGAGACTCCTCAGGTCTCCAAGACCGAGGCATCCGACAGCGAGCGGGTGCCGCAGCCCCGCGCGACCCGGGGCCGCAACCGCACCACCAAGATCCGCGGCGTGCGCGCCGGGTTCTGGGTTTACGTCGGCCTCGGCGTCGTGCTCATCGGCGCCCTGTTCCCCTTCTATTGGTCGTTCCTCATCGGCTCGGGCGACTCGTCGACGATCAATGACCCCAACATGTCGTGGATCCCGGGCGGCAACTTCCTCGAGAACGCGGCGACGGTCGTGAACGACCCGGCCGTGAACTTCTGGCGCGCGCTCGGGAATTCGATCGCGAGCTCCCTGCTCATCGCGGCATCCGTCGTCGTGACCTCGACGCTCGCCGGATGGGCCTTCGCGAAGCTGCGGTTCCCTGGCAGCAAGCCGCTGCTCGTCTTCGTCGTCGCGACGATGGCCGTGCCGATGCAGCTCGGCGTCGTGCCGCTGTACATCCTGTTCTCGGACCTCGGCTGGACCGGCAACATCGGCGCCATCGTCATCCCGGCCGTCACGAGCGCCTTCGGGGTGTTCTGGATGACGCAGTACCTGCAGCAGTCGGTCCCCGATGAGCTCATCGAAGCGGCACGCGTCGACGGCGCGTCGATGATCCGCACGTTCTGGACGATCGGGGTCGTCGCCGCGCGGCCGGCCGCCGCGATGCTCGGCCTGTTCACCTTCGTCACGGCCTGGAACAACTTCTTCTGGCCGTTCATCGTGCTCGATCGCAGCGACCCGACCCTGCCCGTCGCCCTCTCGCTCCTGCAGTCGAACCACTTCGTGGACTACTCGATCGTGCTCGCCGGCGTGCTGCTGTCGACGCTGCCGCTGCTGCTGCTCTTCGTCTTCGCCGGCAAGCAGCTCGTTTCCGGAATCATGCAAGGAGCCGTCAAGGGATGACCACCGCCCAGTACCCCGCCGCCGCCCGACCCGACGGCTCGCTCGTCGAGCGGGCAGCGGATGCGGCATCCGTCGCCCGGCCCTTCCCCGCCGACTTCCTCTTCGGCGCGGCGACCGCGGCCTACCAGATCGAGGGCGCGGCGTTCGAAGACGGCCGCACAGCTTCGATCTGGGACGCCTTCAGCCGGGTGCCGGGCGCCGTCGTGAACGCCGACAACGGCGATGCGGCGTGCGACCACTACCACCGGATGCCGCAGGACGTCGCCCTGATGCAGCGCCTCGGCCTGCAGACCTACCGGTTCTCGACGTCATGGTCGCGCGTGCGCCCCGACGGCGGGCCGGTGAACCCGAAGGGCATCGACTTCTACTCGCGGCTCGTCGACGAGCTGCTCGACGCGGGCATCAAGCCGTGGCTGACCCTCTACCACTGGGACCTGCCGCAGGCGCTCGAGGAGCAGGGCGGGTGGGCGAACCGCGACACCGCGTTCCTGTTCCGCGACTACGCGCTCGACGTGCACGAGGCGCTCGGCGACCGGGTCGACGTGTGGACGACGCTCAACGAGCCGTGGTGCTCGTCATTCCTCAGCTACACGGGCGGGGCGCATGCGCCTGGGCGTCAGGATGTCGCGGCCGGGCTCGCCGCCGGGCACCACCTGCTGCTCGCCCACGGCCTCGCCGTGCAGGCGCTGCGCGAGCGCGATCCCGGGCTCGAGCTCGGCATCACGCTCAACCTGACCGTCGCGAAGCCCGTCGACCCGACGAGCCCGGGCGACCTCGACGCAGCCCGCCGCATCGACGGGCAGTTCAACCGGTTCTTCCTCGATCCGATCTTCCTCGGCGCCTACGCCGACGACCTGGTCGCGGATGTCGGTCACCTCGGCCTCGACGCGGTCGTGCAGCCCGGCGACCTCCAGGTGATCTCGACGCCCATCGACACGCTCGGGGTGAACTACTACCACGGCGAGCTCGTGAGCGACCGGCCCGCCGAGCACCCGCTCCTCGCCGCGGCGCCGACCGACCGGCCGACACGGTCGCCGTACCCGGCGGCCGACGGGGTCTTCAACCATCCCCAGGGCCTGCCCCTCACGGCGATGGAGTGGGAGGTGCAGCCCGACGGCTTGCGCGAACTCCTCGCGCGCGTGCAGCAGGACTACGCGGCATCCGCCGGCGTCCGTCTCTACGTGACCGAGAACGGTGCCGCCTACGAGGACGTCGTCGCGAGCGACGGCCGCGTGCACGACACGGAGCGCACGGAGTTCCTCGAGGCGCATCTCGGCGCGATCCTCGATGCCATCGACGAGGGCGTGCCGGTGCACGGCTACTTCTACTGGTCGGTCATGGACAACTTCGAGTGGGCGTGGGGCTACGACAAGCGCTTCGGTCTCGTGCGCGTCGACTACGACACGCAGGAGCGCACGGTGAAGGACAGCGGCCTGGCCTACGCGTCGATCATCCGCGAGCGCTCGCTGCCGCGAACTCTCGCCGCACGAACCACCGATCGCACCGCTGCGGAAATAGACTGACCATATGCACGGGGGTGGTGGAGTCACGGCACGGCCCTCAGCGCCGACGCTCGAGGCGGTCGCGCGTGAGGCGAATGTCTCCCGCGCGACGGTGAGCCGGGTCGTGAACGGCTCCCCCAAGGTGCGGCCCGACGTGGTGACGGCCGTGAACGCGGCGATCGCGAAGCTGAACTACGTGCCGAACCGCGCGGCCCGATCGCTCGCGAGCCGCACGACCCAGACGATCGCGCTCGTCGTGCCCGAAGACACCACGAGGTTCTTCGGAGACCCCTACTTCGCCGCGATCGTGCAGGGCATCACCAGGCGTCTCGACGCGAGCGAATACCTGCTGAACCTGCTCATCTCGACGAACGACCCCGGCCGCAAGACCATGCGGTACTTGCGATCGGGCGTGGTCGACGGGGCACTCGTCGTCTCGCATCACGTGGGCGACGACTCGCTGTGGGAGGCCGTGGGTGCAGTGCCGATGGTGTTCGGCGGGCGCCCGTCGCGCGAGACCGACTCCGAGATCTACGTCGACGTCGACAACGTCGAGGGCGGCATGACCGGCACCGAGCACCTCATCGCGATCAACCGACAGCGCATCGGTACCATCACGGGCCCACTCGACATGCCCGCGGGCATCGACCGGCTCGAGGGCTTCCGCCAGGCGATGGAGCGCGCAGGCCGGCCCTCCGACGCCGTCGAGACCGCGGACTTCACCGTGGCCGGCGCCGTCGCCGCCACCCGCCGGCTGCTCACCCAGGTGCCCGACCTCGACGGTCTCTTCGTGGCGAGCGATCTCATGGCGACCGGCGCCCTCTCGGTGCTGCGCGAGCGCGGGCGCCGTGTCCCGGAAGACGTCGCCGTAGTCGGATTCGACGACAGCCCGGCCGCGACGTCGTCGGCGATCCCGCTCACGACGGTGCACCAGCCCTCGGCCGACATGGGCTTCGCGATGGCCGACCTGCTGCTGCGGGTGCTCGCAGGCGACACCACGGTGCCGCGTCGCAACATCATGCCGACGCGGCTGGTGCGGCGCGCTTCGGCGTAGCCGCCGGCATCCGTCACACCGCCGGCGCGCCGACCTGGAACTCGACGTCGGCGATGCCCGAGAAGCGGGCGCGCATGACGGCGATCGCCTCGGGGTTCTCGTCGACGAGCACGAAGCGCCGGCCGAGCGTCGCCGCGACGGCGCCCGTCGTGCCGCTGCCGGCGAAGAAGTCGAGCACCCAGTCGCCCTCGCGCGTCGACGCCTGCACGATGCGGCGCAAGATGCCCTCGGGCTTCTGCGTCGGGTAGCCCTTCTTCTCGCGGCCCGTGGGCGAGACGATGGTGTGCCACCAGACATCCGTCGGCAGCTTGCCGAGCTCGGCCTTCTCGGGCGTGACGAGCCCGGGCGCCATGTAGGGCTCGCGGTCGACGGCGCTCGAGTCGAACCAGTAGCCGCCGGGGTTCTTCACGTACACGAGGATCGTGTCGTGCTTCGTCGGCCAGCGACGCTTTGCCCGGGCCCCGTAGTCGTAGGCCCAGACGATCTCGTTGAGGAAGCACTCGCGCCCGAAGAGCGCATCGAGCAGCACCTTCGCGTAGTGCGCCTCGCGGTAGTCGAGGTGCAGGTAGAGGGTGCCGTCGTCGGCGAGCACGCGCCACGCCTCGGCGAGGCGCGGCTCGAGGAAGCCCCAGTAGTCCTCGAAGCGGTCGTCGTAGCGCAGCAGGTCGCCGCGGATGCGCTCGTAGCGCTTGCCCTGGAAGCCCGTGATGGCTCCGGATGTCGCGGTGTGCGCCACATCCGTCGCGTCGGGGAGCCGCACGTGGCGCGTCGACCGCCGCTCCTGGGCACGCCCGGTGTTGAACGGCGGGTCGAGGTAGACGAGGGTGAACTGCCCGTCTGGCAGGGTCGGGAGCACTTCGAGATTGTCCGCATGGATGATGCGGCTGGGTTCGTCGGCGCTCACTCGCCCAGTCTGCCAGCCCGGGGTTCCAGCGGAGTGCCGATCGGCGTAGCGTGAGCCGCGTACGAGGGGGCGCCATGCACGCAGTCGTGATCTTCGAGTCCATCTGGGGAAACACCGAGCAGCTCGCCCGCGAGGTCGCCGCCGGCATCGGTGGCGAGCGCACCGACGTGATCGACGCGGCATCCGCGCCGGCAGCGCTCGACGACGACGTCGACCTGCTCGTGGTCGGCGGACCGACGCACGCCTTCTCGATGTCGACTGCATCGACGCGAGAGTCGGCGAGGCAGCAGGGCGCCGTGCACATCCCGGCGTGGGGCATCCGGGAGTGGATCGAGTCGCTCGCCTCGCCCGCCCGAGCCGTGCCGGTCGCGACGTTCGACACGCGAGTCGTCAGTCCCCGACTGCCGGGGTCGGCCGCGAAGAAGGCGATGAAGCGGCTCGTTGCGGCCGGGTTCCGTGCGGCGGCGAAGCCCGAGACGTTCGACGTGCACGGCTACTCGGGCCCTGTCGCCGACGGCGAGCTCGAACGCGCACGGACGTGGGGCACGGAGATCGCCGGGCGGCTGCCGCTCGGGTGAGTGTTGCGCACAGGTGATTTCGATACGCGTCCGGCTTCGCCGGGCGCTACTCAACCACCGGCGGGCCGGCGTCAGCCGCGGTCGACGTCGAGGCGGATGCGCCCGCGGAACCGGTCGGGATCACCCTCCTCGGCGTCGGCCGCCACGAAGGAGATGCCCTTGTCGCCGTCGGGCGTGGGCGCCTGAACGGGGAGCCGGCTCTGCCGGTCGAGCTCAGCCTGCGCCTCGTGCTTGCGGGGGGCGAACACCTCGTCGCCGATGAACATCACACCGCCACCGCCGCCGCCGCGACGCGTCTTGTCGGAGAGGTCGACCCAGCCGCGCCCCACGGCGAGCCAGATGAAGGCGACGACGAGTGCGGCGATCCCGAGCCAGATCCACCAATCCACCCGGCGATTCTAACGGGGATCTCTGGGCGTTCCGTCCGCCGTCCACAGGCGCTCGCCGGCCGGGCGTGTCGCACCGCCGACCGGCGCCGGCCCGACTCACGGCACGCGGTAGAGCCACTCCTCGGTCGCGAACTTCGACTCGGCGAGCGCCTCGGCCTCGGCCAACTCGTCAGCGGTGACGCTGCCGGCCGTCGCCCCGTAGAGGTCGGTGAACGTCTGCTTCAGGCTCTCGATGATGGCGGCGCGGCTGAGACCAGTCTGGCTGCGCAGCGGGTCGACGCGCTTGGCCGCCGACGCGATGCCCTTGTCGCTGATCTTCTCGCGCCCGATGCGCAGCACCTCGAGCATCTTGGCGTTGTCGAGGTCGTAGGCCATCGTGACGTGGTGCAGCACGCCGCCGGAGCCGAGTCGCTTCTGTGCGGCGCCGCCGATCTTGCCGAGCGGGCTCGCGATGTCGTTCAGCGGCTGGTAGGTCGCCTCGATGCCGAGGCCCCTGAGCCCCTGCAGCACCCAGTCGTCGAGGTACGCGTAGGAGTCGGCGAAGCTCATGCCCTGCACGAGCTCGCCCGGCACGTAGAGCGAGTAGGTCACGACGTTGCCGCGCTCCATCATCATCGCCCCGCCGCCCGAGATGCGTCGCACGACCTCGAAGCCGTACTTCTCGGCACCCTCGGGATCGACCTCGTTCTTCACCGATTGGAAGCTGCCGATGACGACGGCCGACTCGTCCCACTCCCAGAAGCGCAGGGTGGGTTTGCGGCGGCCCTCGCCGACGCGGGTCGCGAGCACCTCGTCGAGCGCGAGGTGGGTGCGGGGAGGTACCGCGGCGTCGTGCACGACCTCCCATTCGAAATCGGCCCAGCTCCTGGCATCCGTCATCGCCCGGCGCACCGCCACCGCGACGGCCTCTGCCGAGAACCCGAGCAGCACGGTGCCGGGCCGAAGCGCAGCGGTGATGGCCTGCGCGATCTGCTTGGCGTCGGATGCCGCGGGCAGCCCGTCGAGCGCCCGGTCGAAGTCGCCGAGCGCCTCGTCGGGCTCGAGGAAGAAGTCGCCGGCGACGCGGGGATTGCGGATGACGTCGTCGACGACGTCGAAGTCGACGACCACGAGCTTGCCGCCGGGCACCTTGTATTCACCGTGCATGCGCTACAGCCTACGGATGCGAGAGGACATGCGAGCGCGGATGCCGCGGGTGCGCCTACGATCCCATGAGGAGGGGACCACGGATGACGACGCTCTACCTTGTTCGCCACGGCGAGACCGAATGGCATGCCGAGCACCGGTATGCCGGCTCATCCGACGTGGCGCTCACGGCGCGCGGACGCGAGCAGGCCGCTGCACTGCGCGACTGGGCCGCGACGGCGCAGCTCGCGGGCATCGTGGCGTCACCCCTCAGCCGGGCGAGGCTGAGCGCGGAGCCCGCCGCGCAGGCGACCGGGCTCCAGCTCCGCATCGACGCGAGGCTCGTCGAGATCGACTTCGGCGCCGGCGAGGGCATGTCGCCCGGCGAGCTGGCAACGACCTACCCCGACGAGTGGTCGGACTTCGAGCGACGGCCGGCGTGGCATCCGCTGCCCGGCGGCGAGCCCGGCGTCGATGGCATCGCCCGTGCGATGCCCGCACTGATGGAGCTCTCGGAGGAGTTCCCCGACGGGCACGTGCTGGTGGTGATGCACGCGACGCTCATGCGGCTGCTGCTGTGCGAGCTCATCGGGCTCGACCCCGATGCGTATCGCGACGTGTTCCCGGTGGTCGACAACTGCGCGCTCATGCCGGTCGAGTTCCCCTGGCCGGGTGAATCGGCTGCGCCGGCACGTGCGCGACTGCTCGGGCTCAACGTGCCGCCGGTGCCCGCTCGGCCCTGAGCTCCGAGTGTCGGCGCACCTCAACATCTCGGAGGACATGCTGGCCACGTTCCCGCGCAGCGCCCAGGGCATCACACCGCTGCGCTGCCCGTCGGGGTTGCAGCCGTTGAGGCGAGTGGTTGACGGTCGTACGATGTGTGCGACCGGGTGCGGTCGCGACGGGCGATCCCTTCGCCACACCTGCGCTCGCCTTCCTCAGGCGAGACCCGAGCGAAGGAGTCGAAGATGGGCGACGTGCTCGGAGCGTCCTCGACTCCGGTCGAGCGACGACTGGTCGGGCGAGAGCAGGAGCGCGCGGCGCTCGAGACCTTCCTCGACCACGCGCTGGCTCGGGGCGGTGCCCTGACGCTGAATGGTGAGGCCGGTGTCGGGAAGACGCACCTCTTGCGAGAAGCCGAGGTTCTGGGAACGGCCCGGGGCGCGAAGGTGCTGCGAGCGTCAGGGGTACAGTACGAGGCCGAGCTGAGTTTCGGCGTCCTGCATCAACTCATCCGATCCGTCCTGCACCGAGTCGATGAGCTGCCGCTTCCAGCAGCTTCGGCGCTGAGGGCGGCGTTGGCGATGGGAAGTGAGCCCGCGACACGGCCGCTCGCGGTCTACACGGGTGTGCTGACCCTCTTCGAACTCGTGGCCGAGGATGCGCCGGTCCTGATCGCGATCGACGATCTCCAGTGGGTCGACGCCTCGACCGCGGCCGTCGTCCGATTCCTGGCGCGTCGCGTCGACGGGCGCCCCATCGCCATCACCGGCACCGTCCGTCTCGGCGAGCGATCGTTCTTCAATGCGGATGATGTGCCCGGCGTCGTTGTGCTGCCACTCTCGTCGGAGGACTCGCAGCGGCTCCTCTTGGAGCGGTTTCCGAGTCTCTCGACAACGGCGCGACGAACACTCGTCGAGATTGCGGCAGGCTATCCGCTCGCGCTCACGGAGTGGGGGGCGGCATTCGAGCAACGGCCCGAAATGTCGATGGATCGGCACATCGAGACACTCCCGCTTCCACGGCGAGTCGAGTCGCTCTTCGGCTCCCGCGTCGCACGCCTTCCCGTGGCAGCCCGTCGGGCCCTCCTCCTCCTCGCGCTCGACGGACGCTCGTCGCTCCGCGACCTCATCGCCGTCGGATTGCCCGTCGAAGACCTCGCGCCCGCCGAGAACGTCGGCGCGATCACCATCGACGCAAGCGGCGGATCCATCCAATTCACCCACCCACTGATGCGCTCGGCGCTCGTGTCCGCCGCCTCGACCACCGACCGCCGACGCGTCCACCTCTCCCTCGCCGAGCGACTGGGCAACGATCCGGACCGTCGCGCATGGCATCTGGCACAGGCTGCTCTTGGCCCCGATGAGGCCGTGGCGCAGTTGCTCGAGCAGGTCGCGCGTCGGTCGTTCGCGCGTGGTGATGCGGGTGGCGCCACCGCGACCTTGATCCGCGCCGCTGACCTGAGCCCGCACGAGGGAGAGCGCTCACGGCGCCTCGCAGAGGCCGCGTACTTCGGCGCCGACGTCATCGGTGAGCGCACTGACGCCTCGGAACTGCTCGACGGCGCCAGCGGACTCGGCGCCGGGCCGGGTTCGCTCTACGCCGCGGCCGCCCGCGCGCAAGTGTCGGTGAACGGCGCCGGTGATCATCGCACGTCGCTCGAATCGATCGAAGCGGCCGTCAACGCCGGCCGACATGGCTGGCGGGCGGATGACCGCGAGCTCGTCGACACTCTTCGAACCTGGCTCTTCCTTTGCTCGTATGCCGGAGACGAATCATGCTGGCGCGCCTATTTCGCGGCGCTGGGCCGCCTCACTCCCGACATTCCACACGTGCTCCGTACTCAGAGCAGCGCGATCGCCGACCCCGCACGATGCGGCCCCGAGGTCCGGGCCGATCTCATCGCGCTTGCCAGCGATCGGGATATCTGCGCCGACCCTGCGATCCTCACCACACTTGCGACGGCAGCGTTGTACTTGGATGCGCTCGAACCCTATCGAGTGCACAACGAGCGATTCGTCGACGAAGGACGGCGTGGAGGCGCAGGGCTCCCACACGCGAAATCGCTCGCGCACCTGTCGATCGACGACGTGGTGCACGGACGCTGGGATGACGCGCTCGCCCTCGCCGCAGAGGGCAAGGCCATCTGCGACGAACGCTTCTCGGCGGCCGGCAGCTGGTTCTTCGCCTACATCCAGGCGGTCATCGCGGCAAGTCGCGGCGACACATCGGCGGCGCGAGAATCGGTCGCGGAGATCGAGCAGCTCTGCACGCCACGAGGCAGCTTCGGCGCAGCGCGGTTCGCATCTCAACCGTCGGTGCTGGCGGCGATCGCCGACGACGATTGGGAAGAGGCCTACCGGCTGGCATGCGACGTGAGCGCACCTGGAGAGTTCGCACACTTCGTCCCGGTCGCGATGTGGGTTGCGTTCGATCTCGTCGAAGCGGCACTGCGAACCGGAAGGCAGGACGAGGCCCGCACCCACGCCGCCGCGATGCTCGCCGTCGGGTTGCCGAACGTGTCCGGTCGCATGGCACTGCTCACTGCGGGCGCGGATGCGCTCGTCGCCGATGAAGAGCATTGGGCCGACGCGTTCGAACTCGCGGTTAGCACCCCGGGGGCGGCCACGTGGCCCTTCGACCTCGCCAGAGTGCAGCTCGCCTATGGGGAGCGGCTTCGTCGATCCGGTCACCCAGTCCACGCCCGAGAGATGCTCGACGTAGCACTCCACGGATTCGAGCAACTCGGTGCGCGACCCTGGGCGATGCGGGCGAGTGAGGAACTGAGGGCAACCGGTGATCCCCGCTTCCGTTCCGGGACGTACCTGCAGCCTTCCGCACTTGATCTAACGCCTCAGGAGCTCGCGACCGCCGAGTTGGCCGCGAAGGGCCTCACCAACAAAGAGATCGCTCGACGGCTCTTCCTCTCGCCGCGCACAGTCAGCGGGCATCTCTACAACGCGTTTCCCAAGCTCGGCGTCACGACCCGTGCCGCCCTGCGCGACGCGCTGAACGATCGTTCCCCCAACGCGAACCGTCCACCGCACCAGTGAGGCCGCACCACCGGTCTCGAAGCGGCGTTCGACGCCGGTCGCCGAGGCGTTCTACTCGTCACCGACCAGCGGCCGTGAGAATGAGGCTCGCAATCTCGTCCGGACCAGTCCCGAGGTCGCAGGTGAAGTGGGATACCGCGCGGCGAGGGCCCCGTAGTCTTCGTTCGCATCGGGTGCTCGTGCGGCGATGTACACCAGCGCGCTTACGCTGTCATCGGTACCGGCCTCGGATATGACCGTTCCCGCCGATCGAGGTAGCCACAGCGGCTCCTTTCATCGCGGGGGTGGGATCGTGAGGGATTTCGGGGCATGCTCTTTCGCCTCGCGCGGATGGGAACGAGAAGTCGAGTAGAGGAAGTACACCGGGATAGCGACATATAGCCCGAGCGAGATGACGGGATTGACGAAGGCGAGGCCGAGTGCGATCAGGACGGGAACTCCGGAAAGCGTCGCCTCGGTAGCGCTTCGTCGCATCCATGCCACGTCGCCAGGTCGCCTGAGCAGGTGAGCGCGACGTGCAAATGCCCGAGTCATCGCGGACCACGCGACCATCACGATGAGGGCGACCAACGCGAAGGCTGCACACGCGACCACCCCACCCGTCTGGTCCTCATCCCGGATCGATACCGAGATCAGCGAGGCCGGCCACGGCAGGAGTGAAACTCCAAGTAGTAGCAGCAGGTTGTACAACACGATGACGGGCTCGACTCGCCTGACTCGTGCGTAGACGGTGTGGTGATGCACCCATATCCCGGCGATCGTCAGGAACGCCGCAAGATAGGCGACGAAGGACGGCCAGTCGTTGAGGAGCGCCTCCAGTAACGACCCGGATGCTGGCACGGGCAGATCAAGCACCAAGAGTGTGATCGCGATGGCGAACACGCCGTCGCTGAACATCTCGACGCGACGCGACTCGTTCAACGGAACCTCGCGCTCAGCGGACCGCGCTCGCACCCCGGACATCCGGTCTCCTCCCGGGCTGTCAGCGGGGCTCGCGACGCCCGAGACCAGACCATCACCACCGCTCGGTGGTGTGCACCGGACATATGACTCGGATCACTCGCGAGCCGCGAATCGAGTCGTTCACCTGAGGCGGAGACCCGCCGTCCTTTGATGGTCTGAGGATGCCAATACTTGACGACTCGCAACCGTCATCGTCTGATAATCCCCTCGTCAGGAGACGCACATCAAGAGCGAGATCCCCCAAACCATCGAGAACCTCATCGCGGCAACCAACCGCGCCGACGATGCAGCGTTCCTGCACGCGTTCACCTCCGACGCCACCGTCATCGATGGCGGAAGGACGTTCAGCGGCCGAGAGAACATCGCGCGCTGGAACGAAACGGACAACATCGGCGTCGGCATGCACTTCGACCTCGTGTCGATCACTGCCGTCGGTGGCGAGAGTTATGACGTCACCCTCTCCGCGACCAGCCGACGGTTCAGCGGCACCGGCACCATGCGCGTCAGCCTGCAGGAGAACTTGATTGCTCACCTGATCATCAGCTGAGGCGATCCCAAGCGCGCACTCTGTCCGACAAATCGAGTCAAATGCCCGGCGCCAGGTCGTCGGCGGTTAAGCGACGATCGCAGACATGAAGACAGTGCTCATCACAGGGGCGAACAAGGGCTTGGGCTTCGAGACCGCCCGCCGATTGCTCGAAGCCGGCCACACCGTCTACATCGGCGCGCGTCATGCTGAACGCGGTCGCATCGCAGCCGACGCGCTCGGCGCGCGTCTTGTTCTGCTGGATGTGACCGATGACTCGTCAGTCGACGCCGCGGCCGCCACCATCGCGGCGAAGGGTGGGCTCGACGTACTCATCAACAACGCAGGCCTCGAGGAACGCACCGCCGAGAACGGCGTACCCGGTGCGGGCGACGAGACCGCGGCAAGCATGGAGCGAATCTTCGAGACGAATGTGTTCGGGGTCGTCCGGATGCTGCACGCGTTTCTGCCGCTGCTGCAGCGCTCTCGCGAGCCAGTGATCGTGAACGTCAGCAGCGGCCTCGGCTCGCTGAGCGACCTCAGCGAACCCGACCAGCCCACCTACTTCTATCCGGGGGTCGCCTACCCGGCCTCAAAGACCACACTGAATGCGATCACAATTCAGTATGCGAAGGCGTTCCCAGATATGCGAATCAATGCCGTCGATCCGGGCTACACGAACACGGACCTCAATGGCCGCACGGGTACGCAGAGTGTCGAGGAGGGCGCCTCGATTATCGTGCGCATGGCACAAATCGGCTCTGACGGACCTACAGGCGCATTCCTCTCCGCGCAGGGCGCCGTGCGGTGGTAATCGGAACCCCATTCGCGGCGCCGGCCCGCGGCATCCGACGTCCTCGCGCCTCGGTCAGCCGAACGACGGCACCGCGACCTCGACGCGTCCGCGCGTGCTGCCCCTCGAGGGCGCCCGCGGCCGCGATAGTCGTGCTGTCGGGGTTCGTCCAGAGCCTTGCTCCACGCGACTCAGGCGTGTCAAGGGTTCGCGGACGACCGTTCAGTCGGTCGCGAATCGCTCGTCGAGCCACCGGATCAGGTCGGCCCGTACCTCGGCGCGATTCGGCTCATTGAAGATCTCGTGCCGGTCGCCCTCGTAGACGATGAGCTGCGCGTCGACGAGGCCGCACCGGCGCACGTAGTCGCGGAGGAGGCGCACGGTGTTCCGCTCGGAGGAGACCGGGTCGTCCGAGCCGACCATGATGAGCAACGGGAGCTCGGAGGGGATGCGCCGCGACGGCCAGGTCGTGAGCCGGAACACGTCGACCCAGCCGAGGAGCTGCTGGATCGTGCGATCCGTCGTGTACGGATCGGCCTGGAACGCCTTCGCGACGCCCGGATCGCTGCTCAGCCATTCGACGGAGGTGCCGCCGGGTCGCTCGAAGCCCTTGTTGAGGTTGCCGAGGTTCCCGTACCCCGGGATGAGCCGCGCGGTGCCCGACAGCACGACCCCGTCGAACGCGTTCGGCATGCGATTGAGCACATGCTGCGCCATGAACGATCCCCACGAGTGCCCGAGAAGCACGAGCGGCACGTCGGGTCCCTCGGTCTCGCGGATGATTCCGGTGAACTGCTGCATGGCATCGATCGCGGCGCGCACGCCGCCCGGGCCGAGCCGCCCCATGCGGGTGAGGTCGCCGCCGTGCTGCTCGAAGCCGGTCTGCCCGTGGCCGCGGTGATCGTCGGCCCACACCGAGTACCCCGCTTCGTTCAGCGCCTCGATGAGCTCGGAGTATCGGCCGATGTGCTCACCGATGCCGTGCGCGAGCTGCACGACCGCGGTCGCCTCGGGCACCCGCCACGACCGGTAGTGGATGTGCACGCCGTACGCGTCGGTGAAGATCGGCATGCGGCCATTGTGGCATCGCGCGGTCAGGCGACGCGGGTGATCTCGACCGTGACGAAGAGTTCGGAGGTGCTCGCTCCCGCGTAGACGCCGCGCAACGGCGGCACATCGCTGTAGTCGCGGCCCCGACCGACGAGCACGTGGAGGTCGCCGACCTCGACGAGGTTCGTCGGATCGTAGCCGTGCCATTCCCCCGCGAACCACTCGACCCACGCGTGCGATTCGCCGACGACCGTGTCGCCGATCGCGGCGCCCGCGTCGGGATGCAGGTATCCCGAGACGTAGCGCGCCGGGATGCCGATCGAGCGCAGGGCACCGATCGCGAGGTGCGCGATGTCTTGGCAGACTCCCTTGCGTTCGCCCCACGCCTCACTCGCGGTCGAGTGCACGCCCGTGACCCCGAACATGTACTCCATGGCTCCGCCGACGGCGCGGCACACCTCGAGTGCGGTCTCGCCTACCGGTGCGCCCTCGGCCGCGATCTCCGCGGCGAGCGCGGCGACGTCGGGCGGCGGCGCCGTGACGGGCGAGGGAGTGGATGCCTCGACGAGGGTGAGCGTCGACTTGGCGGCCTCTGCCAGCTCCTCCCACGAGAGCTCGCCGCGACGGTGCGGGGCTGGGCGCACCTCGACGAGGCTCGTCGCCGTGACGGCGAGCTCGCGGTGCGGGGTCAACACCTCGAACGTGGAGACCCTCGTGCCCCAGTAGTCGAGGTAGGAGTGCTGGGTCGCGCCCGGCCGGATGTCGAGTCCGGCCTGCAGCACGAACTGCTCGCCGCCCGAGTGCGGCAGCATGCGCGCCTCGTTGTACGACGCCGTCGCGGGCTGCTCGTAGCTGAAGCCCGTGCGGTGCACGATGCTGATGCGGCTCATGAAACCTCCCCGATCCAGACCGGCGCGACGCTCGTCGGGAAGTAGCGCTGCCGGATCGCCTCGCTCGCCGACGAGGTGACCGATTGGATATGCTCCATGTGCGCCGTCAGGTCGGTGAGGATCTCGGCGATCGGACGGTACTCGAGCTCGGAGCGGATCTGGCCGAGCAGTCGCTGCCCCTGGTCGGTGACGCCGACACGGCCGGCACGCGGGTCGATCTCGCGCAGCGATTCCTCGGCACGGATGACGCTCGAGATGATCGACCGCGGGAAGAGTCGGTCGAGCAGCAGGAACTCGGCGGCCGACTGGGTCGACGGCACCCCGCGATAGCTGCGGAGGTAGGCCTCATAGCCGCCGCAGCTGCGCAGGATCGTGGTCCAGCTCGGGCCGCTCGCCTCGGTGAGCGAGCGCGTCGCGAGGAGGCGGGCGGTCATGTCGGCGCGCTCGAGGGCGCGTCCGAGCGAGAAGAACTGCCACGCCTCGTCGCGACTCGTCGCGGAGTCGACGACGCCGATCGCGAGCGCGGAACGGTCTCGGACCCAGCGGAAGAACTCGTGCGTCTTGTCGCCGGCGACGCGTCGCGGCATCCGTGCATTCGTCTGGTTCAGCGCCTCCCACAGCTCGGTCGAGACGATCTCGCGGGCGCGCCTCGCGTTCTCGCGGGCGGCGGCGATGGAGTGCGCAATCGACGCCGGGTGCGTGCGGTCGACGGCGAGGAGGGCGATGACGTCGTCGCGGCCGAGCGGCACGTCTTCGTTCGCCTCGCTGCCCATCACGGACAGGAGCGACCGGCAGGCGGTGTCCTCGTCGATCCACGGGTCTTCGAGCAGGAGCTGCAGGTGCACGTCGAGGATGCGCGCGGTGCCGTCGCTGCGTTCGATGTACCGGCCGATCCAGAAGAGGGACTCGGCGATGCGGCTCAGCATGGGAACGCCTCCGCCCCGCGGGCCTGCTGCTGTTGTTGCTGCTGCTGGCGCACGGGCGCCTCCTCGTCTTGCGGTGAGGCCTCGGGTGGATGCAGCCCATGCGTGGAGCCCCCGGTGGACCCCGCATCGGCGGCCGCCACGACGGCGATCGCGCTCGTCTCGACCGCCTTCGTGGCCTGGTCGGCGACGAGCGCGCCCATGCCCGCAGTGGAGCGTCCGGCGCGCATCGTGCCCGCGGCCCCGGCACCAGCCCCGTTCGCGGAGTCGCCGTCGAGCACCCACGTGTCCTTCGAGCCGCCGCCCTGGCTCGAGTTCACGACGAGCTGCCCCTCGGGCAGGGCCACTCGAGTGAGGCCGCCGGGCAGCACCCACACGTCGGTGCCGTCGTTCACGGCGAAGGGCCGGAGGTCGGCGTGACGAGGCCGCATGCCGTCTTCGACGAGCGTGGGGATCGTCGAGAGCTGCACGACGGGTTGTGCGATCCAGCCGCGCGGGTCGCGGAGGAGCTGCGTTCGCAGCTGGGCGAGCTCGGCCTTCGAGGCATCCGGACCGATGACGAGGCCCTTGCCCCCCGAGCCGTCGACGGGCTTCACGACGACTTCGTCGAGCCGGTCGAGCACCTCGGCGAGCGCCTCGGGCTCCTCGAGCCGCCACGTGTCGACGTTGGGCAGGATCGGCTCCTCGCCGAGGTAGTAGCGGATGAGGTCGGGCACGTAGGTGTAGACGAGCTTGTCGTCGGCGACGCCGTTGCCCACGGCGTTCGCGATCGTGACGTGCCCGAGACGGGCCGCGAGCAGCATGCCGGGCGCGCCGAGCACCGAGTCGGGCCGGAACTGCTGCGGGTCGAGGAACTCGTCGTCGACGCGGCGGTAGATGACGTCGACGCGCGTGGGGCCGGCGGTCGTGCGCATCCACACCCGGCCGCCCGAGCAGAAGAGGTCGCGGCCCTCGACGAGCTCGACGCCCATGAGGCGGGCGAGCAGGGTGTGCTCGTAGTACGCGGAGTTGTGCACGCCCGGCGTCAACACCACCACGGTCGGGTCTTCCACGCCCTCGGGCGCGCTCGCGCGCAGCGCCTGCAGCAGCTTGTTCGGGTAGTCGCCCACCGGCCGCACGCGCATCGAGACGAAGAGCTCGGGCAGGGTCTGCGCCATCACCCGTCGATTCGAGATGACGTAGCTCACGCCGCTCGGCACCCGCACGTTGTCTTCGAGCACTCGCCAGTCGCCGCGCTCGTCGCGGATGACGTCGATGCCGGCGACGTGGATGCGCACGCCGTTCGCACTCGAGATCCCGGCGGCCTGCCGGTGGTAGTGCGTCGAGGAGCTGATGAGCGCGGCCGGGATGACGCCGTCGCGCACGGCCGCCTGGGGCCCGTAGACGTCGGCGAGGAACCGCTCGAGGGCGCGCACCCGCTGGGCGACGCCCGCTTCGACGATGGTCCACTCGGGTGCCGCGATGACGCGCGGCACGGCATCGAGCGGGAAGGGCCGCTCCTCACCCGCGAAGTCGAAGGTGACGCCCTGGGCGAGATACGAGCTCGCGAGCGCGTCGGTGCGCCCGCGGAGCTCCTCTTGCGTCATGCGGGCGAGGGCCGGATACAGCTCGCGGTAGGGCTCGCGCACACTCACCCCGTCGGTCGGGAACATCTCGTCCCACGGTTGCGCTCGCCGCTTGCGCTTGCGGCCCGAGCGAGCCGGGGTGTAGCCGTCGAAGAGCGTTCCCATGGCACGAGGCTCCCAGTCTGTGGTTACCGCGATGTTACCGGGGTGCGTCGCGCGTGCGGCGTGGGCGGCGCAGGCATCCGCAGACTTTACTTAGCAAGGCTAATGAGCTATGCTAAGTAATCTATGGCAACGATCGCGGAGCAGAGCACCGAACTCCGTCTCGCGACCTTCCGGCTGGCCCGCCGCATCCGTGCGCAGAAGGCCGACCAGGCCCTCTCCGACGCGCAGTTCGCGGTGCTCGGCGAGCTCTACCGGCACGGCAGCCAGACTCTCACCCAGCTCGCCGAGCGCGAGCGGGTGTCGGCGCCGTCGATGAACCGCACGGTCAACCACCTCGAAGAGGCCGGCTATCTCGCGCGCACCCTCGACGACGTCGACCGCCGCAAGACCAACATCACCCTGAGCGACGCCGGCCGCGACGTCGTGAAGGCCACGCTCTCGAAGCGCGACGCCTGGCTCACCACGCGCCTTCGCGAGCTCTCGAAAGAAGACCGCGCGACCCTCGCCCGGGCCGCTGAACTGATGGGAGGACTCGCCACCCAGTGAGTGCAATGTTCCGCTCCCTCGTCCACCGCAACTACCGAATCTGGTTCATCGGCGCCCTCGTCTCGAACGTCGGAGCCTGGATGCAGGCCACCGCCCAGAACTGGGTGGTACTCACCGAGCTCACCGACAACGACGCCTTCGCCGTCGGCATCACGATGGCACTGCAGTTCGCCCCGCAACTGCTGCTCGTTCCCGTCACCGGGCTCATCGCCGATCGCTTCGACCGGCGCAAGATCCTCATGGTCACGCAGACCGCGCTCATGACGCTCGGCGTCGCGCTCGGCCTCCTGCTCGTGTTCGGCGAGGCCGAGCTCTGGCACCTCTACGTGTTCGCGCTGCTCCTCGGCATCGTCAACGCCGTCGACACGCCCGCTCGCCAGACCTTCGTCGCCGACCTCGTGTCGAGTTCGCACATGTCGAACGCCGTGGCGCTGAACTCCGCCTCGTTCAACGCTGCGCGGATGATCGGCCCCGCCTCGGCCGGCTTCCTCATCGTGCTCGTCGGCTCGGGCTGGGTGTTCATCATCAACGGAGCCACGTTCCTCGCCGTGCTGGTCGCACTCGCGATGCTGCGCGGCAGGCAATTGACACGGATGCCGCGAGCCCCTCGCGCGCGCGGCCAGTTCGTTGCGGGCTTCCGCTACGTCGCCCGTCGCCCCGACCTCGTGATCGTGTTCGTCATGGTGTTCCTCATCGGCGCATTCGGCATGAACTTCCCGATCTTCTCCTCGACGATGGCGGTCGAGTTCGGCCGCGGAGCGGGCGAATACGGCCTGCTGTCGTCGATCCTCGCGATCGGCTCGCTCACCGGGGCGCTCCTCGCCGCTCGTCGCGACCGAGCCAGGATGCGCGTGATCATCCTCGCGTCGGGATTCTTCGGCGCCGCCGTCCTCATCGCCGCCCTCATGCCCACGTTCTGGACCTTCGCGGCCTCCACGATGCTCATCGGCTTCGGCGCGGTGACCATCCTCACCACGGCGAACGGCTATGTGCAGACGACGACCGAGCCCGAGCTCCGCGGCCGGGTGATGGCCCTCTACATGGCGATCCTCTCGGGCGGCACGCCGCTCGGAGCACCCATCGTGGGCGCCGTCGCCGACGCGTGGGGTCCGCGCTGGGCGCTCGGCGTCGCCGCGGTCGCCGCCGTCGTCGCGGCTCTCATCGGGCTCGGCTGGCTCTTGTTCGCACGGGGCATGCGCGTGGTGCGGCATCCGCGATCCGCTTGGCGACCCGCAGTGCGATTCGCGGATGCCCCGACCGCCGCGATCGCCGTCGTCGCCACCCGGCCCGTGCGGCTCGTGCACGACCGTGCCAAGCCGGGCGAGGGCGAGCTCGTGCCGCCCGTGCCGAATGACCGGCTCGTGCCGGCCGACTTCTCGGAGCAAGTGGCGCTCACCTCGCCGATCCCCCTGCCGCGGCCGCAGCCTCGCGACCGCGCCGACGCCGTGCCGCGCCGCGACCACGACGAGGCGCAGCACCGCGATCACGACGGGGCGCGCCAGGCGGCCACCGGCCCCAAGCCGCGGCCGAAGCGCGCCGACCGGCACCGCACCGACGCCCGGCCGCGCCCTCCGGTCTGATCGCCGCCGCGGCGCCGCACCCGGAACTTCCGACGAGCGAGCAATGCACGCACCAGGGCAATCGTGTGCTTGTCCTGCATACTCATCGCTATGAGCCACGCGCGAGTATCCGAAGGCGAGGTCGTCCTGGAGACGGATCGGCTGCTGCTCCGGCGTTGGCGTGTGTCCGATGCCGCCCTCCAGCGTGAGCTGTGGACCGAGCGCGATCCTCGCGTCCCTCCGCATCGTCGGATAACCGCCGATGGTCACCCGACGCTGGAGGACATCGAGGGCTGGATCCGTCGCGGAGACCCGGATGCCTCCCTGGGGCTTTTGGCGGCAGAGCGAAGGGGTTCCGGCGAGGTCATCGGCTACTGCGGCCTGATTCCAAACGCCCACGGACAGGAAGGCGAGCCAGAACTGGCCTATGAGTTTCTCCGTAAGGTCTGGCGTCAGGGATATGCAACTGAGGCCTCGTGGGCAGTGCTCAGCTGGGCGGAGGAGTCAGGCTACCGACGCCTGTGGGCGACAGTCCGTGATTGGAACACGGCTTCTCGTCGTGTTATGGCCAAACTCGGATTTGTCGAAACCACTCGAGTTGAACCTGACGACACCCACGGGAACTCGCTGTTCTACATGAAGGACTTGTAGTCGCCTTCGCGATCCAGCGAGGTGCATATGGTGGGACCGTTCTTGTTCGCGCGGGTAAGGGGATGACTGTGACGCTGTATTCAGATTTTCCCGGGCGACGAACGATGCAGATCGTGGGTGACGTCTTCGCACTCGTGGTGCTTCTCGGCGGAATTGTTGTGGCCGTGTCGATTCACAACGCGATCGCCGCGTTCGATGCGATCGGTCGGGATGTGGAGCAGTCAGGAACCGGCCTCGCGTCGACGATGAGCGACATCGGCGACAGCCTGGCTGCGATACCGCTGATCGGCGGGAGCATAAGGGCACCGTTCGACGCCGCCAGCGACGCGGGTGGGACGCTCGCTGCCGCCGGCGACGATTGGCAGCGGACCGTGCAAAGTCTCGCGGCTTTCACCGCATGGACGGTTGTCGGTCTGGTCGTGTTGATCTTGCTGTTCGGTTGGATCCGTCCTCGAATCACCGGCATCGCTCGCCGCGCCGCGGCGAAGCGCCTCACCGACTCCCCGACATCCCTGGACCTGCTTGCGTTCCGGGCACTCGCCACCCGGTCGCCGCAGGACCTCGCACGCGTGAACGCGGACGTCGCCGGCGCCTGGCGCCGCGGCGACACGGACGTCATCAGGCAACTCGCGGCCCTCGAGTTGAAAGCCTCGGGAATTCGCCTTTCCGGCTCGTAGTCTGAATGCGTGGCCGAATGGGATCAGGGGCTCCTCGACAAGATGCAAGCGGCCTTTGTCGAGCGTCACCTCGGCGTACCCGCGCTGGTGGAAGACATGTCGTGGGGCTTGGTGGACACTCACGTGCTGCATGTACGGACGGGAGACCAGGACTTCGTTGTGAAGGCGGCGGGCCCAGACAATCACCACATCCCGCGGGAGATCACAGCTTACGAGTCCTACACCGCCCCACTTGCGAGAAGTGGGCGCGCCGCCCGGCTCGTGACGAGCGATCGCGCGACCAATCTGCTGATCACCGAGTACCAGCCCGGAGTGCTCGTCGAGGAGACGCCCTTCGAGTGGGCGTCGGATGTCCATGCACAGGCCGGCCTCCTGCTTCGCTCGCTCCACGATCAGCAGGAACGAGTCGACACCGACTATGAGCGCCGTGCCACGGCCAAGGCGCTTTCCTGGCTCGATCGACCACACCGGATCTCCCCGCGGGTCGACGCAGAGGCGCGGCGCATCCTTGGCGCGTACCGCCCGGCACCTGTCGTAGTCGTTCCCACTCACGGCGACTGGCACCCGCGGAACTGGCTGATCGACGATGACCGAGTGAGGGTGATCGACTTCGGGAGATTCGACTTCCGGCCACGCGAAACAGACCTCTGCCGGCTTGCCAACCAGCAGTGGAGGGAGATCCCCGCCCTCGAAGTTGTCTTCCTCAACGGCTACGGCGCCGATCCACGTGGCGAAGAGGTCTGGCCGATCGAGCTCCTACGCGAAGCCATCAGCACCGCCGCATGGGCGTTCCTCGTCGGCGATGTCGCGTTCGAAGCGCAGGGGCATCGGATGCTCGACGAAGCAATCTCCCGCTTCTGATTCGTGCCGCGTTTGTTCGTTGCACTCGAGTGCGTCATCAAGAGCCGACAGTCACAAAGGGATGAACTGCCAGCTCCTAGAATGCGCGGGTGGACCTTTGGCATCTCGGCGCGCCGATCGGGCCGATGATTCGCGTCCACGGCGGGTTCGCCAACCGGATGTACCGGCTCGACACCGACCAGGGGTCGTTCGCGGTGAAGGAGTTGAACCTCGTCGACCGCCGCTGGACCTATCGCGTCGAGGATGTGTTCAGGTTTGAGCGGGCGGCCTTCGCTGCCGGCATTCCGATGCCGGAGCCGATCTCGGCCAGCGACTACACGCTCGTTCACCGATGGGTCGAAGGCGAGAAGGTGCCCGAAGCGCCGGTGTCGGCGGCGTACGCGTTTGAGATCGGTGAGATCCTCGCGCGCATCCATGCGCTCGACGTCGCGTGGACCCATGTGCCGATCGAGGACCCGACGTCACGGGACTGGTCCGAGCTCGCCGCGCGGGCGGCGGCGACCGGACAGCCGTGGGCCGACGAGCTCGCCTCTCACGTCGAGACGTTCCTCGCGATTGCCCACTTCGTCGACACCTGCGAACGGCCGGGCCCCGTCGTGCTGACCCACAGGGACATCCAACCGTGGAACCTGCTCGCTCGAGAGGGTCGGCCGGTGGTGCTCGACTGGGAGCTCTCGGGGATGCTCGACCTGTCCAGTGAGCTCGGCTCGACCGCGCTGAGCCTCGCGAAGGGACCTGGCTTCGACGACATCAAGCCCGCTATTTTCCGCTCGGTTCTCGACGGCTATGTCGCGGGGGGCGGAGCGCTGCCGCCGTCAGGTCCAAGCTGGTTTGTGTTCATGATCGGCGGCTGGCTGGGGCACACGAGGTGGAACATCCTCCGGTGCCTCGCCGGTGTCGAGGCGAGCACCGGCCCTGACCTCGCGCTGTCGCACGAGTCCGTGCGCAAGGGGGTGCGCGGCCTCCCCGACCTGTTCGGCCGACTTCCGGAGCTCGAGGCGCTGCTCGTGTGACAGTGACCTGCGCCGGTGCGCCCCGCAGCAGACGCCGACCGCGGCAAGCCTGCTCTCGATCGGGCGCCTGGATGCGGTCCTAGATCGCGCGAAGTACGAACTTGTTGCCGTCGGGATCGCTGAGGACGGTCTCACCCGTCTGGCTGATGGCCTGACGAGAGGCCCCGAGGGCCAGCAGTCGGCTTACTTCATCATCGAGCTGATGTCTCGCGACGGAGAGCACCAAGTATCGACGATCTCGAGCAGTCTTTGGATTTACGGTTTCACCGTTCCAGGCGATCTTTGTTCCACCGGCAGGAGACTGGATGGAGGTTTCTTCGCCCTCGTCCCACACAAGAGGCCATCCGAGTACCAGGCTCCAAAACAGTCCAACAGTTCGCGTGCCATCGCACGTGACCTCCCCCAACGGACCACATCCGGCCAAGTAGGAGTTCCTGTCTTCGATCACACAGAACTCATCTCCGACCACATCGGCCATGACCGCGTAACTGTTCTCCGGTACGTGACCGCTGCCGAGAAGCCGCGCCCCGAGCTTCAGGCACACCGCGATGGTGTCACTCTGATCACGGGGTCCGTCAGCGAGATGAAGGTGAAGGCGATTCTTCTCCTCACCATGAGGAGCGCCGGCGGTAAACCGGATACCCACCTGTCCTGACTCCCCGGCGAGCAAGATCCCGGCGCCGTCGCCTTCAAGGGGTCGGTTCAACACGGCTCCCCAGAACTCTGCGTCGCGCTGCGGATTCTGAGAGCGGAACGTCACCGACTGTAATTCGATGGTCACTCTACGAAGTTAGTACGACCTCTCCAGAGGTCGGTCGCCGGCGCGGAACATCCCGAAAGCAGAACCGCCAGAACTGCCACGGCCGCCGTCCCGATTCGCTTCATCGCATCTCCCACCTTCGCGCGACGCGGCCGAAATGCTGGCAGCGCGTCTCTCTCAGCCATCGAAGACCGAGACCCGCGAATAGAGAAGGCGCCCGCCGTCCGCCGGCGAGCGCCCCTCCAGTTGCCAGCTCTACTCGATCGCGAACAGCGTGTAGGAACCCGCGTTGTCGGCGTTGATCACGATGCAGTCGATGGACTGCTTCTCGTCTTCGCCGGTCTCGCCGGTCGTGATGAACCGGTCGGCCTGCTGCACGGCGAGCTGCGAGATCAGCACGGCCGGCTGCAATCCGGTGGCGAGGAGCTTGCCGTCGGCGATGGCCGCCACTGCATCAGGGCTCCCGTCGAAGCCGGCGATGACGACCTTGCCGGTGAGTCCCGCGGCCTCGACCGCAGCGACGGCGCCGAGCGCCATCGTGTCGTTGCCCGCGATGATGCCCTGGACATCGGGATCACGCTGCAGCAGCGTCTCGATCTTGCTGAACGCCTCATCCTGGCTCCAGTTGGCGGTCTCCTTCGCGACCTGGGTCAGGTTCGGGTACTGGGAGATGACGCTCGCGAACGCCTCGGAACGAACGCCCGCATTCGTGTCGGACTCCTTGCCGGTGAGCTCGAGGTACTTGCCGCCATTCGGAAGTGCCGCGACGAACTCCTCGGCGACCGCTGCCGCACCCTGCGCGTTGTTGGCGACGATCTGCGCCTTCGCGATGCCGGTCTCGTTGATCTCACGATCGATCAGGAAGACGGGGATGCCGGCATCCTCGGCCTTCTGCACCGGACCGATCGAGGCGTCGGCGCCGGCATTGTCGAGGATGATCGCCTTTGCGCCGTTGCTGATGGCCGCGTCGATGAGTTCGCTCTGCTTGTTCGGGTCGTCGTCGTGAGATGCGACGGATGTCTCGTATCCCAGCTTCTCGGCCTCGGCCTGGGCCGCATCCGCCTCCGCCTTGAAGAACGGGTTGTCGTGAGATGGCGTGATGATCGCGATGAGCCCGCCCGCCTCACCGTCTCCGCCAGTACCGCCATCCGCTCCGCTGGGAGACGAACAGCCCGCCAGCGCCAGTGCCGTGAGTGTGGCCGCAGCAGCCGCGATGATCCTGCGTCGCATGTCTTGCCTTTCGATCGGGTGTTTCACTAACGGGCACCGGCCGACGGCCGGCGCCCTCTCGGTCAGTTGTCCGCCTGCGGCGCCTGACGCGAAGACTGTCGGTCGGCCGCGGCGAGGGCGGCGTTCTTGGAGCGCTTGATGCGCTGCTGGGCTTGATCGAGCATCACGGCGAGGATGATCACCGCGCCCTTGATCGTGATCTGCCAGAACGTCGACACGCCCAGGAGCACGAGACCGTCGCTGAGGAAGCCGATCACGAAGGCGCCGATCAGCACGCCTCGCACGTTGCCCCGGCCCCCGGTGAGCGCTGCACCGCCGATGACGACGGCGGCGATCGCGTTCAGCTCAAACGTCTCGCCGAGTTGCGGAGCCGCGCTCGTGAGTTCGGACGAGATGATCAGTCCGGTCGTGGCCGCGCAGAAGCCGCTGATGATGTACACGCGCATCTTCACCTTCTTCACCGGCACGCCGGAGAGCTCGGCTGCGCGCTCGTTCCCGCCGGTGGCGTAGACCCAGCGGCCGAAGGGGGTCTTGCGCAGCACGAAGACGGCGATCAGGGCGAAGACGACCATGATCCAGATGGCGGTCGGGATGCCGAGAATGCGGCCGCCGCCGATCAGGAGGAATCCCTGGTTGCCCAGCTCCTCGCTGCCCGCGAGCCGCGGGTAGGTGGTGCCGTTCGAGATCAGCAGGGCCGCGCCGCGGGCCACGTACAGCATGCCCAGTGTGGCGATGAACGGTGCGACGTTGAACCTCGTGACGAGCACCCCGTTGACCGCCCCGACGAGGGTTCCGACGGCCAGCGAGGCGACCACGACGACCCAGACCTGCGGAAAGGCGACGATGTCGAACAGCTCCAGCTGCCACCCCTGCAGCAGGGTGCCGGCGACGACGCCGGACAGGCCGACAGTGGAGCCGACCGACAGGTCGATGCCGCCCTTGAGGATGACGAACAGCATGCCGATCGCGAGGATCGCGTTGTAGGCGACGTGCTTGGTCATCGTGATCAGGTTGTTCATGGTCAGGAACGAGTCCGACAGCGACGCGAAGACGATCACGAGGAGGATCAGCGCGATGAAGGCGCGTCCCTCCATGAGCAGCGACCAGATGTCGACGTTGCGGGACGGCCGCTTCGGGTCGGGCGTCGGCTTCGTGGTCGTGGGTTCGACGTGCTGGGTGGTCATGGCGTTCATCGGTGTGCGCTCCCCGTCAGTTCTTCCTCGGTCGCCTCTCCGGAGGCGATCATCAGGTCTTCGCGTGTGGCGTTCTTCGGGTCGAACTGGCGGACGATGCGGCCCTTCGACATCACCACGACGCGGTTCGAGACGCCGAGCGCCTCGCTCACCTCCGACGTGGCGAAGAGCACAGCGAGGCCGCGCCGGGCCTCACGGGCCATGAGGGCGAAGATCTCGCCCTTCGCTCCCACATCGATCCCCCTCGACGGTTCGTCGAGCAGGATGACGTCGGGTTCGGTCATGAGCACCTTTCCGATGACGACCTTCTGCTGGTTCCCGCCTGACAGCGAGGTGATCGACGCTGAGGGACCGGATGTCTTGACGCGAACGTCGGCGATGCCCTTCTCGACGGCCTCCCGCTCGCAGCGATCGCCGATCCAGAAGCCCCGCACGTACGCGATCAGGCTCGCGAGGGAACTGTTCTCCCCCACCGACATGGTCTGCACGAGTCCGTCGCGCTGCCGGTCCTCCGGAACGAGTGCGAGCCCCATCCGGATGCGGTCGGCGATCGACTCGCCGCGCAGCTCCTTCCCGCCGACGGTGACCGTGCCGCGCTGGATCGGCGCCCGGCCGGCGAGTGCTTCGAGCAGTTCCGTGCGGCCGGCGCCCATGAGTCCGTAGAGGCAGACGATCTCGCCGGCCCGGACGTCGAGGCTGAGGTCATCGACGGCGAGACGAGTGGGATTGGATGGGTCGGCGACCGTCACGTTCCGCAACGACAGTGCGATCTCGCCGAACTCGTCGCGCAGGTCGGGGCTGAGGTCGTCGGCTGACCGTCCGACCATGTTGGAGATCACCCACGCGATGTCGATCGCGTCGCGTTCCCCCGTCGCCACGAGCTCGCCGTCACGGAACACAACCGCGTGGTCGGCGATCTCGAGCGCCTCCTCGAGGTGATGGGAGATGTAGACGATGGCCACTCCCGAGTCGGTCAGCTCGCGGATGAGCCGGAACAGCACTTCGACCTCGTTGCCCGAGAGCGCCGACGTCGGTTCGTCCATGATCAGCACCCGCGCATCGCCGGCGAGCGCGCGTGCGATCTCCACGACCTGCTGCTGCCCGAGGCGGAGGTCCGCGACGAGGGTGCGCGGGTCGAGCTGCTCCTCCAGCCGTGCCATCAGTTCGCGTGTTCGCACGTTCTCGGTGCGTTCGTCCACGACGATGCCCCCGCGAACGAGCTCCCGGCCCATGTAGATGTTGTCCCTGATGCTCAGGTTCGGACACAGGCTGAGTTCCTGGTGGATGATCGCGATGCCGTGCTCCGCCGCGTCGACGGTGCTGGCCAGCTGGATCTCACGGCCGTCGAGCTCGAGGATGCCGCTCGTCGGCGTCTCGACCCCGGAGAGGATCTTCATGAGCGTCGACTTGCCCGCACCGTTCTCGCCGAAGAGCGCCGTGACCGCACCGCTCCGGATCTCGAAGTCCACGCCCTTGAGTGCCCTCGTGGCGCCGTAGGTCTTCGTGATCTGCCGTGCGCGCATCACCACGGCGTCCCGTTCGATCGCCGCGTCGCTCACGGCTGCACCTCGAACACCACGGGGACGATGGACACGAGTGCGGGATTGACCCTCGTGAACGCGCCGACGACGTGCAGCGTCTTCCCCTCGAGCGAGACGGGGTCGAGATCGCTCAGCGCCGTCTCGCGCACGCTGTTGTTCAGCTCGGTCGCGACCTCCTGGAACTCGAGCTGGTTCTTGAACTCGTTGAAGGAGACCGTGCCGGTGACGTCGCGGATCGCCGTTCCGTTGATCGCCGGGCCGATCTGCACCTGCACGGTGACACCGCCCGGGATTCCTTCGACCGTGACGGGCAGGATCGATCCGTTCGGGGCTCCCGCGACGGCCGTGAACTCCACCGGGAAGCTGTACGAGCTGCCCGCTCCCGGCGTGTGCCCGAACTCCGCTTCGTCGGCCCCGGCCGCCAGCTCTTCCAGCAGGCCGGCGAGGTCGATCGCGTCGGCCTCGATCTGCGGCGCGATCTCCGACTCGTACCGTTCGGCGGCATACCCGGCGGGGTCGAACGCCTTCCCGCTCGTGGCCGCCTGCGCGTCATCCGTCGTGACGAACCTGGTGCTGGCCACCGCGGCGGAACCGAGCACGAGCACGGCGATGGTCCACACCATCCACGGCCTGATCGGTGGGCGTCTGCGGGTCGGACGGGTCATGGGCTGCTCCTTTGCAGGTCGTGCGGGGTGGGTTCGCGGTCCGCCGGGATCAGCGTTCGATCTTGTCGAGGTGGAGCATGCGGGCGAGGTTCTTGTCGAGCTCGTCGTCGCGGAAGACGCGCTTCCAGTCGTCCTTGATGATCGCCTCGCGCCCGTAGTCCATCGCGATGAGGCACGCGTCGCTGAACGGGTTGTCGCCGCGCAAGCCGTTCGCGAGCGCGACCTGCGTGTGCCCGAGCAGGATCGAGCGAGCCGCGGCCTCAGGCACGCCCATGGTGTTCACGGCTTCGTCGAGTGCCTCCTTCAGGAGTGCGCCCACCATGCACGCGATCGTCTCGACGAGGGTGGGCTCGAGCTGGGCGAGCTGCTTCACCGTGACCCAGTGCACGTCGATGACCGGAGCGTAGATCGCCCGCACGGTGGCCTCGACGATCGCCTGCTTGGCCGGGTCATCCGACTCGATCGCCGCGATCGCGTCTTGCGGCGCCGCGATGCCGCCGAACGTGTCGGCGTACTCCTCGGGGGTGGTGCGCTGGAGGAAGATCGACGGATGGCAGGGGTGCGCCACCGCCTGGATGACGTCGTCGCGCGTGGTGAGCAGGCCTGCGTACGCGGCCGCCGGGTCGAGCGTGAGCACGATCGCGCCGGGCTTCAGCTGCGGCACGAGATCGGCCGTGACGGGACCGAGCGCGAGATCGGGCACCGCGAGCACGACGATGTCGGCATCGCGAACGGCTTCGGGCGAGTCGGTCAGCTCGCGGCCGGCCGCGCGGACGCGCTCCTGACCGGCGGGGGAGTTCTCGCTGTAGTAGACGGTGTGATCGGTCTTCACGAGGTTGTCGGAGACGCGCATGCCCATCTTGCCGCCGGCGCCGATGACGGCGATCGTGTGCGTCTGCGTGGTGGTGGTGGTGCTCATCGGATGCTCCTCAGGTAGTCGAGTGCGGTGGTGGTCCAGGCGATCTCCGCCTGGACGGTGGTCTCGGGGTCGCCCTGCCAGGGCAGCCAGTGTTCGACGATCTCGTTCACGCCGCGGGCCTCGGGATCCACCGCGGCGAATAGGTGCGCGTAGTCGTGGAGCCCCTCCCCCATGGGCGCGCCGCTGTAGGTGAATCCGACCCAACCCTCCTGCCGGGAGAAGGCGAAGTCCTTGGCGTGCACGTTGCGGGTGAGCGGCGCGCACCGCTCGACGGCGTCGCGCGGCAGCTCGAGGCCCGCGACGACGTTGGCCGGGTCGAGGCAGATGCCGATCCGATGGCTGCCGACGCGCTCGACGAGCCCGACGAGGTCGGCGGTCGACACGTGCTCGTAGGTCTCGAGGGCGAGCGTGACGCCTTCGACCTCGTAGGCGGGCATGACCTGGCGCAGCATCTTCTCGGCATCGTCGAGGCTTGGTCGGAAGCCCGGCGCGTAGATCATGCTCCGCACGAGACCGGCGTCGAATCGCTCTGCAAGGCGGAGGAACGTCATGAGGTGACCGGGCGAGACACCCTTGGTGCCGAGCTCGATCCGGATGCCGAGCCGGCGTGCCGCGAGCGCCGCCTCGTGCAGCTCGGCCGACGACATCATCAGCAGCGGTGCATAGTCGCAGATCTGGAACAGGTCGACGTCGAGCTCGCGGGTGCGTTCGAGTGCCCCGATGAGGTCGAGCGGCTCGGGTACGCGGTCCGACTGCTGCCAGAAGAAGGCGTAGCTGCCGAGGCCGATCACGCGACGACCCCAGCTCGTCGGTCGGCGAGTGCCGCCGCTTCGTCGAGCACGTCGGCGAGCGCGGCGGGGTCGTGCGCGAAGCGCCCGAGGAAGAGCCCGTCGACGGCCTCGCCCAGCCGGGTCAGCAGTCCCGGCCCCGCCGAGCCGCCATAGATCACCGTGCTGTCGTCGCGGTCGTCGAGCGCATCAACGGCGTCGCGGAGTGCGCTCGCCACGATGGCGATGTGGTCGGCGGGGGCGGGCTCAGGTGCCCCGATCGCCCACACGGGCTCGTACGCCACGATGACGCGCCCGGCGGGGGCGCTGTTGAGCGCCGCATGCAGTTGCCGCACGACCTCGGCCGCGGCATCCGTCGCCTCGAGCCGCTCGGACTCGCCGAGGCAGAGCACGGGGGTGAGCCCGTTGCGCAGGGCCGCGGCCGTCTTCGCGGCCACGACCTCCTCGCTCTCGCCGAAGAGCCGCCGCCGTTCCGCGTGCCCGACCTCCGCAAGCCGCACACCGACCTCGGCGAGCTCGGCGGCGGACACCTCGCCCGTGTACGCGCCGGCGTCTTCCGTCGCGACATCCTGCGCGCCGATGACGACTCGTGTGCCACGGAATGCCTCGATCGCCGGCAGCACCTGCACGTAGGTGGGGATCACGAAGCACTCGACTCGGCCGTCGACGACCCCCGGATGCCTCGCCGCGAGCTCCGCGACCCGCTCGAGCCAGCGGCGCGCGTCGGCGTGCCCGAAGTACATCTTCAGGCTCACCCCGACCGACACGCTCGCGGGCATCAGCAGGATCCGGTCGTCTCGTACTGGCCGATCGCCGCGACCTTCTCGGCGGAGGCCGAGGCCGGGTCGAAGCGGTAGTCGACCCACTCGCGCACGAGCCGGCGCGCGAGCTCGATGCCCACCACGCGCTGGCCCATCGTGAGCACCTGGGCGTCGTTCGAGAGCACGCTGCGCTCGACCGAGAAGCTGTCGTGCGCGGTCGCGGCGCGGATGCCCGGCACCTTGTTCGCCGCAATGGCGACACCGAGGCCCGTGCCGCAGATGAGCAGCGCCCGGTCGGCCTCACCGGCGGCGACGAGCTCGGCGGCGGCGACGGCGACTCGCGGATACGACGTGTGCCCCTCGGCGTCGACGCCGACATCGACGACGGATGCCACGCCGCCGTGCTGCTCGAGATCGCGCTTCAGGATCTCCTTGTAGTCGAACCCGGCGTCGTCACTGCCGACGACGATGCGAAGCTGTTCAGGCATGCTCGTGTTCCTTCCCCTCGTCGGTCGATCCGACGAGCACTTCCCCCACTGCGTGCACGATGAGGGCGAACGAGTGGGCGCCGGGATCCGGCGTGCCGAGGCTCTTCTCGGCGTGCGGGCGAGCGCGGCCCATGCGCGGCAGGAGGTCGGCGGTCGCAGCAGCCGCGGTGGCCGCCGTGCTGTCGGCGGTCGACCACGCCCCCGCGAGTCGCGCACCCCCGGCGATCTCGCGCTCGAGCGACTCGGCGAACGGGAGCAGCGCGTCGACCATCGTCTTGTCGCCGAGCTGCGCCTTCCCGTACGCGACGACGCCATTGGCCGCCGAGCGCACGCCCGCCGCCACCGCGTCGCGCGTCGGCGCGTGCTCGTCTCCGAGCGCCTCGCCGACCGAGCGGAGCACGACGCCCCACAGTGCGCCCGACGTGCCGCCGGCCCGGTACGACCAGGCGTCGGCCGCCCGTGCGAACACCGTGCCGGCGCCGGCGCCCGCATCGGCGGTGTCGCGCGCCGCCGCGAGTGCTGCGTGTGCGCCGCGTTGCATGCCGATGCCGTGGTCGCCGTCGCCCGCGATCGCGTCGAGGTGTCCGAGCTCGTCGACGTTCGCATCGACGACGGCGGCGATCGCGGCGATCGCCTCGACGGCGGTCGCGGCCGCCCTGCGCGACTCGGCAGATCCTTCAGGGATCGCGTCGGCCGCGGCATCCGTCGCCTCGGCGATCTCGTCGAGCTCTGCAGCCACGACGGAACCCTTGCGATAGGCGGGGGTGTCGGCCGGGGCGTTCCAGAGCCGTTCGAGCTCGTCGTCGAGCCAGAAGAGCGTGAGGGAGGTGCCGGCCATGTCGAAGCTCGTGCAGTACTCGCCCACGTGCGGGTCGACGATCTCGATGCCCGCCTCCTCGAGGAGCCCGGCGATGCGGCGATAGACGACGAACATCTCCTCGTACTTGAGGGCGCCGAGCCCGTTGAGGATCGGCACGACGCGCGCGCCCCGCGCTTCGGCGACGCCGTCGGGGAGCTCGGCGAGAAGGCTCCCGACGAGCAGTTCGGCGAGCCCGTCGGCCGTCGGCACGTCGGTCTCGTCGATGCCGGGCTCGCCGTGGATGCCGAGGCCGACGGCCATACGCCCCTCGGGCACGGTGAAGAGCGGGGCATCCGCGCCCGGGAGGGTGCAGCCCGTGAATGCGACGCCGAACGAGCGGGTGCGCTCGTTCGCGTGGCGAGCCACCCGCACGACCTCGGGGAGGTCGTATCCGGCCTCAGCTGCCGCGGCAGCGGCCTTGAACACCGTGAGGTCGCCGGCGATGCCGCGTCGGCGGTGCTTCTCGACGGCGGGCGCGCTCGAGATGTCGTCGGTCACGGTCACCGTCTCGCACGGAATGCCCGCGGCCCGCAGCTCCTCCTGCGCGGCGTCGAAGTTCAGCACGTCGCCGGCGTAGTTGCCGTAGGTGAGCAGCACGCCGCCGCCGTTCTGGGCGGCGGTCGCGACCGAGCGCACCTGGCCCGTCGCCGGCGACGCGAAGAGGTTGCCCATCGCGGCACCGTGCGCAAGGCCCTGGCCGACCAGTCCGCCGAAGGCCGGGTAGTGCCCGGAGCCGCCGCCGATCACGACCGCGACCTGGCCCTCGGGCGATCGCGTCGAGCGCACGACTCCCCCGGGCACGTGGCGCACGTAGCGGCGGTTCGCGGCCACGAAGCCCTCGATCATCTCGTCGGCGAAGTCCTCGGGCCGGTTGTGCAGGCGCGTCATCGGCGCGCCTCCGAGACCTCGTCGTCGGCGGCCGATGCGGCATCCGATGCGATGACGGATGCCGCGGCATCCGGCCCATGACCGCGTGCCACCCTCACCCGGCCGCTGCGGGCGAGCCCGACCATGAGCAGGGCCGACACGAGCATGAATCCGCCGACGAGAACCATCGGCACCTCGTAGCCGCCGGTCCAGTCGTGCACGACGCCCGTGATGTAGGGGGCGCTGAATCCCGCGAGGTTGCCGACGGTGTTGATGAGCGCGACTCCGGCAGCGGCGGCGGCCCCCGTGAGGAACTGCGTCGGCAGGGTCCAGAAGTTCGGGAGCGCGGCGAAGATCGCCATGGCCGTGATCGAGATGACCGCGATGGTGGCGGCCGGCGACCCGGCGAAAAGTGCGAGCGGGATGCTCACGGCGCCGGCGATCGCAGGCGCGGCAATGTGCCACGTGCGCAGGCCTCGGCGGGCGGCGTCTCGCGACCACAGCCAGAGGGCGATCGCTGCGGGAACGTACGGGATCGCGGTGATGAGCCCCTTCTGGAGCACGTCGAACTCGACGCCGGCCTGTGCCTGGAAGCCCTCGATGATCGTCGGGAGGAAGAACGCGAGTGCGTAGAGGCCGTAGATGAATCCGAAGTAGATGAGCGAGAGCATCCACACCCGGCCGCTCTTGAAGGCGTGCTTCATGGAGACGTGGTGCTGCGACTTCTCGGTCGCGGCCTTCTCGGAGGCGAGCGCGCCGGTGAGCCAGGTCTGCTCGGCCGGGGTCAGCCACTTCGCGTCGGCCGGGCGGTCCTTGAGGGTGAACCACGCGATGACGCCGATGACGATCGCGGGGATCGCGACGCCCAGGAACATGAAGCGCCAGCCCTCGAGACCGAGGAACACGCCGTGCTGCTGAATGAGCACGCCCGCGAGCGGTGCGCCGATCACGGTCGTGAGGGGTTGCGCGAGGTAGAAGAGCGCGAGGATCTTGCCGCGGTGCGCGGCCGGCACCCAGAGGCTCAGGAAGAGGATGGCGCCGGGGAAGAAGCCCGCCTCGGCGACGCCGAGCAGGAACCTCAGCACGGCGAGCTGCTCGAAGTTGCCAACCCACGTGAACAGGGCGGCGACGATGCCCCAGCTCACCATGATGCGCGCGAGCCACTTGCGGGCCCCGAAGCGGTGCAGCGCGAGGTTCGAGGGCACCTCGAGCAGGATGTAGCCGATGAAGAAGACCCCCGAGGCGAAGCCGAACTGCGCCGCCGAGAGCGCGAGATCCTCGTTCATGCCGTTGGGGGCGGCGAACCCGATCGCGGTGCGGTCGAGGTAGTTGATGAAGAACATCAGCGCCACGAAGGGCACGAGGCGCACGGCCACCTTTCGGATCGCGGATCGCTCGACGTCGCTCATCACAGCTGGTTGCGCTGTCCTGGTGTCCACTCTGACTCCTGTCTGTCCGACTCTGGTCCGGGCCCGACGATCGCCCCTTGCTACGTCGGGCCCGGCTCACCATATTGGCAAACCGGTTGACCAATTGCAAGCCGCGCGTCACGTTCTACCGCAGGTTCCGGTTGGTAGGTTTATGCGTATGCCCGCATTCCGCGACGACAGTTCGGCTGAGATCGCCGCCGCGCTCGGCGCGCTTCCGTCGGGTTCAGCGGTCTCGGTGGTTGCCACGCAGCTCCTCGATCTCTTCACGAGCGGCTCGATCCCGCCAGGCACCAGGTTGCCGCCCGAGCGCCAGCTCGCAGCGCGCCTCGAGGTGGGTCGCTCAGCCGTGCGAGAGGCGCTCGCGGCGCTCGAGATCCTCGGCATCGTCGACGTGCGCCCCGGCTCGGGCACTTACCTCCGCGGCACGGTGAGCGAGCTCCTCCCCCAGAGCCTCAGCTGGGGCGTGCTCATCGGCCAGCGCAGCACGACCGAGCTGCTCGAGCTGCGCTCGGGCCTCGAGATCTACGTCGCGCGCCTCGCGGCCGACCGGCTGACCGACGAACAGCTCACCGCCCTCGCGCGGCACCTCGACCGCATGCGCGCCTCGGTCGACGACGACCTGAAGTCCTTCGTGAAGGCTGATCTCGCCTTCCACCACGAACTCGCGACGAGCGCCGACAACTCGGTGCTCCTCGACCTGCTGCAGATCGTGCGCTCGCTCCTGCGCGTCTGGGTCGATCGCGCCGTGCAAGACGAAGCCAAGGCTCGCACCGCCCTAGAGGAGCACGAGGCGGTCTATCGCGCCCTTGCCGCCCGCGACGCCGACGCGGCCGCCTCGGCGATGGCGGCGCACATGGCGACGGCTTCGGCGCGACTCGCGGCCGCCCACGAGAGCGACGCCGCGGAGACCGCCTGAGTCGATCAGCCCTGCGAGGCGATCAGCCCTGCGAGTCGAGCACCGCGACCTCGAAGGGGGCCACGATGAGGTGGCGTTCACGTCCGCCGTGGGGAATGCGGAGCGCAACGGTCCGGTCGGCGAGGCTCGCCACGAGCACGCGCCATGAGCCGTCGGGCCGCGCTCCGCCGACGATCCAGATGCCGTCGGGCGTTGCGCCCCGCGGCGTGAGCAACCTGGTGCCGGCGATCGAGGCGATCTCCTCGATCGCGCGCGCCACGGGGAACGGGCCGGCTGCGTCGCGGATGCCTCGGGGCCCGACCGACTCGAAGTAGTCGACGCTCGCGACCAAGCCTGTGCTGTTGCCGGTGTCGGTAGCGGTTCCTGCGCCGGCGCCGGCGACGGCGCCCGCGCAGATCGCCGCGAAGCTCGCGACCGTCCAGGCCTCCAGCGCGACGGATGCCTGGCGGGGGTCCGTCGCACCCTCGACGACCTCGGCGCCATAGCCCTCGGCGAGCGCCGCAGCCGTCGCGAGGCGGGCTCCGCCTCCGCTCGTCGCCACCGCGTTGAAGCGCGATCGCAACGTGATCGGCCCCACGTGCAACGGTCGCCCATCGGCGATCCGCACCGCATCTCGCACGACCGTCGCCTGCATCGCCACGGACTCGACGAGCTGGGCGCGCTCCGTCGCGTGCATCTGCGGCGTCATCGCGAACGTGATGCCCTGGAGGTCCGCCGGCAGCTCGTGATGCTGCCGGTTGAGTTCCGTGAAGTGCGAACGCGCGCCGCCGATGAGTTCGGCTTCGGGCAGGCTCGTGCGCGCGGCATCCGTGAGGGCATCCCACAGTTCGGGCTCGGTGACGTGCCCGCGACCGCCGAAGACGCCGATGCGGGAGACGGCGCCGGATGCCGCGGCGACGACGACCGCTTCGTGCACGGAGGCCGGGTCGTCGGCTGTGATGCGCACGTCGAGCGGCAGCCCGCCCGCCTCCACGGCAGCGCGATCGAGCGCCGCGCGCCACGACGGCGACCGGGTGTCGAGCTCGACGAGGAGCCCGGCGACGCCGGCGGGCAGGCCGTTTGCCGAGAACGCGGCGTCGGGCACGGTAGAGGCGCCCAGAGTCAGGGTGGGCACGCGGTGGTCGGTCTCGTCGAACTCGATGATCCGATCGGCGCCCGTCGCGGCATCCGTCACCCGGCGCTGCTCCACTCGCGTCGACTCGAACTCGACCGACTGCTCGATCACGGCACCCGCCGGGATCGCGACGGGGAACGGGCGTGCGAGGGGCGTGCTGTACGTTTTGAACGAGGCGTCGGTCCAGTTGCGCTGGTCCTCCATCTCGAACACGTCGCCCGCGAACGTCGCCGTCGTCACGACGCCGTCGTGGGTCCACGCGAGCGAACGGATGTCCATGGCCGGCTGATGCGGCGCGACCTCCACAGGAAAGGCGGTGTTGCGGATGCCGCCGCTCGCCGTGGCGATCGTCAGGTCCGCGCCCGCCACGACGGGCGGATGGAGCACGATGAGGCCGAACCGGTTGCTCAGGAACTCGACGCGAGACGTCGCCACGAGCCGCACCGCGAAACGGGCGTCGTCGGCGCGAACCACGATCGCAGCCGCGATATCGGCTCCCAGGCCACGGAGCGCGAACTTGAGATCGAGGCCGTCGTCACGCTCGCCGACCGACTCGACACTGGCCGGCACGGTGGCCCAGTCCCGGTCGCGCGCGACGGCGCGCACGCTGCGCACGACGGGTGTGCCGTCGAAGGTCAGGTCGGCGAGTTCGTCTCCCCGGAGTTCGAACCGCCATGGGCCGACGGTGAACGGCATGGGCTCGGGTTCGTGGTCACCCCAGGCCCGCTCGCGCGCGGCCCAGCTCTCGCGGGTCACAGGCTCGACATCCCGCCGTCGACGGCGAACGCGGCGCCCGTCGCGAACGCGCTCTCGTCGCTCGCGAGGTAGACCATGATGCCCTCGACATCGGCCGCCGAGCCCGCGCGGCCCATCGGGATGCGACTGACGATCGCCGTGCGCGCGTCGTCATCGCCCGTGAGCGTGGAGACGAGCGGCGTCTCGGTGTACGCGGGGATGACGGTGTTGACGCGGATGCCGTCGCGCGCGTAGGCCGCGGCGACGGTGCGCCCGAGCCCGTGGATGCCGGCCTTCGACGTGCTGTAGGCGGTGAAGACGTCGCCCTCCCCGCGCACCCCGGTGGGACTGCCGGTGAGGATGATCGAGCCGCCGCCTCCACCGCCGTCGCGCGCGAGCATCGCCCGCACCGCGTGCTTCACGGTGAGGAAGGTTCCCGTGAGGTTGACGTCGATCGTGCGGCGCCAGACCTCGAGGTCGAGGTCGCCGGCTTTGGCATCGTGGCCGAACAACTGCACGCCGGCGTTCGCGACGACGACGTTCGGGCTCCAGCCGTCGGCCGCGAGCAATGCCATCGCCGCCTCGACGGATGCCTCGTCGGAGATGTCCATGACGACGCCCCGGGCCGCCCCGGCTCCCCCGGCCGCCCCGCCTCCGTCGGCTCCCTCGCCGAGCCCGGCCACGACCGTGGCGAGCGCCGCTTCATCGCGGTCGGCGAACACGACGCGCGCGCCCTCGCCCAGGAATCGCAGCGCGACCTGCCGCCCGATTCCCGAGGCTGCGCCCGTGACGAGTGCGGTCTTTCCGGTCAGGCGGTCGGTCATATCGGGCCCCTTCAACGAATCATCCTTGATAACCGGTTCGCCGGTTCATCGGTCACGTTACCGCCTCGGCGACGGTCCCTCAGGCGCGCGTCGACTCGCGAACCACGAGTTCGGGCTGGAACGTCACCTGCTCCGGGGTGAACTCGCTGCCTGCAGCCGCCTCCTTGAGCAGGAGGTCGACGGCGGTGTAGCCGATGAGCGAGGCCGGCTGCCGAATCGAGGAGAGCGGCACGACCGCTGCCGAGGCGAAGTCGATGTCGTCGTAGCCGATGAGCGCGATGTCGCCCGGCACCTCGACGGTGCCGAGCATCTTGAGGGCCTGGAGCACGCCCATGGCGAGCAGGTCGTTCGCCGCGAAGATCGCATCGGGACGCTCGGAGACCGGCCGCTCGCGGATCTGCTCGCCCGCCGCGCGGCCCTGCAGCACGGAGAGCGAATCGGTCTCGATGACTTCGAGCGACATCCCGGGGGTCGCCTCGACGGCACGACGCGCACCTTCGAGCCGGTCGACCACCTGCCGGATGCTCGACGGGCCACCCACGAACGCGACACGACGCCGTCCGATGTCGGCGAGGTGGCGCACCGCGAGCTCGCCGCCGACGACGTCGTCGACCGCGACCGACGAGTAGCTCCGATCGGCCGACTCGCGGTCGACGAGCACGACGGGAGTGCCGCGCTTCCGCAACCGCTCGAGCCGCGGCAGGTCGTCGGTGAGCGGCGAGATGAGCACGCCGTGCACGCGCTGCTGCTCGAAGAGGTCGAGGTAGGCGCCCTCACGATCGGGGTTCTCGTCACTGTTGCCGAGCAGGAGCGTCATGCCGTCTTCGGCCGCGCGATCCTCGGCGCCGCGGGCGACATCCGTGAAGAACGGGTTGCGCACATCGAGCACGATGAGGCCGATCGAGCTGCTGCGCCCGGCCCGCAACTGGCGAGCGGCGTCGTTGCGCACGAAGCCGAGCTCCGCGATCGCAGCGCGCACGCGCTCGACGGTCTCGGGCGAGACCTTCTCGGGCCGGTTCAGCACATTCGAGACCGTGCCCACGGAGACGGATGCCGCAGCAGCGACATCCCGCACGCTGACTACCACTCCGCCTCCTTCGCCGGGGCCATCTCCCACCGATACCGATACCGATCGCGTTCGGCCCTCGCCGAAACGATTCAGTCGCTGCCGTCGAGAGTACTGCCCCGATGTGCCTCGCGCGACTTCTCAGGGCACCGACACGGCGGCGAATTCCGCGACCTGACGATGGACGCCGGGCCCGAGCTCTCGCTCCCCCTCGCCGGCGAGGTCGAGCACGGCCGTCGCGCCCAGCGGCACCGTCATCTCGACCTCGAGCCGATCTGCCTCGATCCGCCAGGAGATCGCAGCGCGACCGTATGGCGTCTCGTGCTCGGCCCTGGCCCAAGTGAGCCCGCCGCCCGGGCGCGGAGCGAACCGGATGCGCCGGTACCCAGGTGCGTCGGGGGCGATGCCGGCGACCGTCCGGTGCATCCAGTCGGCCACCGCGCCGAGTGCGTAGTGGTTGAACGACGTCATGGTGCCCGAGTGCACCGTGCCATCGGGAAGCATGCTGTCCCAACGCTCCCAGATCGTCGTCGCCCCGTGCGCCACGGCATAGAGCCACGACGGACAGCTCCGCTCCATCAGCAGGTCGTAGGCGACGTCGGTGTGTCCCGTGATCGAGAGCGCATCGGCCACGAGCGGCGTGCCGACGAAGCCGGTCGAGATGCGATTGCCCGACTCGGCGACGAGCTCGGCGAGCCGCTCCCCCGCGGGCTGGCGCACCAGTTCGGGCAGGAGGTCGAATGCCAGCGCGAGCGCGTACGCCGTCTGGGCATCGCTCGTCATGATGCCGTCGTCGCCGACGTAGGCCGAGACGAACGCCGTGCGAACCTCGTCGGCCAACCGGGCGTACCTCGTCGCGTCGCCGGCATGACCGAGCACGTGCGCCATCCGCGCGACGAACCGAGCGGATGCCGCGAAGTAGGCCGTCGCGACGAGATAGCGGTCGGTCTTGCCGTCGGCCGGGTCCTGCGGAGGAGCGTCGGGGTCGAGCCAGTCGCCGAGCTGGAAGCCGTGGTCCCACAACCGGTCGGGACCCGCCAGTCGCGCCTGCAGGTCGACCCATCGTCGTGCGCTGTCGTACTGCGCGCGAAGGATGCCCACGTCGCCGAACCGCTCGAAGAGCGTCCACGGCGTGAACGTCGCCACGTCTCCCCAAGCTGCGCCCGGACGGATCGGCGTCCACATGTGGTGCGCGGGGATCACCGGCACGTACCACGGGATCGTGCCGTCGGGGAGCTGCTCGACCGCGACATCCGTCAGCCAGCCGGCGAGCATGCCGCTCACGTCGTAGAGGAACGACGCTGTCGGGGCGAACACCTGCAGGTCGCCGGTCCAGCCGACCCGCTCGTCCCGCTGCGGGCAATCGGTGGGGATGTCGACGAAGTTGCCGCGCATGCTCCAGACGACGTTCTCGTGCAACCGGTTGAGCTCAGGATCGGAGCTCTCGAACCAGCCGGTGCGCTCGAGGTCGGTGTGATAGACCGCCGCCACGAGATCGCCGCGGGCCGCGGCGACGTCGAGGTCGCCTGGCCAGCCCTCGACTTCGGCGTACCGGAATCCGTGGAAGGTGAACCGCGGCTCCCACTCCTCGATCGCGCGGCCGGCGAGGACGTAGTGGTCGGTCGACTTCGCCTCGCGCAGCGGGCGAGTGTAGAGCTCGCCGTGCTGGAGTACTTCCGCTGTGCGGATCGTGACACGATCGCCGGCCTCGCCCGAGACGCGGATGCGCACGCGGCCCACGAGGTTCTGGCCGAAGTCGATGATCCGCTTGCCGGTCGGCGACGTGAGCACCTCCACGGGGGCGATCACCTCGGTGCAGCGCACAGGCGGGCCCTGCGGTGCGACGAGCGAGGCGCGGTCTCGCTTCCGTGTCGCCACTGCGGACCACGCGGCGTCGTCGAAGCCGGGAGACGACCAGCCGGGCTGCTCGAGCCGGGCGTCATACTCCTCGCCGTCGTAGTTGCCGGCTCGCAGGATCGGCCCGACGCTCGCGCGCCACGCGGCATCCGTCGCGATGACCTCCCGACGACCGTCGGCGTACGTGAGCTCGAGCTGCGCGAGGAACGACTGGTCGAAGCCGAAGATGTTCCGGAAGCCGCCGCGCCAGCCGAGTCTTCCCCGGTACCAGCCGTCGCCGAGCCACGCGCCGATCGCGTTGCGCTGAGCGGGTGCGAGCAGCTCGGTCACGTCGTAGGTGTAGTACCGGAGCCGGCGCGGGTAGACGGTCCAGCCGGGTGCGAGCGCATCATCGCCCACCCTGCGCCCGTTGATCTCGGCCTCGTAGAGCCCGTGCGCGGTCGCGTACAGCCGAGCTGAGACGAGGTCGTCGCCGACCTCGAACTCCCGGCGCACGAGCGCGGGCCTTCGGTCGTCGGAGTCGGGGTCCTCTGGCCAGGCGCCGCCGACGGGCACCGCGGCCCAGTCGTCGGGCTCGAGCAGGCCAGCCTCGAGGTCGCTCGGGTCACTCCAGGCGCCCCAGCTCGCGCCGTCACCGCGGACGCGCACCCGCACGATCGCGTGCTCTCGCGAGCGGAGCGGCTCGTCGGGCCAGTCGACGAGCACCTGCTGTTCGGTCTCGATGACCCAACGGCGCACGCCGCCGCGGCGCACGATCTCGAGCTCGGCAGCGGCCTGGCGCCAGCCCGGCTCGCCCGACACCTTCCACGACAATCGCGGAGTCGGTTCCCCGATGCCGATCGGCGAGCGGTGGTGCTCGATCGTCGGCGGTGCCGGAGTAGCCATCATTGGAGTACCTCGTCACTTGATCCTGACACGTTTCAAACGGATGCTACATGAATGCGCCACCACTGGGGTAAAACTTGTTGAGACGTTTCAAGATGCAGTAGCATCACTCACGGCCGGCAAGCAGGCGCCGGTCGCCGCGAGGGAGAATCGATGCCGATCTACGCACCGGGTCACTGGCTCAACCCTGAGACCCGCCCCGAGGGGTGTTCGATCGCCGGAGCGGGACGAATCGCGGTCCGGGCCGGAGATCGCTTCGATCGCCACCATCACGAGGGCGACGAGGTCTGGTTCATCGCGAGGGGCCGCGCATGGATCCTCGTCGAGGGCGCTGAGCGAGAAGTGGGCCCGGGCGACATCGTGCTCGTGCCCGCGGGCACGAGCCACGATATCCTCGCCGTCGACGGCACGTTCTCCGGCTTCTTCCTCGAACAGGAGGTGCCGGGTCAGGCGACCGGGCACCTTCATCGGGATGTGGTCGATGCGGCCGGGCACGAGGTGGTCGCCCTCGCAGAGGTGGCGGGCGATGGGCAGACTGGTGGTTTCGATACGCGTCGGGCTTGGCCCGGCGCTACTCAACCACCGGGTACCGGGACGGAAGACTGATGCGGATCGCGATCCCCGGGAGCAACGGGAAGCTCGGCCGCGCCGTCGTGGAGCGCTTGACCCGCGACGGGCACGAGGTGGTCGGCTTCGACCGCAGCGGGCCGGCCGGATCGACCTTCACTCGCGTTGATCTCCTCGACTACGGGCAGACGCTCGACGCGATGCTCGGGGTGACGGCGCGACACGAGGGCGTCGACGCCCTCGTGCACCTCGCGGCGATCCCGGTGAACGGACTGGTTCCCGACGCGACGACGTTCCACAACAACCTGACGGTCAGCTTCAATGTGATGTTCGCCGCGCAGCGTGCCGGCGTGCGCACGATCGTCGCGGCATCGAGCATCACGGCGATGGGCTTCCCGTTCGACGAACCGCCGCCGTATCTCCCGGTCGACGAGGGCTTCACCGCCGCGAACAACACGTACGGCCTCGCCAAGGTGCTCGAAGAGGCGATGTTCGCGCAGCTCGTGCGTTGGCAGGAGTCGACGTCGATCACCGCGCTGCGCTTCACGAACGTCGTCGGCGAAGACGAGTACGACTCGTTCGCTCGCGCAGACGACCCGTCGTACCGACGCGACCTGCTCGGCTCGTACCTCGACGTGCGCGACGGCGCCGAGCTCGTCGCACTCGCGCTCGCGCACGCGCGCCCCGGGCTCGAGACCTACGTCGCCGCAGCGCCCGACAGTGGGCTCGAGATCCCGTCTCGAGAGCTTGCGGCGCAGTGGTGCCCGGGCGTCGAGCTGCGCCATCCCCTCGGAGAGTACGAGTCCCTCGTCTCGAGCGAGAAGGCGCGCCGCGAGCTCGGGTTCGAGGCTCGGCATCTCTGGAGGGACGAGTATCGGGGACGCAACGACACGATGAGGAAGGGAACGTCATGACCTTGGCGACCGGATCACTGGGCACGACCGGAATGCAAATCACGACCGTGGGCCTCGGCGCCTGGGCGATCGGCGGCGGCGACTGGGCCTTCGCGTGGGGTCCCCAGGACGACGAGGTGTCGATCGCGACCATCCATCGCGCGATCGAGCTCGGCGTCAACTGGATCGACACCGCGGCCGTCTACGGCCTCGGTCACTCGGAGGAGGTCGTCGCGCGCGCCCTGCGCGATGTGCCCGAGGTCGACCGGCCGTTCGTCTTCACGAAGGGCGGTCTCGTCTGGGACGACACCGACCGCCGAGCCCGCGCCGACCGGCGCGGATCGCCCGAGGCCATCCGCGGCGGCGTCGAGGGCTCGCTCCGGCGACTCGGGGTCGACCGCATCGACCTGTACCAGATGCACTGGCCCGCCGAGGATGGAACGCCGCTCGAGGAGTACTGGTCGGTCTTCGCCGCACTCCGCGACGAGGGCAAGGTGCGCGCGATCGGCCTCTCGAACCACGGCCTCGCCGAACTCGAGCGCGCGGAGGCGATCGCCCACGTCGACACGCTGCAACCGCCGTTCTCGGCCATTCGTCCGGACATCGCGCACGACGGCCTGCTCGATTGGTGCATCGACCACGGCACCGGCGTCATCGTCTACAGCCCCATGGGGTCGGGACTGCTGACGGGAGCGTTCACCGCAGAGCGCGTCGCGGCGCTTCCCGACGACGACTGGCGCAAGTCGAGTCCCGATTTCGGCGAGCGCCTCGACCGCAACCTGGCCGTCGGGCGCGCGATCGCCGACGTCGCCGAGCGCCACGGCGTCTCACCGGCATCCGCCGCCGCAGCCTGGACGCTCGGATTCCCCGGCGTGACCGGCGCGATCGTCGGCGCGCGCCGACCCGACCAGGTCGACGGATGGATCGACGCCGTCCGGCTCGAGCTCGACGATGCCGACTACGCCGAGATCACCGGCCTCGTTCCGACACGGGGAACCGCGTGAGTCACGGACCCGAGACCGTCGAGCGGTGGGGCGTCTGGGAGGGGCTGTTCCCGGGTCCGAGCGAGCCCAACGCGTCGAATGAGCCCACTGAGGCATCCGCTGCACGGCCCGACTTCGCCGTGGACTTCGAACGCGACGGCACCCGCATCTCGGTGCCGGGCTTCTTCGACGGCGACGGGCGCTACCTCGTGCGCTTCTCGCCACCAGAGACCGGCGCCTGGACCTATCGGAGCCGAAGCTCGAGCGACGACCTCGACGGCCATGAGGGCGCCTTCACTGCCGCTCCGCCGGGCCCGGGGAATCACGGCCCGGTCGGCGTCGCCGGCACGTTCCACTTCGCCCACGCCGACGGCACCCGGTACCGCCCGGTCGGGGCGACGGTGTACAACTGGGTGCACCAAGCGCCCGAGCTGTACGAGCGCACGCTCGACGCCATCGCCGAGGCCGGGTTCACGAAGCTCCGCTTCCTCGTGTTCCCGCAAGGCGGCGGCCATGTCGAGTACGTGCCGCCGACCTTCCCGTTCGCTCGCACTGCCGACGGCGGCTGGGACGTCGACCGGCCCGACCTCGAGTTCTTCCGAGCGATCGATCGCTCCGTCGCCGACTTGCTCGAGCGCGGCATCCAGGCCGACGTCATCCTCTTCCACCCCTACGACCGCGGCGAGTACGGCCTCGACGGGCTCAGCCCCGAAGAGGACGCGCGCTACCTCGACTACGTGATCGCGCGGCTGTCGGCGTACCGGAACGTCTGGTGGTCGCTCGCGAACGAGTACGACCAGCTCGAACGGCCCGACGAGCGCTGGGACGACGTGTTCCGGCAGATCGTCCGCATCGATCCGCACGAGCGCCTCCGCTCCATCCACAACTGGATCCAGCTGTACGACTACAACAAGCCGTGGGTCACCCACGCCTCGATCCAGAACGGCTGGGCCGTTGCCGAGCCCGGTCGGGCGGTGCTCTATCGCGACGCATACCGCAAGCCGATCGTGCTCGACGAGATCAAGTATGAGGGCGACACCGTCGAGCGCTGGGGCAACCTCAGCGCACAGGAGCTCGTGCATCGCTTCTGGCTTGCGACGGTCGGCGGCACCTACGCGACGCACGGCGAGAGCTTCCTCACCGCCGAGGGCACGCTGCACATCGTCGTCGGCGGGGCGTTCCGCGGCGAGAGCCCGGCCCGGCTCGCGTTCCTCCGCCGCATCCTGGAGGAAGTCGACGGCGCCGGGCTCGACCCGATCGACAAGTGGGATGACACGACGTCGACCGTCGGCATCCCCCGGCGCCTGTACCTGCAGTACCTGGGTCGCGACGCTCCCGCGAGCTGGGCGTTCTCGCTCCCCCAGGGCGTGCTCGGCGAGCGCGTGGAGCTCGGCGACCGCTACGCCGTCGACGTGATCGACACCTGGAACCTGACCGTGACGCGGCATCCGCAGGTCTTCACGATCGACGACGTGCAGCGCAACTCGGCGCACGCGCCGGGCGAGGTGCAGCTCCCAGAGGGGCAGGCGATCGCACTTCGGGTGAGCCTCGTCGACTGATCAGGAGACGGATGCCGAGGGGCCGGTCGCCGACCGGCCCCTCGCGTTCGACGTGCTGCGTCAGCCCTTCACGGCGCCGGCCGCGAGTCCTTGCATGATGCGCTGGTTGAGGAAGAGGTAGAGCGCGAGGATGCCGCCCATCGTGATGCAGATCGCCGCGAACAGCGGCCCGTAGTCGAGCTGGCCGTACTCGCCGCTGAAGCTCAGCAGGCCGGCCTGCACCGTGTTGAGCTCCTTGCGGTTCGCGAAGGTGATCGCGAACAGCAGGTCGTTCCAGATCAGGAAGAACTGCACGAGTGCGACGGTGACGACGGCGTTGCGCACCATCGGGAACCCGATCGAGAAGAACGAGCGGATGATGCTCGCGCCGTCGATCGTCGACGCCTCGAAGATCTCCCGTGGAATCGCACGGAAGTAGGTCGCCATCATGAAGATCGTGAGCGGCAGCCCATGACCGACGTAGGTGATGATGAGCGGCCAGAGCGTGCCCGTGAGGTGGATGTTGTAGTAGATCGTGAAGAGCGGCAGCAGGATCATCTGGCCGGGAACCATGATTCCCGCGAGCACCGTGAGCAGCACGGCGTTCCGCCCCTTCCAGACCATCACCTCGAGCGCGAAGCCGGCCGCGACGCCCAGCAGCACGATGAGCAGGAGCGACGGCACGGTGGCCAGCATGCTGTTGCGCACGGTGGTGGCGAGGTTGCCGGCCTCCCACGCGACGGCGTAGTTCTCCCAGTGCCACTCGGACGGCAGCCACCACGACGGCGACGAGATGAACTCCTGGCTCGACTTCAGCGAGTTCATGAACATCCAGAACAGCGGGTAGATCTCGATGACGAGCAGGAGCACGACGACGAGCGCGACGGGCGCGCGCTTGACGTAGTGCAGCGGTCCGCGACTGCGCCGAGGCGGCGGCGGCGCCACGACCGTCGGCTGGGCCACGGTGGAGTCGGTCAGGAGAGCGGTCATGTCCGGGTCCTCAGTTCGTGATGTCGCGACGGGCGGACCGGAAGATGACGATCGTGACCAGCAGGCACATGATCGTCAGCAGGAGCGCGATCGTGCTGCCGTAGCCGTAGTCGCTGAAGGCGAACGCGGTTCGATACATGTAGAGCGTCAGTGGCGTGGTGCTGTTGCCCGGCTGGCCGCCGGTCAGCGCGAGCACCGAGTCGAACACTTTGATGGTGCCGTTGATGCTGAAGATGATCGATGAGAACAGGATCGGCAGCGACAGCGGCACGATGATGTGGCGGAAGAGGCTCCAATGCCGCGCCCCGTCGATGCGTGCGGACTCGATGATGTCCTCGGGGATGTCGATGAGCCCGGCGAAGAGCAGCACGGCGTAGAACCCGACCGATCGCCAGATGTCCATGACGACGATGACCAGGAACGCGGTGTCGGCCTGCCCGAGCCAGTCGACGCTGCCGAGCCCGACGTTGACGAGGAGCTCGTTCACGACCCCGTCTCGCGGGGCGGACTGGAACAGCTTCTGGAAGAGCAGCGCGATCGCGACCGTCGGAACCACGACGGGGAAGAAGACGAGCGTGCGGATGAGCACCGACGATCGCCGCAGCACGAAGATGTAGAGCAGCGCCAGCCCGTAGCCGATGATCACCTGGCCGGCCGTCATCACCACGGCGTACTTGATGGTGAAGAAGAGGGCATCGCGGATGTCGGGATCGACGAACAATCGCGCGAAGTTGTCGATGCCCGAGAACCGGAACCCCTCGAGCGGATTGCCCTTGACGAACGTGTAGCCGAACGACCACACCACCGGGACGAGCATGACGAGCGTGTAGACCAGGAGCGCCGGACCCAGGAGGATCGCGATGGCGCGGCGGTCACCGAGTACGGATTTCATGGTGCCTTTCTGCGCGAGCGATGTGGTGACATCATCTCGCTGGTGGTGTCACGGGTGGTGGATGGCCAGGCCGCTCCACCACCCGTTCGACGGGGAGCCTTCTCGCTCGTCAGCCCGCGTCGAGGTCGGTCTGCAGGAGGCCCATGAACTCCTCGGGGCTCATCTGCCCGGTCACCAGCAGCGAGACGTTCTTCGAGGAGTCCTGGCCGGCCTTCGCGTTGAACAGCGCCTCGAACCAGAGCACGCTCTCGGTGCTGCCCGAGATCCGCTCGTGCACGTCTTGCGTGAGCTGTGGCTGCTCAGCCCAGACCTCGTCGGGGACCTTGAAGCCCGAGATCGTGTTCTGCTCCACGAGTGACATCTCGCCGAAGTTCTCGGTGATGCACTTGACCCACGACTGCACGTTGGGACCGTATGTCGCCGAACCGAACGTCGACGGAAGGCCGACATTCGACGGGTACTGGCCGATGTCACCGGCGCCGCCCTCGACGGCCGGGAACGGCATGAAGCCGACGTTGTCGACGCCGATCTTGTTGCCCTCGGGGTCGTTGATCGCGGTGAGCGCCCACGTTCCCATGTAGAACATCGCGGCGTTGCCCTCGAGGAACTCGTTCTGCGCGCCGTCGTAGTCGAGCGAGGCGATGTTCTCGTTCAGGTAGCCCTTCGCTCCGAGGTCCGCGATCGCCGCGGCCGCTTCGACGTACTTCGGGTCGGTGAGCTTGGCCTCGCCGTCGGCGACCTTTCGGAGCGCATCGGGGCCGAGCGAACGGAAGATGTACCCGCTCAGGAGGCGCGTGATCGGCCAGCCCTGTTCCCCGGATGCCGTGAACGGAAGCACACCATCGGCCTTCAGCGCCTCGGCGACCTCCATGAGTTCGTCCCAGGTCTTCGGCTCCTCGAAGCCGTGGTCGGCGAACAGCTGCTTGTTGTAGAAGATGCCCTCGATGTTGTACTGGAACGGCAGGAAGCTGAAGGCGCCCCCGTACAGCGCCTTGATGGTCGAGATCGCCCCCGGCTCGATCTGGTCGTGTACGCCGAGCTCTTCGAGCGACGTGTCGAAGTCGACGAGCTTGCCGGCGTTCCAGAGCTTCGCGCCCTCTGCCGGGGTGCCGCCCGCGGCGAACATCGCCGGCAGTGCGTCTTGGCCGACGAGGAGCTGGATCTGGCCGTCGAGGTCGGCTTGCGGGATCGAGTTGATCTCGAGCGGTAGCGCCTCGTTCTCGGCCTCGCAGACGCCCGACGCCATCGATTCGAGCACGGGCGGGATGTTGCCGTTCTCGGCGTTGACCAGATATTCGAGCTTCTGCGGGTCGGCGCCTTCGCCGGCGGGCGCTCCGCCGCCGCTGCACGCGGCGAGCACGAGCGCCGACGCGGTGGCCGCGGCGACGAACAGAGAGCGGCGTCCGAGGCGCCGCCATTGTGCTGTGGTCACAATTCCTCCTTGAAGTGCGACGCCCCGTTTGAGACGTTTCAACCGAGATGCTAACTTTGGGCACCGCGGGTGTCAAGGCTGATCATGCAACACGTACCCTGCAATGTCGGCCCACACGGGCGAACGTGGAGTCGGAATCGAGCGGTCAGGCGCAGTCGGGCAATGGTGTGCGTGAAACGTCACAACGCCAGGCGAGGATCGAGCCCGAGATGTGCATGTCGTGACGAGCTGCGCTAGTGTTCTGTTCTTGAAACGTTACAAGATGTTCACCGGACGTGAGGACCTCGAAGGGGAGAGCCGGAAATGAGTTCGATCACCGTCATCGGCGATGGCGTCGAGTGGCGAGCGAAGCACGAGGTGGCGGATCGGCGGCGCGGGAACCGGCGCGAACTGGGCGGGGGCCTGACATGACGCGATTGCAGGGCAAGCGAGCACTCGTCACGGGCGCGGCCGGCGCGCTCGGCCAGGTGATCTGCCGACGACTCGTCGCCGAGGGGGCGGACGTCGTCATCGTCGACCTCGCTCGCGACCGAGCCGAGGCGCTCGCGGCGGAGCTCGGCCATTCCCGCGCCGAGCCCGTGGCCGTCGACCTCACCGATTTCGACGCGGTCGGCGAAGCGCTGACGGCAGTGCAGCGAGAGCGTGGAGTCGACATCCTCGTGAACGGCGCAGGCGGCGGTGCCGTGGTGCCGTTCGCCGAGCTCGACGCCGAGACGTGGCGCACCCAGCTGTCGCGCAACCTCGACACAGTCTTCAACGTCACGCGCTGGGTGCTTCCGGGCATGCTCGATCGGCGCGACGGCCGCATCATCAACATCGCCTCGATCGCGGCGGTCTCGGGTGGGCGGCTCGTGCGCAATGCCACCGCCTACGCCACGGCGAAGGCAGGGGTCGTCGGGCTTACGAAGGCACTCGCCATCGAGGTCGCGGATCGGGGCGTCACGGTGAATGCCCTCGCGCCGGGGGCGCAAGCGACGCCCGGACGCGACCTGGACTCCGCCGAGCGCCGAGCGGCGTTGCTCGACCAGATCCCGACGCGCCTCCTCGGCGAGCCGGAGCACCTCGCCGAGACGATCGTCTTCCTCGCCTCCCCGGCCGCCGTCAACATCACCGGCGTCATCCTGCCGCTCGACGGCGGACATTCGATCTAGGAGCAGTCATGACCGAGCGCCTCGACAAGGGCAGACACTGGTTCGACGCCGTCTATGGCGAGGGGGCCTCCCAAGGCCTCGTCGCCATGCAGCAGGGTCGCGCGCAAGACCTCGCGCGACTCGGCATCGAGTTCAACTTCGGCGACATCTACTCGCGGCCGGGCCTCACGCTCGCACAGCGGGAGTTGCTCTCGCTCGCGTCGCTCGTGACGATCGGTGGCCTCGAGCCGCAATTGCGCGGGCACACCCGCGGCGCCATCCGTGCCGGATGCTCGCCGACCGAGGTACTCGAGACGGTCATCCACGTCGTGCAGTACTGCGGCTTCCCGAAGGCGCTCAACGCGATCCGCGTCGTCACCGACGAACTCGTCGAACTGGGCGTGGAACTGCCCGAACCGCTGGGCGGGAATTGAAACGTCTCGAAGCGCGCCGGTGCGCGCAGATCGCTCGGGTACAGTCATGTCGAGGCGCTCTTCGGAGCCCCGCAGAGGAGGCGTCATGACCAGGGTCGGCATCCGCGAGGTCGCGGGACTCGCCGGCGTCGCCGTCGGAACCGTCTCCCACTATCTCAACCACCCCGACAAGGTCTCGGAAGAGAAGGCGGCACGCATCCGCGCCGCGATCGAGACGCTCGGCTTCGTGCCCAACAACGCCGGCCGTCAGCTCCGGCTCGGCCGGAGTTCGGCGATCGCCTACATCGCTCCGGATGTCTCGAACCCGTTCTTCGCCGAGATCGCCGAGAGCGTCGAGCTCCGGGCGTCGGAACGCGGCGTCTCGGTCTTCATCGCGAACTCGCATCGCAGCCGCGAACGTGAAGACGCGTATCTCGCGCTGTTCGAGCAGCACCAGGTGCTGGGGCTCCTCGTGGCCTCGCACGAGCCGATCGAGGATCGTCTCGCCCGCAGCCGCCAGCGCGGCACGCCCTCGGTGCTCGTCGCGCAGGCCGCCCTCTCCCCCGACCAGCCGTCGGTCTCGCTCGACGACGTCTCTGGCGGCCGACAGGCGGCGCGGCACCTGCTGGAGCTCGGCCGGCGCCGCCTCGCGTTCGTCGGCGGGCCGCTGGGGATTCGTCAGGTCGGCGATCGCCTGACCGGCGCGAGCGACGAGGTCAGCACGGCGGGCAATGCCACACTCGAGGTCATCAACGAGACCGATCGCACTCTTCGCGGAGGCCGGCCGCGCCGCCGAGGCGGTGCTCAGCCGGCCGCCCGAGCTGAGGCCCCAGGGCATCTTCGCGGTCAACGACCTACTCGCGCTCGGCATGATGCAGGCGCTCATCGACGGCGGCGTGCGCATTCCAGAGGACATCGCCCTCGTCGGCTACGACGACATCGAGTTCGGTGAGTCGTCGCTCATTCCGCTGACTTCCGTGCGCGGCCGCCACGAGGAGTTCGGGTCGACGGTCGTCGATGTGCTCTTCGACGTCATCGCCGGAGAGCCGATCGACCCGATCCATCGCGTGTTCGAGCCCGAACTCGTCATCCGGGCGAGCTCGGCAGGTCGACCGGCCTGACCGCTGCGGACTCCGAGCGGCTCCGGCATCCGAGCGCCTTGGCATGGCCCGGCCGGCGAACATTCCACCGGCCGGGCCACCTGCGGAGATGACCTAGAAGTCGAAGTCCCCGATGTTGTCGGCGTTGAAGACGAACGGGTCACCGAGCAGCACGACGCCGTCGGCGCCGACCTCGTACTCGCCGAGCTTGCCGGCCTCGAACGAGTCGCCTTCCTCACCCGTGATCTCGCCCTCGATGAGCGCCTTGGTGGCGTACGCGGCGAGGTAGCCGAGGTCTGCCGGGTTCCAGAGGGCGAACGCCGTGACGGTGCCGTCCTCGACGTACTCGCGCATCTGGTTCGGCGTGCCGAGCCCGGTCAGTGCGACCTGTCCCTTGTACTCCGAGGTCGAGAGGTAGCGAGCTGCGGCCGCGATGCCGACGGTCGTGGGCGAGATGATGCCCTTGAGGTCGGGGTAGGTCTGCAGCAGTGCGGCGGTCTTGTCGAACGAGGTCTGGTCGTCGTCGTCGCCGTAGACGGTCTCGACGAGCTCGATGTTCGGGTGGTTCGCCGCGAGCTCCTCCTCCATGAGCTCGATCCACGCGTTCTGATTCGTCGCGTTGGCGGATGCCGAGAGGATCGCGATCTGGCCCTCGTCACCGATCTGCTCGGAGATGAGGTCGATCTGCGACTTGGCGATGCCCTCTGCGGTGGCCTGGTTGATGAACAGGTCGCGGCAGTCGGCGTTCGTGTCGGAATCGAACGTGACGACCTTCACCCCGGCATCGCGTGCCTCGTTGAGGGCGTCGCAGATGGCCTCGGGGTCGTTCGCCGAGACGACGAGTCCGCCGACGCCCTGCTGCGCTGCCGTCTGGATGAACGTGACCTGCGACGTCGGGCTGGCCTCGGACGGGCCGACCTCGGCGAAGGTGCCGCCGAACTCCTCGATGGCCTCTTCGCCGCCCGCGTTCGACGTGTCGAAGTACGGGTTGCCGAGGTTCTTCGGGAGGAAGGTGATGGCGAGGTTGGCGTCGCCGCCCCCGTCGCCGGCGTCATCGCCGCCGCCGTTGCCTCCGGCCGCGCACCCCGTCAGGATGAGCGCGGCGCCGAGTGCCAGTGCTGTGAACGTCGCGCCCGCGTGGCGACGAGTTCGGTCATGATTGAACATCGTTGTTTCCTTTCATGGTGCCGGATACCGGCCTGTGTGATGTGCAGGTGCTGAGTCAGATCGGCTCTGGTGCGGTCGAACTACGACCCTTCTTCCTCCCGATCGCCGAGATCCGCCTCGAGCGGAGCCAGGCGAGGAAGCTTGCGGACACCACCGAGAGCACGAGGAGCACGCCGGTGATGACGTTGATGATGTCGGAGGTCACCCCGGCGAGGCGGAGGGCGCTGCCGAGCGTGCCGATGAGCAGCACACCCGCGATGACGCCGTGGAGTGCACCGCGCCCACCGAAGATCGAGACGCCGCCGAGCAGCACGGCCGCGATGACCGAGAGCTCCATGCCCGTGGCGTTGTCGCCTCGGGCGTTGCTGTAGAGCAGGGTGAAGTACACGCCGGCGAAGCCCGAGACGGTGCCGCTCACCATGAACAGCAGGAACTTCGTGCGGCCGACGTCGATTCCCGAGAACGCCGCGGCCTCCTTGTTGAGGCCGATCGCGTAGAGGGATCGCCCGAACGGGGTGAAGTGCAGGACCAGGGCGAACGCGATCGCCAGCACGGCGAACGGCACCATGATGCCGGGGATCGGAGTGCCGGGGATGTTGTCCTTCGCGAGGTCGGTCCAGAACTCGGGGAACTCCGTGATCGCGGTGGTGCCGAGCAGGCCCACGGCGATGCCGCGGAACAGCGCGAGGGTGCCGATCGTCACCGCGAGCGACGGGAGGCCGACCACGGTCACGAGGAACCCGTTGAGGCAGCCCGCGATGGTGCCGACGAGGATCGCCGTGATCGCCGCGATGGCGAACGGCCAGCCGGCTTGCGTGAGGATGCCGGTCATCACGCTCGTGAGTCCGACGATGCTCGCCACCGAGAGGTCGATCTCCTCGGTGATGATGATGAGCGTCATCGGCAGGGCGATCAGGAGGATGGGCGCGAGATCCCGCAACAGGTAGGTCACCGTGAGCGGGCTGTCGAAGTTCGGCACGCTCGCGATCGCGGTCACGATGACGATGGCCAGGAGCGCGATGACGGCTGCCTCACGCGTGACGAGCACGCGTCGCCAGGCCGGGTGCGCGTGCGCCTTGTAGGTTCGCACGGTCTGGGTCTCGGGAGCGGTGGTGGTCATCGCTCGACCTCCCTGGCTTCGAGGAGCTTTCGAGATTGTCGGAGGGCGAGCACGCGGTCGAGCACGATCGCGCCGATGATGAGGGCGCCGACGACGGCTCGCTGCCAGAAGTCCTCGATCCCGACGATGGGCAGCGCCCGGTTGATGGTGAGCAGGAGGTAGGCGCCGATGGCGGCACCCCAGACGGTGCCGACGCCGCCCGAGATCGCCACGCCGCCGATGACGGCCGCGCCGATCGCCTGGAGCTCCAGCCCGGTGCCGGCGCCCGAGCTCACGGTGCCGTAGCGCGCGGCGTACAGCACGCCGGCGAGGCCGGAGAGCGCACCGCTCACGAGGAACGCGCCGAGCACATTGCGGGTGACGCGCAAGCCGTAGAGGTGGGCCGCAGCGGGGTCGGATCCGATCGCGTAGAGCTCGCGACCGCTCCTGAGGTTGCGGAGGTACCAGGCCGCGACGATGAGCACGATCGCGGCGATGATCGTGAGGAACGGGATGCCGAGCAGCTGTCCGGTGCCGATGCCGCGGAAGTCGGACGGCAGGTCGGAGGCGTTGACGCGGTCGCCGCCCGCCCATGCCACGTTGATGCCGCGATAGATGTACAGCGTGCCGAGGGTGATCACGAGGGCGGGCACCTTGGCGAAGGCGACGAGCGCGCCGTTGATGAGCCCGAGGAAGGCGCCGAACCCGATGCCCACGACGAACACGAGGATCGGCGGGATTCCCGGGAGGTCGATGAACAGCCGCCCGGTGAGATACGCCGTGAGTCCGAGGACCGAGCCGACCGAGAGGTCGACGTTGCGCGTGATGATCACGATCGCCTGGCCGACGGCGACGAGCAGCAGGAGCGATGGCGTGAGGAGCAGGTCGCGGAAGCCGTCGTTGGAGAAGAGGAACGCCGGGTTGCGGATCGTCGCCACCGCGATGATCGCGATGAGCGCCAGGAGGATTCCGGTCTCGCGCGCCTTGAACGTGCGCCCGGCTGCCCGGGTCACGGAATTGCCGGTGCGCGGCATGGTCGCGGTCACAGCGCGCCCTCCTTCTCTGCGGTCGCGGCGAACATGACCGCTTCGGGCGTTGCTTCGGATCGGGGGAACTCACCCGTGAGGTACCCCTCGCGCATGACGAGCACACGGTCGGCCATGCCGAGCACTTCGGGCAGCTCGGACGAGATCATGAGGATTGCGAGTCCCTGCTGGGCGAGCTCGGAGAGGAGCCGGTGCACCTCGGCCTTCGTGCCGACGTCGATGCCGCGAGTCGGCTCGTCGACGATGAGCACCTTCGGGTTCGTCGCGAGCCACTTGCCGAGCACGACCTTCTGCTGGTTGCCGCCGCTCAGGGTGCCCGTCTCGGCATCGAGCGAGGCCGTCTTCACCTCGAGCCGGCTCGACCACACCGCGGCGGCCTCGTTCTCGGGGCCGCCCCACATGAGGCCGGCCTTCGCGAGCGAGGAGCGGATCGCGAGGGTGATGTTGCGCGACACGCTCTCATCGAGCACGAGGCCCTGCTTGCGGCGGTCTTCGGGAACGAGCGCAAGGCCACGCGCCATCGCGACTCGCGGGTTGTTCTTCGGGAGCGGCCGGCCGTCGACGTGCACGGATCCGCGCTCATAGGGGTCGACGCCGAAGATCGCCCGCACGACCTCGGAGCGACCGGCGCCCACGAGACCCGCGAGGCCGACGATCTCGCCGGCGCGGACGGTGAAGCTGATGTCGTGGAAGACGCCCGTGCGCGTCAGTCCGTCGACGACGAGGAGATCGCCGCCGATCTCCGCCGGGAGCTTCGGGAAGAGCTCCGCGACATCCCGACCGACCATCTGCCGCACGAGCTCGGCGACGCTCGTCTCGCTCATGGGCGTGGTCGCGATGTAGCTGCCGTCGCGCATCACGGTGACCGTGTCGCAGAGTGCGAAGACCTCGTCGAAGCGGTGCGAGATGAACATGAGTGCGCGACCCTCGTCGCGCAGGCTGCGGGCAACCGCGAAGAGCCGTTCGACCTCGACGCCGCTCAGGGCGGCGGTCGGCTCGTCCATGATGAGCACGCGCGCGTCGAGCGAGATCGCCTTGGCGATCTCGATGATCTGCTGGTCGGCGATCGAGAGACCCTCGGTCACGCGGTCGGGGTCGATCGAGACGCCGAGCCGGGCGAAGATCGCCTGCGCCTCGGCACGCATCGCCTTGCGTTCGATGCGGCCGAAGCGGTTCGTGGGCTGGCGTCCCATGAAGATGTTCTCCGTGACGGAGAGGTCGGGGAAGAGCGTCGGCTCCTGGTAGATCACGGCGATGCCGGCGGCCTTCGACTGCGCGGTGGTGTGGAAGTCCACCTCTTCGCCGCGCAAGCGGAACGTTCCCGCATCACGGCGGTAGAGGCCGGCGATGATCTTCACGAGCGTGGACTTGCCCGCGCCGTTCTCGCCGATGAGCGCGTGGATCGAGCCCTCCTCGAGGGTGATCGTGCCAGACCGCAGTGCGACGACGGCGCCGAACGACTTCACGACCCTCGACAGCTCGAGCGCAGGTGGCGCCGACGACGATGCGTCCTCATGCACGGGCACGTCCTCCTCCTTGAGGTGAAACTGATATGAATCGATTCAGGTTCGATTCAGGCATACTCTATGTAGGTCCCGAGCGGCGGTCAAGTCGGCCTCCGCAAATGATCCCGAGCACTCGACGATGAAGGAGCACGGATGGCAGCGGCGAGCATCCGCGATGTCGCCCAGCATGCGGGCGTCTCGGTCGGCACCGTCTCCAATGTGTTGAACCGCCCCGGCGAGGTGTCGGCGGAATCGATGCAGCGCGTGCACCGTGCGATCGAAGATCTCGGCTACGTCCGCAACGATGCCGCCCGCAAGCTCCGCGCCGGAACGAGCAGCACGGTCGGCTTCGTCGTGCTCGACGGACAGAACCCGTTCTTCGGCGACGTCGTGCGCGGCGCGGAAGACGAGGCGTCGAGTCACGGCATCGCGGTGCTCTACGGGAACACCGATGAGGACGTCGCCCGCGAGCGCCTCTACCTCGACCTCTTCGAGGAGCAGCAGGTGCGCGGCGTGCTGATCTCCCCCTACAGCGACATCAACCCGAGGCTCGAGCGCTTGCGCACTCGCGGCATCCCCGCCGTGCTCGTCGACCGCTTCAGCGGCGACGGCCGCTTCAGCTCGGTCTCGGTCGACAGCGTCGTCGGCGGACGGATGGCCGTCGAGCACCTCATCGACACGGGCCGGCGCCGGATCGCGTTCGTCGGCGGACCGTTCGAGATCCGCCAGGTCACCGATCGCCTCGCCGGCGCACGTGTCGCGGTGGAGAACAGCGCCGAGCCGGTCGACATTGAGGTGGTCGCCACTGAGGCGACCACCGTCGCCGAGGGAGCGGCGGCCGGCGTGCGCATCATCTCGCGCCCGCGCCGCGAGTGGCCCGACGCCATCTTCGCGGCCAACGACCTGCTCGCGCTCGGGTTGCTGCAGGCCCTCATCGTCGACGGACGGATGCTCGTGCCCGAAGACATCGCGCTCATCGGGTTCGACGACATCGCGTTCGCCTCCGCCGCCGCCGTGCCCCTCTCGTCGATGCGACAGCCGAGCGCCATGATCGGCCGTACGGCGCTGCGGATCCTGCTCGAGGAGACATCCGACCCCGATCTCATCCCACGCCAGACGGTGTTCCTTCCCCAACTGGTCGTGCGGCGATCGACGGCAGCGAGGGGCACGTCGGGCAGCACGTAGGCGGTGCGCCCGGGTTGCGAAGTTCGAAACGGTGTCGTATCTTGAAACGATTCACAAGGAAACGGAGAGCTCGACGATGAGCACAGGCACGACCGAGCGGGTCTGCTTCCAACTGCAGGTGAAGGCCGACCGATTGGACGAGTACCGGGCGCGGCACGCGGCCGTCTGGCCCGACATGCTGCGGGCGATCGAGGCATCCGGTCGACGCAACTACTCGCTCTTCCTCCGCGACGACGGCCTGCTGATCGGCTACTACGAGGTCGACGACGACGCGGCCGCCCAGGCAGCACTCGCGGCAGATCCACGCACCGTGGCATGGGAGGCCGAGATGGCCGACTTCTTCGTCGCGCTCGACGGCCGCCGCCCCGACCAGGGCGCACCGCGCCTCACCGAGGTGTTCCACCTCGAAGACCAGCTCGCCGCACTCGCCGCCGGTGCGGCATCCGACTCCGCCTCCATCTCCGACCCCGACGACCCCGACGACTCCGAACCGGCCGCGGTCGGCACCGACACAGAAAGCAGCGACTCGTGAGCACCATCTCCACCGAACAGCTCGCCCAGCTCGAGCAGCAGGCCATCGAACTCCCGTCATGGGCGTTCGGCAATTCGGGCACCCGCTTCAAGGTGTTCGGCACGCCGGGCACCCCGCGCGATCCCTTCGAGAAGATCGCGGATGCCGCGCAGGTGCACAAGTACACGGCGCTCGCGCCCACCGTGGCCCTGCACATCCCGTGGGACAAGGTCGATTCCTACGATGACCTGCGCAAGCACGCCGAAGACCTCGGCGTCGGCCTCGGCACGATCAACTCGAACACCTTCCAGGACGACGACTACAAGTTCGGCGCGCTCACCCACGAAGACGCCGGCGTGCGCCGCAAGGCGATCGACCACCACCTCGAGTGCGTCGACATCATGCACGCGACGGGATCGCGCGACCTGAAGATCTGGCTCGCCGAGGGCTCCAACTACCCCGGCCAGGCCGACATGCGCGGCCGTCAGGACCGCCTGCAGGAGTCACTGCAGGAGATCTACGCGCGCCTCGGCGACGAGCAGCGCCTCGTGCTCGAGTACAAGTTCTTCGAGCCGGCGTTCTACCACACCGACGTTCCCGACTGGGGAACCTCCTACGCCCAGGTCGCCGCCCTCGGCGACAAGGCCAAGGTGTGCCTCGACACGGGCCACCACGCGCCTGGCACGAACATCGAGTTCATCGTCATGCAGCTGCTGCGCCTCGGCAAGCTCGGCTCGTTCGACTTCAACTCGCGCTTCTACGCCGACGACGACCTCATCGTGGGCGCCGCCGATCCGTTCCAGTTGTTCCGCATCCTCGTCGAGGTCGTGCGCGGCGGTGGCTTCAACAGCCCCGACGTCGCGTTCATGCTCGACCAGTGCCACAACATCGAGGACAAGATCCCCGGCCAGATCCGCTCCGTGCTGAACGTGCAGGAGATGACCGCTCGCGCGCTGCTCCTCGACCACGAGGCGCTGCGCACGGCCCAGCTCTCGGGCGACGTGCTCGCCGCCAACGCCGTATTCATGGACGCCTTCTACACCGACGTGCGCCCGGCGCTCGCCGAGTGGCGCGAGTCGCGCGGCCTTGCCGCCGATCCGATGGCGGCGTACGCGGCATCCGGCTACCAGCAGCAGATCGCGGCCGACCGCGTCGGCGGCACGCAGGCCGGATGGGGCGCCTGAGGTGGCCATCGAAACGTCGCAGATGACAGGTCGCACCCGCAATGTGCGACGTCTCAATGAAGGAGTGAGCGGATGTCGCAGCTGAACGAACCGTATGGCGCCGTCGACGGGCTCGTGCGGGTGTATCCGGCGGATGCCTCGGCGATGCGCCCGACGCCGGGACTCGTGTGGGCTCACGGCGGCGGTTTCGCGGGTGGCGATCTCGACATGCCCGAGGCCGATTGGGTCTCGCGCTCGCTTGCCGAGCGCGGAGTGACCGTCGTCTCAGTGGACTACCGGTTGGCCGGCGACGGATGCCGTTACCCGGTGCCGTCCGACGACGTGCTCGCCGCCTGGCGCTGGACTGTCGAGCACGTCGACGAGCTCGGCATCGATCCCGAGCGGCTCGCGATCGGCGGGGCGAGCGCGGGGGCGAACCTCGCGGCGGGAGCGGTGCTGCGCCTGCTCGGCGAGCCCGTGGTGGGTTCCGATGCGGCTGCTGCGCTGCCTGCTCAAACCGCAGCGGCCCTGCCCGCGGGGGTGTTCCTCGCCTATCCCACCTTGCTCGCCGTGCAGCCGGCGCCGGATGCCGCCCTCCGCGCGCTCCTCGACGCGAACCCCGGCGCCGACCGCTTCGGCCCGGCGAGCGTCCGAGCGATGTACGAGACCTACCTCGGCGGCCCCGTCGAGTTCGCGCCGCTCCCGGCCGTCCCCGGACTCGCGACGCCCGACGACGTGCGCGGCTTCCCACCCACCCTCATGATCAACGGCGAGACCGACGAGCTCCGCGTCTCGGGCGAGGTCTTCGCCGCGACCCTCGCCGCCGCCGATGTGCCGATCGAGCTGCACACCGAGCCCGGCACCGATCACGGGCACTTGAACCGGCCGGATGCCGCCGCGGCATCCGACTCGCTCGATCGCGTTGTGCGCTGGATCGCCACCTTGACCGACATTCGAATCACCGAAGGATCACCCTCATGACGAACCAGGCAGCATCCGACCTCATCGCACGGTCGAATCGCCTCGGCGCCGACCCCAAGAACACGAACTATGCGGGCGGCAACACGTCTGCGAAGGGCACCGAGACCGATCCGGTCACGGGCGAGCCAGTCGAGCTCATGTGGGTGAAGGGCTCGGGCGGCGACCTCGGCACGCTCACCGAGCAGGGTCTCGCGGTGCTGCGCCTCGACCGCCTGCGCGCCCTCGCCGACGTCTACCCCGGGGTCGACCGCGAAGACGAGATGGTCGCCGCGTTCGATTACACGCTGCATGGCAAGGGCGGCGCCGCCCCGTCGATCGACACCGCGATGCACGGCCTCGTCGACGCCGCGCACGTCGATCACCTGCACCCCGACTCGGGCATCGCGATCGCGACATCCGCCGACGGCGAGGCCTTGACCGCCACGATCTTCGGCGACCGCGTCGTGTGGGTGCCGTGGCGACGTCCCGGCTTCCAGCTCGGGCTCGACATCGCCGGGATCAAGGCGCAGAACCCGCAGGCGATCGGCTGCATCCTCGGCGGCCACGGCATCACGGCGTGGGGCGACACGTCTGAGGAGAGCGAGCGCAACTCGCTGTGGATCATCGACACCGCCGCGGCGTACATCGCCGAGCACGGGAAGGCAGAACCGTTCGGTTCCACCTTGGACGGTTACGAGCCGCTCGAGCCCGCCGAGCGGCGCGCGAAGGCCGCGGCCCTCGCCGCGACGATCCGCGGACTCGCTTCGCATGACCGCCCGATGGTCGGCCACTTCACCGACGCCACCGAGGTGCTCGAATTCCTCGCCCGCGCCGAGCATCCGCGCCTCGCCGCGCTCGGCACGAGCTGCCCCGACCACTTCCTGCGCACCAAGGTGAAGCCGATGGTGCTCGACCTGCCGGCCGACGCGCCGATCGACGAGTCGATCGCTCGCCTGAAGGAGCTGCACGAGGCGTACCGCGCCGACTACCAGGCGTATTACGCGCGCTGGAGCTCAGAGAATCGCGCCAGCGATTCCGCGACGCCAGCGCCGAGCGAGCCTGCGAGCGAGGTTGACGGCAATTGGCCGCCCATCCGCGGCGCCGACCCGCTCATCGTGCTGATCCCCGGCGTCGGAATGTTCAGCTACGGCGCGAACAAGCAGACCGCGCGGGTGGCCGGCGAGTTCTACGTCAACGCGATCAACGTGATGCGCGGCGCCGAGGCGCTCTCCACGTACTCCCCCATCTCCGACGAGGAGAAGTTCCGCATCGAGTACTGGGCGCTCGAAGAGGCGAAGCTGCAGCGCATGCCGAAGCCGAAGCCGCACGCCACGCGCGTCGCGCTCGTGACCGGCGCGGCATCCGGCATCGGCAAAGCCATCGCCACCCGGCTTGCGGCCGAGGGCGCGTGCGTCGTCATCGCCGACCTCGACCTCGAGAAGGCGCAGGCCGCGGCATCCGAGATCGGGAACTCGGATGTCGCGATCGGCGTGCAGGCGAACGTGACGGATGCCGCCGCGGTGCAACGCGCCATCGACGACGCGGTGCTCGCCTTCGGCGGCATCGACCTCGTGGTGAACAACGCCGGACTCTCGCTCTCGAAGCCGCTCCTCGAGACCACCGAGGCCGACTGGGACCTGCAGCACGACGTCATGGCGAAGGGCTCGTTCCTCGTGTCGAAGGCTGCCGCCCGCGTGCTCATCGACCAGGGCCTCGGCGGCGACATCGTCTACATCTCGTCGAAGAACTCGCTGTTCGCGGGCCCGAACAACATCGCCTACTCGGCGACGAAGGCCGATCAGGCCCACCAGGTGCGACTGCTCGCGGTCGAGCTCGGCGAGTACGGCATCAAGGTGAACGGCATCAATCCCGACGGCGTGGTTCGCGGCTCGGGCATCTTCGCTTCGGGCTGGGGTGCGAACCGCGCCAAGACGTACGGCATCGAGGAGGAGGACCTCGGCAAGTTCTACGCCCAGCGCACGATCCTGAAGCGCGAGGTGCTGCCCGAGAACGTCGCGAACGCGGTCATCGTGCTCACCGGGCCGGAGCTTTCGCACACGACGGGCCTGCACATCCCGGTCGACGCGGGCGTCGCCGCCGCCTTCCTGCGATGAGCGGGGCGACGGGCACCGTCGCGGCGGTCGACCTCGGCGCGACGAGCGGCCGCGTCATCCTCGGCCGCGTCGACGGCCGCGGGGCGGGCGCGCTCGAGATCCGCCAGGTGGCGCGCTTCGCGAACGACCCCGTTCGACTCGCGTCGGGCCTGCACTGGGATCTCACGGGCCTCTACCGCAACGTCACCGCGGGCCTCACCCAAGCGCTCCGCGAGGCGCCGGATGTCGCGTCGATCGGCGTCGACTCGTGGGCCGTCGACTACGCCCTCCTCCGCGGCGAGCGCATGCTCGGCGAGCCGTTCCACTACCGCGACGAGCGCACGGCCGCGGGCGTCGAAGCCGTGCACGCGATCGCCCCGTTCGACGAGCTCTACCGCCGCAACGGGCTGCAGTTCCTGCCGTTCAACACGCTGTACCAGCTCGCGGCCGAGCAACGCGACGCGAGCGACGGTGTCCGTCCGGGTTGGCTCGACCTCGCCGACACGCTCTTGCTCGTGCCCGACCTCATCGGCTTCCAGCTCACCGGCCGGCGCGTCGCCGAGCGCACGAACGCGTCGACGACGGGGCTCCTCGGCATCGGGTCCCGCGAGTGGGACGACGAGCTCATCGAGCGGCTGCGGCTTCCGGCATCCGTGTTCCCGCCGCTCGTCGAGCCCGGCGAGACGATCGGGTCGCTGCGGCCGGAGGTTGCAGCCGAGCTCGGCGCGGGCTCGCGGCATCCGCTCTCCGTCGTCGCGGTGGGCTCGCACGACACGGCGTCGGCCATCGTGGCCGTGCCCATGCAGCCCGGGTCGGCCGCCTACATCTCGTGCGGCACGTGGGGACTCGTGGGCGTCGAGCTCGAGCACCCGGTGACGTCGGATGCCGCGCGCGCCGCGAACTTCACGAACGAGGGCGGCGTCGACGGGCGCGTGCGCTTCCTGCACAACGTCATGGGGTTGTGGCTGCTGAGCGAATCGGTGCGGGAGTGGGAGCGGGACGGCCAGACGGTCGATCTCGCCGGATTGCTCGCGGCCGCGGCATCCGTCACCGCTCCCGTTGCCGTCTTCGACGCGAACGACCCGCGCTTCCTCGCCCCCGGCGACCTGCCCGGGCGCATCGCCGAGTGGTGCCGCGAGCACGACGAGCCGATTCCGGGTTCGCCGGCCGAGTTCGCGCGGTCGATCATCGAGTCGCTCGCGCAGGCCTTCGCCGATGCCGTGCGCACCGCGTCGATCCTGTCGGGCGTCGATGTCGAGACGATCCACATCGTCGGCGGCGGGGCGCTCAACGAGTTGCTCTGCCAGCGCACGGCCGACCGCTCGGAGATCGCCGTGCTCGCCGGCCCGGTCGAGGCGACGGCGATCGGCAACGTGCTCGTGCAGGCGCGTGCGCAGGGCTTCACCGGGGCGGGCATCGAGTCGCTGCGTGCGCTCGTCGCCCAAGCGTTCGCGCCGCGGCGCTACGAACCGCGCTGACCTGAGCCTCGGGCGGCATCGGCCCGGCGAGCGAGCAGCGCGCGCTCGCGCTCGTTCGAGGTCAGCGCCGCGGCCCGTTCGAACTCGACAGCGGCCTCCTCGGTGCGGCCCAGTCGTTCATAGAGGTCGCCGCGTACGCTCGGGACGAGGTGGTAGTCGCGCAACGCGGGCAGCGACTCGAGCTGCACGAGCAACGCGAGTCCCACCTCGGGACCGTACGCCCGGCCCAGGGCGACGGCCCGGTTCAGCTCGGCGACCGGCGAACCGGTTCTGCGTCCGAGGTCCTCGTAGAGTCGGGCGATGCGCGTCCAGTCGGTGTCGTCAGCGGATGCCGCACGCGCATGCTCCGCGGCGATTGCCGCCTGCAGCGCATACGGCCCCGGCTCCGCTGCGCTCGCCGTGGTGAGCTCGTCGGCGCGGGCGAGCGCGTCGAGTCCGCGGCGAATGCGTGAGGCATCCCACCTGCTGCGGTCCTGGTCATCGAGCAGCACCGCCTCGCCGTCGGGACCGACACGAGCGGCGAGGCGAGAGGACTGCAGCTCCATCAGGGCGGTGAGGCCGTGCACCTCGGGGTCATGCGGCGCGAGTGCGACGAGCATTCGGCCGAGCCGAAGGGCTTCGTCGCAGAGCGCCGGCCGCATCCAGTCGGCGCCTTCCGTCGCGGCGTATCCCTCGTTGAAGAGCAGGTAGATGACGCCTTCCACGGTGGCGAGCCGCTCGGCGCGTTCCAACCCGCTCGGCTCCTCGAGCTCGGCGCCCGCCTCCGTGAGGGTGCGCTTCGCACGGGAGATGCGTTGTGCGACCGTCGACTCGGGTGCCAGATAGGCGCGGGCGATCTCCCTGGCGGTGAGGCCGGCCACGAGGCGCAGGGTCAGCGTGGTCTGCGCCTCGCTCGTCAGCGACGGATGCGCGCAGATGAACATGAGGCGCAGCATGTCGTCCTCGATGTGATCGATGCCCGCCGCCGGATCGTCTTCGACGGTCTCGGCCAGGTCGTGGGCGAGGGCCGCAGCGGCGCGGTCGTGCTTCGCGCGGGAACGGAAGACGTCCATGGCGCGGCGCTTCGCCGTGGTCATCAGCCAGGCGCCCGGATTGTCGGGGATGCCGCTGGTGGGCCACTGCGCGAGCGCCGCGACCACGGCGTCCTGCGCCACGTCTTCGGCAACGCCGACATCGCGCACGATGCGCACGAGCGATGCGATGAGCCGCGTCGACTCGAGGCGCCAGATCGCCTCGATCGCGGCACGCGTCGCCTGGTCCGCCCCGGGATCATCCCCCACGGGAGCGATCAGACCACACGCGCCGCGCGAGGCGCAACTGCCGGCCTCGATACGCGGCGGCCTCCGGCCTGCGCTACTCGATGATCGGTCAGTATTCCGCCAGTTGGCGGATCTCGACGTGCCCCTCCCAGCCGGGCCAGTGGTCGACGTGGATCTGCATGAGCCGACGACCGAGTTCGACGGCCTCCTCGCGGGAGTGCACGTCGATCACGGCGTAGCCACCGACCAGTTCCTTCGCTTCGGCGAACGGCCCGTCGATCGCCTTGATCTTCCCGTCGGCGAGCGAGACGATCGCGCCGGCGGCGCTCGGCAGCAGTCCCTGGCTGTCGATGAGCGTTCCGTTCAGTCGGCCCTCTCGGTCGTACTCGGCCATCGCCTGGTAGAGCTCGGGCGGCGCCTCGCCTTGCGGGTTCGCCTCGTCCATCTTGACCATGCACATGAATCGCATCGCGACCTCCTTGGTTCCGGCACCCCCGTCGGTGTGCCCTCACCCTAACGTCGCCAGTTTCGCCGGCTTCTCGACACGGGGTGCGAGAAATCCCAGAACCGATTCGATGAGCGGATGTCGAGAACGGATGCCGCGCGGCGACGTCATGGTGAACGACCCGATCACCACCGATCGGATCGACCGATGAAAGGACACGTCATGGCAACCGACACCACGAGCCGAATCACCTCAGCTCGCTCCGACGACCGCCGCTCCGCTCCTGCCACCGATCCACTGACCCGTGCGCTCGTGGCGGCGGGCACCACCGCCGGGCCGCTCTTCGTCGTGGTGGCTTCGGTGCAGGCCGTCACCCGCGAGGGATTCGACCTGACGCGGCATCCGCTCAGCCTGCTCTCGCTCGGCGACCGGGGGTGGGTGCAGATCGCGAACTTCATCGTCGCGGGCGTGCTCATGCTCGCGTTCGCCATCGGAACGCGGCGAAGCCTGGGTGCAGGGCCCGGACGTCGCTGGGCGCCGGTGCTGTTCGGCGTCTACGCCGCCGGGCTGATCCTCGGTGGCGCATTCGCGGCGGACCCCGCCCTCGGCTTTCCCGCCGGGGCGCCCGCCGGCTACCCGACCGAGCTCACCTTCCACGGCATCGTGCACGCCATCGCGCCGCCCCTCTCGTTCCTCGCGTTCGTGGCGGCGACGTTCGTGGTGGCACGGCGCCTGTCCTGGGAGGGACACCGCGCCGCTGCCGTGTGGACACGCATGGTCGGCGTCGCGTGCTTCGTGCTCACCCTGCCGTTCGACCTGTGGATGAGCGTGCGCCTGTTCCTCGGGGTGGCGCTCGCGTTCGCGTGGATCGCCGCCTACGCCTTCGCGCTGCTCCGCCGCCGGCGTTGAAACCGACCTCGGATCCGAGCCGGCGCGCTCGGCTGAATGGCTCAGACGAACCGGAAGGGGATGCCGAGCAGGTTCGCCGCGGCGCGGTAGTCGGCGGCGCGGTGCCCGATCGACAGCGACCAGTGGTGCCCGACCCCCGTCGCGGCCCACTCGTCGACCCACTCGCCGGGATCGCGCCCGAAGTCGACCCGGCTCGTCGTGTTGCCGATCGCGAGGAGCGGGCCCGGCACGACGGTTCCCTCCGACGCGATGAACGAGAGGGTGCCGTCGCGGTCCTGGCCGAGCCCGAGCAGGGTCACCGGGCCGGGCTGCACGTCGAACTCGACCGAGACGCCCCAGCCGCGCTTGCCGTGGTAGATCCCGAGTCCGCGCAGGAGCGGGTCGCGACTCGACACCGCGAGGTGTGCGGGGCCGTCGTGGCCCATCTCAACGACGCCGTCCTCGAAGTTCAGCGCCTGGATCTCGCAGAACGAGCCGCCCGCTCCGACCACCTGCGTCACGAGCTGCGCGACCGAGGTACGCAATTCGTACTCCCCCGAGGCGGGGATGCCGCGGGCCGTGAGCAACGAGGCGCCGAGGATCATGCCCGCACCGAGCCGCTCGTGCTGCTCACCGTCGAGCCCTCGGTGGTAGTACGCGAGCGAGTCGAGGTCGAAGTCGTCGGCGAGGCGGTCGAGGCCGACCGAGACCCGCGCACCCCACGCGAAGTCCTCGTCGACGACGCTCTCGTCGAGGGTGAAGACCTGTCGTGCGAGGTCCATCCGCTCGGATGCCTCAGCGTCGGTCACCTGTTCGACGCGCACCCGCAGGTCGTCGAACTCGAGCACCTCGACGTGCGAACCGAACGTGACGGGCAGCAACGACAGGTCGGTGGAGACGTCGAGCATGCCCGGGTACAGATGACCCATGAGGCCATGACGAGCATGCCGGAGTGCGGCGCGCACGTGGGCCGCACTCACCCACTGCTCGATGCGTCGCCACGCCGACTCGTGGCGGAGGTGCCCGGAGACCGACCGGAACGGTACGCCGGCTCGGCGGAACACGTTCCCCACCTCGGGCACCGAGCACTGGCCGCAGTACGCGAGCCACGCTCCCGTGTCGAAGTTCGGATGGTCCATCCGCGCGGTCGGCTGCAGGTCGATGACGAGCACCGGCGTGTTCGATCGCTGGGCGATCGGCAGCACCATCGACGAGGTCAGGTACGTGGTGAGGAACATCACGATGAGGTCGCAGTCGGCCTGCCGCAGCTTCTCGGCGGCGACGGCGCCCTCCTGCGCATCCGAGATGAAGCCGACGTCGACCACGTCGGCATCCAGTCGACGGAACCGGTCCGAGACGTATCGGGCGGATTCCTGGAGTTGCGGAAGCAGGTCGGGGAACTGCGGCCAGTAGGTGCCGAGCCCGCCGGCGACGAGCCCGATGCGGGTCGAGCGACGGACCTTCGCCGCGAGCAGAGGGTGGACCGGTGCAGTCGTGTCGGACATGGCTTCCTTGTTCTCGAGCATTTTCAATCGATTCAATCTGTGTCTCGGTTTGTGGAGGGCTCGGGCTCGGGTGCGGCGCGTCTCGATTCCGAGTCGCCGTCAGCGCCCCGTCGACTCCCTGACGACCAGGCGTGGCTGGAACGTGGTGGCCGAGTGCCGGTGCGCTTTGCCCTCCTGCAGCTCGGCGAGGAGCTTCGCGACGGCGACCTCTCCCATCTCCTGCTTCGGCTGGCCCACTGTCGTGAGTCGGCGCGCCTCCTCGGTGCCGAACGCGAGGTCGCCGTAACCGACGACCGCGGCATCGCGGGGCGTCTCGACCCCTGCCTCGGCGAGGCCGCGCATCACGCCGATCGCGAGCTGGTCGTTCGTGCAGAAGACTCGCCGGGGCGCACCGCTCGCCGCGATGCGCCGACCGGCCTCGACCCCCGCCTCGATGGTCATCTCGCGCATCTCGAACTCGACGAGGCTGTCGGGATCGAGGCCCGCGGATGCCAGCGCCGAGCGGGCGCCCGTGCGCCGATCCTCGCACTGCACGATGGTGTGGCTGCCGTTGACGATGCTGATCCCGTTTCCCGGCACCCCGAGGAGGTGTTCCACCGCGATCTCGCCCCCGTGCACGTCATCGATCGCCACGGAGCACGCCTCCGACTCGTCGATGCGGCGGTCGACGACGATCAACCTCGTTCCGACCATGCGCAACTGCGACAGGCGCGACCAGTCCGCGCTGATCGGCACCACGAGCGCACCCGCCGCGCGCTGCTCGGCGAGCATGTCGAAGTGGCGCTGCTCCCGCGCGGGATCCTCGTGGCTCACGCAGAGCACAACGGCGTAGCGGTCACGGTCGGCGGCAACGACGACGGCGTCGACGATCGCCGCATAGAACGGGTTCACCACGTCGGGGATGACGAGTCCGAGCACGCGGTTCGTGCCCTGCCGCAACGTCGCCGCCGCCCGATTCGGCACGAAGTCGAGCTCCTCGATGGCCGCCATCACCCGTTCCCGGGTGGGCACGGCAACGACGTGCGGACGGTTCAGCACGTTCGACACGGTCGCCGTGGACACGCCGGCCAGCCGCGCCACGGCGGCGAGCCCGAGATTCCGCTGTCCCATCACGATGTCAGTCAAGCACGCTGGACGAACGGTCGTTCGAGTGGATCTTCGTCATCACGCTTCCTTTCGCTGAGGCGAGCTGCCCGGTGTCATCTCGCGCCGTTCCATCCCAGATCTCGAGGCGGACGGGCCCGAAGAGACCGTGACGCGTCTGCCCGGCCATCACGGCCGACGTCGGCGACGCCACGTCGAGGTAGGGAGCGAGGGTGCCGCGCACGGTGACCTCGACGAGGTACTCGCGTGCTTCCTCGACCGCCTCGCTCACATCGCTGCGCCAGGGGCCCGCGAAGAGCGTGTCGACGAGCACGCCGTCGACGCGCACCTCCGCCGTGCCGCGCACGAGACCGAGGTCGAGCACCGCTCTCGCCCCCTCGGGGCGATCGATCCGGCACCGCCGCGCGTACCGCACCGCGCCACCGAGTGCCGAGAGCCCGAGCTCGTTCCACGGGCGCAGTTCCGCCGCGACCGGGGTGACCTTCACGGCAATCGGTCCATCGAGCAGGGCGCCGCCCCTCCTGCCGTCCTCTGGCCGGAACGAGATCGTGAGCCGTCGATCCATGGCCGCGGGCGGATCGAAGACGAGCCGGTCGCCGATGCGCACGACATCCGACGCCTGCACCTCCCACGGGATCGAGGTGGGCACCGTGGCCTCGATGGTTCCGATCGGCACGTCGAAGGTGAGCGTCTCGACCCGCCCTGCCCGGGGCGCGACATCGGGCACGAGCGTGACGACACTGTCGTGCGCCGACTCTCGCTCGAGCCAGGCGGCACGCTGCAGCGGGTGGGGACGCGGCACGAGGCATCCGTATCGGGGGTCTTCGTACTGCATCAGCCGCTGACGAACGGGAACCGGCGCGAGCTCTCGCGTGACGGTCCACGAGGCATCCGACCGGATGCCGAGGCCTCCGTCGACCGCGGGAACCGAGTCGAGCCGGATCGCGACGGGCCGCCCGACATCCGTCGACCGCACCTCGAGCACGTTGCGGCCGTCGCGCAGCACGTCGCGGAGATCGTACGGGTGCACGCGCGTGAACCGTCGCGCCGAGTAGGGGTCGAAGTCGCTCTGCCGGCCGATCTCGACACCGTTGACGACGAGCGTGCTCGGCGCCTCGCTGCTCAGTTGCACGCGCGTGTCGGCGACGGCCGCGCTCGCCTCGAAGATCGTCGAGAACACGACGGAGGTCGAGCGGGATGGTGCATCCGCCGCCTCGATCCATTCGGGCCGTGCGAACCGCTCGATATCGGTCGTCAGGGCGAAGAAAGCTCGCAGATCGCCCGACTCGGCCGCGGTGAACTCGATCTCGAGCACTCGGGGGCCACGCGGAAGGTCTGCGTGGAAGGTGAGGTAGCCGGGCTCGCCGGGCGCGAGCTCGACGCCGTCGATGCGGATGCTCCGACCGGCGTTGGCACCGACGGCAAGCCGGATGGCGGTGTCGTCGGGCATGGAGATCGTGGTGCGCACGTGATAGCGCCCGCCCTGGGTGACGTTGCGCCAGAGCAGGAACTCCTCGGGGACGTATCCGTTCGGGCCGAGGCTCTCGTCGTGGATCGGGTCGTTACGGATGCCTCGCGAGAGCGACCATTCGGCCCGCGTCCAGTCGCCGTCGGGGCCGGCGACCTCGGCGAACGGACCGAACGTCGCGAGGACGCGCCGGCGCTCGCCGCTCTTACCGCCCTCGCCGCCCTCGCCGCTCTCGTGGTCGAACTCCCACACCTGGATCGGCACGATCCCGTGGCGCTCCACGTCGTCGAGGTCGCCCCACGAGTTGTCGAGCGTCGACTCGGGCGACACGAGCCAGGGGCCGTCGAGCTCCTGAGTCGAACTGAACTCACCGAGGGCGGGAGCGGTGGCGTCCGGGAGCCCGGGCCCGACGACGAGGAGGGCGATGGATCCGACGCTGAAGTCCACGTGCGCCTCGAGCACACCGTCGCCGAGCCGGGTGAGCGGAACGTCGCGCCGCAAGCCGGTGCGAGGATCCCAGAGCTGGCCCGCGACGCCATCGAGTCCCGCGCCGTTCAGCCGCACTGTGAGGGTGCGTCCCGTCGGCGGCACGAAGCGGTAGCCCTCAGTGCTCAGGCGCTGCCAGTAGTGCTTCCAATTGAAGTCGCCGGATTCCCAGGCCTCGCCGAACTCGGGCAGCATCGGCTGAACGGTGCCGGAGTGCTCGTCGTGGGCGATCGCCGCGATCAGGTGCGTGTCGCCGATGACGCGATGGAGCACGGAAGCGTCGGCGACGACCGAGACGGCGGATGGCCGCAGCATCCGTGGCACGTCATCGACGTCGTCGATCCGGAGGATGCGTCCCGCCGCGATCAGTGCCGCGAAGCGCCCCGGCGCATCGGGGGCGAGTTCGGTGTCGACGAAGCGAGTCGGGGCGGCGCCGATGCAGATCACCCGGCCGCCCTGCTCCGCGAATGCCGCGAGGAGTGCGGCGACGTCGGCCGGGATGACCTCGGTGGCCGGCAGCACCACGTTGCGGTATCGCTCGCCGCGCAGGCGCAATTCGTCGCCCGAGACCTCGGCGACGCGCAGCGAGTGCGCGCCGAGCGTGTCGTAGTCCACGCCGGCGCGCTCGAGGATGCCCCGCTGCTCGGCGTACCAGGGCGTCAGGCCGTTGAGGGCGAAGTACACGCGCTCAGCATCGCCGGCGCCGAGGTCGCGCCCATCGGCGGTGAGCCGAGACTGGACGAACTCGGTGGGGAAGAGGACCACGGTCGACGCGACATGCTCGCCCGCGGTCAGTACCGAGGAGAGCCTCGTCACCGCCTCGGCGAACACGTGATAATCGGGCCAGTAGGGCTGTCGCCAGCACGTGGAGGGCGGCGCCCACTCGAACCAGCCCGACCGGGTGGAGTAGTAGACCGCGTGGGGGTCGTACAGGTTCGCACCCCGCCGGAGGAACGGCGAGAGCCAGTCGTAGGTCTCCTCGAGCGTGCCGCCCCAGCCCGACGAGTGGAACGCCTCGATCCAGACCCGCTCGTGCCCATGGGCGTGGGCGAGCGACGAGTGGATCTTCGAGTCGCCCCAGTGGTCGCTGCCCGGGATCGCGTACGTCGAATGCGTCTCGAGGTAGTCGCCGTAGTGCGCGGTCGCGCCGATCGGCTCGCCCTCGCGCGCCGGGCTCTGCTGGTCGAAGCCGCACGCCAGGCCGGCACGATCGAGGCGGGCGGCGAGCGGATCGAAGAAGGCGGCACGGGCGAACCGGGCGCGAGCGCGGTGGTAGTCGAGCCGCACACGATCGGCGTCCACATCTGCATCGCCCGGCAGTGCGTCGCCCCAGAGCGCCGGCAGTACGCCGAGGAGGTCGTAGCCCGCGTCGTCGCGGAAACGCGACGGGAAGTCATGGGACCACGTGGGGACATCCGGCAGCTCGTCTTGGAACACTCCGCCGATGCCGCGCCCGAAGTGCTTCCCGACCCGGCGCTCGTACTCGCCGTAGACGGAGTCGAGGAGCGCGTCGCACGCGGCCGGGGAGAAGTAGTCGAAGCCGCGCATGCTTGCGAAGCACAGCACGAGCTCGCCCGGCGCCTGCCGGTGCCGCGCCCGACCTTCGTCGATGGTGACGGGCACGACCGGCGAGCCGTCGTGCGCCGCGAACCACGCGCCGAGCGGCTCGGCATCTTCGGGAACGGCCAGTTCGACGTCACCGGATGTCGCATCGGCGCGTGCCTGCGAGAGCGACCGGCCGGCATGCTCCGGATGCCTCGCGATCACGCGCCCCTGCAGGTTCGCGCCGGAGAAGCCGATCTGGTCGTAGAGCCAGATCTGGAATCCCAGCTCCTCGGCGTCGGCGCAAGCGCCCGCGAAAATCTCCCACCAGTCCTCTGACATGAAGGGCGGGTCGTCGGCGAGTGCGCCGTAGAGCGGGCCGGTCGGCGCCAGATTCATCACGACCGCCTGCCAGACGCCCTGCTCGACGAGCTGCCGCATCTGCCAGCGCAGGCGCTCGGGATCGAGTCGCTCGCCGCTCCACCACCACAGCGGCACTGGACCGTAGCGCACGGAGGGGCGCTCGAAGCGGGCGACGAGCTCGGTGGACATCGACTCTCCTGAGGGATCGGACGGGATCGGACGGGGTGAGAAGGGAGCGGCAGCCGGCGCATCCGCCGGCTGCCGCGGGACACGCTCATCCTTCGGCGTAGGCGGCATCCATCTGCGAGAGAGCGCCCTTCGCGTCGACATCACCGGCCAGGAGCTGTTGAACCACCTCGAAGTGCACCTGCTGCACCTTCGCGTTGGGCCAGAGCTGGTCCATGAAGGGATCGGTCTTGCCGGTCTCCAGGTACTCGAGCAGCGAGTCGAGCGCGGGGTCGGGCTCGAACGTCGACGACCCGAGCGCGGGGATGGCCGCGATCGGGGTGTTGTAGACCGACTGGCCCTCGTCGGAGGTCAGGAACTCGATGAGCTTCTTCGCTCCTTCGGGGTTCTTCGCCTTGGCGTTGATCCCGTAGGCGGCGCCCATGGCCGCGGCCATCCGGGTCTGCGACTCGTCGTCAGTGGCGGGAACCGGCGCGAGCGTGAACTCGGTGCCATCAGGGGCTCCTTGGCGGATGGCCGCCAAGGAGGCGTTCACCTGCACCGAGGCCATGGCCTCGCCCTTCGCCACCATGTCGAGGGCGTCCTCGTACACCGTGCCGAGTGCGTTCTCCTGGAAGCATCCGGCATCCTGCATCGCCACGTACTTGTCGAGGACGTCGACCCATGCGGAATCGGCGAAGGTCACGTCGCCCGCGGACATCTGCGCCGCGAAGTCGGGGTCGGGCCCGTACACGAGAGTCGGTGCGAGCGCGTACGAGATGAGCTGCGTGTTCCACGGCGTTGCGCCGGCGAGTGCGAAGGCCGTCTTGCCCGCGGCCTTGGCCTGCCCGCAGAACGCGAGGGTGTCGCTCCAGGTGGTCGGGATCGTCCAGCCGTTCTCCTCCATCGCGGTGAGGTTGAACGCCGACCCGATGCCGGCCGAGCTGATCGGCGCAGTGTAGGTCTTGCCGCCGTTCTGGCTGACGGACTTGAAACCCTCGGGGATGCGGGAGGCGAAGTCCATGTCGGAGAGGTCGGCGACGAGCCCGGCATCCGACACGACCTGCATCGCCATCGGGTTGCCGTCGCCGGCCCAGACGAAGAAGACATCGGGGGCCGTGCCGCTCGACAACTGGGTCCGTGTCGTCGTCTGGTACTCGTCGACGCCCGACGCCGTCACCTCGACCGAGATGCCGGTCTCGGCTTCGAACGCCGCCGCAGCCTCTTCGGCGGCCGACTTGTCGCTCGTGACGGTGGCCCACGTGAGGGTGTCTCCCCCGCCCCCGCCGCCGCCCGTGTCGTTCGAGCATCCGGCGACGGATGCGACGACGGCCGCGCCGATCGCCATGGTGACTACTGCTCTGTAGCGCATGTGTTGCTCCTTTCGTTCGTGAACCGGCCCGCGGACGCTGTGCAGCGGACCATCTTCCCCGTCGGCCAGGGCGCTAGCCCTTGAGTCCGCTGGCGAAACCTTGGATGACCGTGCGTTGCAGCACGAAGTAGACGAGCAGGATCGGGGCGATGCTGATGACGAGTCCCGCGAAGACCAGGTTCCACTGCGAGACGTACTGCCCGACGAAGCTGTAGAGCGTGACGGGCACGGTCTGCTGTCCGCTTCCGCTCAGGTACAGCAGCGGCGTGAGGAAGTCGTTCCACACCACGATGACGTTGAGGATCACGACCGTGCCCGTGATCGGCCTGAGGAGCGGGAACACCACCCGCCAGAAGGTGCCGAACGATCCGGCGCCGTCGATCGCGGCCGCCTCCTCGTACTCGATCGGCAGCGCACGCAGGAAGCCCGTGTAGAGGAAGATCGAGAACGGCATCTGCAGGCCGATGTAGAAGAGGACGAGCGACCACACGGTCCCGAGGAGTCCGAGATCGCGCATCGTCGTGTAGAGCGGGATGAGCGCCAGCTGGAACGGCAGCAGGAGTCCGATGAGGAAGCCGAAGTATGCGACCTTCGACCATCGACGACCGACTCGTGCAAGGGGGTAGGCGGCGAGCGCCGACAGCAGGACGAGCACGACGACGCTCACGACCGAGACGACCGTGCTGTTGACGAGCGCGTTCCCGAGGTTGCCCTGCACCCAGGCGTCGGCATAGTTCTGCAGCGTGAACGTCGTCGGCAGTTCGAGCGGACCGGCGGCGTCGTTGGACTCCCGGAACGAGAGGTTGATCAGCACGTAGGCGGGCACGAAGAACAGCACCGCGACGGCGATCATGACCACTTCGAGGATGCCGGTCCTCCACGTGTAGCGCTGGTACATGGCGTTCAGTCCTTGTTCTGGCGGCTGAGGACGAAGTACTGGCCGCTCGAGAGGATCGCGACCAGCACGGTCAGGACGAGGGCGATCGCGATGCCGTAGCTGAAGTCGCCGAACTGGAACGCGTTCTTGTAGAGGAGGGTCGACATCGTCTCGGTCGAGCCGCCGGGGCCTCCGCCGGTCATCACCCACACCTGGTCGAACAGCTTCAGCCCGCCGATGATCGAGAGCATGAGGTTGATGGTGATCGAGGGTGCGAGCTCCGGCCGGATGATGCTCCAGAACCGACGGAACGGCCCGGCGCCATCGACGTACGACGCCTCGATCACCTCGGTCGAGATGCCCTGCATGTTGGCGAGGAAGATCACCATGGAGTAGCCGGCGAACTGCCAGATCACGACGAGGCAGATGGCCCAGATGGCCACGTCGCCGTCGCCGAGCCAGTTCTGCGTGAGCGCGCCGAGGCCGACCCCCTCGAGGAGCGCGTTGATCGCACCGTTCGGCGAGAAGAGGTTCTGCCAGAGGTAGGCCGTCGCCACGGGTGTGATGATGGCCGGGGCGAACAGGAGCACGCGCAGCAGATTGCGGCTCTTGATCCGGCTGTTCACGCCGAGCGCCAGGAGCAGGCCGACCGCGTTCTGCACGATGGTGATCGTGAAGGCGATGAGCAGGGTACGCCCGATTGCACCTGCCGCCTTCGGGTCGTTGACCAGCTGGATGAAGTTGTCGATGCCGACGAAGGCCCGGGTCGGCGAGATGCCGTCCCAGTCGGTGAAGGCGAGGCCGGCGCCCTGGATGCTCGGCCAGAGCACGATGAAGAGGTAGAACACGGCCGCCGGGATGATGAAGACCCACAGCTTGGACGTGCCCCGATGCAGACCGCCCCGGCGCCCGGTTCTCCGTCGCGCCGATTCGGGCGAAGCCGGGCTTCGTTCTTCGAGCTCGGCTGGCACTGCGGCAGGAAGGGTTGTCATCGCGTTCTCCGACCTCCTTGTCGTGAATTCAATCGATTCAATTGCACCGATCACCCACCGTAGGCAAGGTTGCCCGCATTCGTCAAGACCCAGTCTCGAGGGGCTTTGACTGAGCTGACGGCCGGTGTACTGTCGGTGATCACGCTCCAGGCATGTCCAGCCGTGTCGAATCGGCTCGGATGGTGCATCCGATATTGAATCGATTAAGGAGACAGTCGGTTGACCTCCACCCTCAGCGCGTACGACCTTCGCACCGAGCACCTCACCGAGCCGCTCGGCATCGATGTCTCCATCCCCCGGTTCTCGTGGCGTCTGCGAAGCGGGCGGCGGGGCGTGGCCCAGTCCGCCTATCGGATCGTGGTGCGCAGCGGCGACCGGGAGGTCTGGGACACCGGGCGGGTCGAATCGTCGCAGACGTCGGGGATCGAACTCGGCACCCGACTTGCGTCACGAACCCGGTACCGCTGGTCCGTCGAGGTGTTCGATGAGACCGCCGCGCCGAGCGAGCCAGCGACTGCCTCCTTCGAGACCGCCCTGCTGTCGCCCTCGGAGTTCCGCGGAGCCTGGATCGGCCGTGACGTGCACTGGGATGCTCCCGACAATGAGCTCGATCCCCCGGTCGACGACGACATCCCGGCGAAGGTCAGGCACATCCCGCCGGCAGCGCACCTCCGCCGCGAGTTCGGCGTGACGACGCCCGTGATCCGTGCGCGCGCCTACGCCAGCGCGCGCGGCCTCTACACGCTGCACGTCAACGGCCGGCGGGTCGGCGACCATGAGCTCGCGCCCGGCTGGACGGACTACCGCGACCGCATCCTCTACCAGACGTACGATCTCACCCCCCTCGTCCGCGACGGAACGAACGCGATCGGCATCGTGCTCGCCGACGGCTGGTGGTCGGGTTACGTCGGCTTCGATTCGCGTCGCCAGGGCAAGCACTACGGAACCGCCCCGCAGGCGTGGGCCATGATCGTCCTCGAGCACGACGACGGCACGGAGACGGTCATCACGACGGATGCCGCGTGGCGGGAGCACCGCGGCGCGATCAGCTACACGGACCCCCTTATGGGCGAGCTCGTGGACGCCCGCCAGGAGCTCCACGGATGGACGGAGCCCGGCTTCGACGACTCCGCGTGGGCTCCTGCTCGTGAGCTCGCCCACGATCACGATCTTCTCATCGCGCAGGTCGACGAGCCGATCCGGGCGACACTGCAGGTGCCCGCCGCCGAGCGGCTCGCGGATCCCGACGGACGCGCTGTCTACGACTTCGGCCAGAATCTCGTCGGTCGGGTACGCGTCGAGCTCGGCGCGATGTCCGCCGGCCAGCAGGTGGTGCTGCGGCATGGCGAAGTGCTCGATGACGACGGCCGGCTCTATACGGCGAATCTGCGCACGGCGGAGGCGCGCGACGTCTATGTCTCGGCGGGATCGGCGAGCAACCTCTTCGAGCCGACGTTCACCGTGCACGGGTTCCGCTACCTCGAGCTCTCGGGGCTCGATCATCCGCCGGCACCCGATGAGGTCACCGCCGTCGTGCTCCACAACGACACCCCGTTCGTGGGCGAGATCACGACGTCGAGCGCCGACGTGAACCAGCTCGTGAGCAACATCCGCTGGGGTCAGCGTGGAAACTTCGTCGGCGTGCCCACCGACTGCCCACAGCGCGACGAGCGGCTCGGCTGGATGGCGGACGCCCAGGTGTTCCTGCCGACGGCGGCCCTCGGCGCCGACGTCGCGGCCTTCTTCACACGATGGCTCCGCGATGTCCGGTTCGCGCAGAGCCCCGAAGGTTCATTCCCCGACGTGGCGCCGGTCGTCTCGGAGTTCTTCGCCGACGGGGCGCCGGCCTGGGCCGACGCCGGCGTCATCATCCCGTGGCATCTCTACCGGGTCTACGGCGACCGGCGACTCCTCGCGGACTCATTCGAGTCCATGACCCGCTGGGTGGACTTCGTGGAACGGGAGAACCCCGACCTCGTCTGGCGACGGCGCGTGGGCAATCACTACGGAGACTGGTTGCAGATCGACGCCGAGACACCGCGGCCGGTGCTCGCAACCGCCTACTTCGCACGATCCGCCGAACTCGTGGCACGTGCAGCGAGTGTGCTCGGCCACGACGTGCAGGCGGCGCGCTACGACGAGCTCGCCCGTCGGGTGCGCACCGCGTTCGTCGAGGCGTTCGTCGACGACGACGCCCGGATCGAGGGCGACACCCAGACCGCCTACCTCCTGGGCCTTGCATTCGAACTCCTCCCTGAGCGGCTCCGCAAACGGGCGGCCGACCATCTCGTGCGGACGATCGAGGCGCACGATCGGCTGCTCACCACCGGGTTCGTCGGCGTCTCGCTGCTCTGTCCTGTGCTGAGCGAGATCGGTCGCAGCGATCTCGCCTACGCGCTCGTCGAGACCGACCGCTATCCGTCATGGCTGTACTCGGTGCGTCACGGTGCGACGACGATCTGGGAGCGATGGGACGGATGGACCGAACACGCCGGTTTCCAGTCGGTCGAGATGAACTCGTTCAATCACTACTCGCTCGGATCCGTCGGCGAGTGGCTCGTGCGGTTCGTGGCGGGAATCGACCAGACGCCGGAGTCCGTCGGATACGAGCAGCTCCGCATCGCCCCGCAGATCGGCGGTTCGCTCACCCGCGTGGCGGCCCACTACGAGACACCGCGCGGACTCGTCGCAACCGAGTGGTCGATCGAGGGCGACGACGTCGAGGTCGCGGCGTCCGTGCCGCCCGGCACGACGGCGCGGGTCTCCCTCCCCTCCGGCGACGTGCTGGAATCCGCAGGGACGCTCGTGGAGACGCCGGGAATCAGCGACATCGCGGCCGGAAACGGTCTGACCGAGTTCACGATCGTCTCGGGCGACTATCGCTTCCGTTTCCCACGCGCCGCGGGTTAGCGACGCGAAGCCCCGCATGCCGCATCCGCTCTGGAAGGATTGACGCATGACCGATGCCCCGCTGCTCGTCTCCGTGCCCGGCAACACGCTTCGCGACGCACTCGGCACTCCGCCCGACGGCGTCGAGGTTGTCGTGTGGGACATGGAGTCCGCGCCGGCGGCATCCCACATCGACCTCGTCGTGCCGCCGTACATGGGAACCGCTGCACTCCTCGGCGCACTCTCCGACGTCACCACGCGGCTCGTGCAGTCGCAGTCCATCGGCTACGACCACGTGCTCGGAGCGCTCCCGCCCGGGCACGTCTTCGCGAACGCCGCGAGCGTGCACGAGACGTCGACCGCCGAGCTCACCCTCGCGCTCGTGCTGGCGTCGCAGCGCGGCATCCCCGAGTTCGTTCGGGCGGCATCCGAGGGGCGGTGGGCGCCCGAGCAGCGCGAGAGCCTCGCCGACCGGCGGGTGCTGCTGCTCGGGTACGGCGGCGTCGGCCGTGCGATCGAGGCACGGCTCGCCCCGTTCGAGGTCGAGGTCGTGCGCGTCGCGAGCCGGGCACGCACCGACGAAGCGGGCCCCATCCACGGCCTCGACGAGCTGTCGGCCCTCCTGCCGACCGCCGACATCGTCATCGTCGGCGTTCCGCTCACGGATGCCACGACCGGCCTCGTCGACGACGCCTTCCTCTCGGCGATGCCCGATGGAGCCCTGCTCGTGAACATCGCCCGCGGACACGTCGCCGACACCGCGGCGATCCTCGACCACGCCTCACGCCGACGGCTCCGCTTCGCGCTCGACGTCACCGACCCCGAGCCGCTTCCCGAGGGGCATCCGCTCTTCGCCCTGCCGAACGTGCTCATCTCGCCGCACGTGGGCGGCGCGTCGACCGCGATGATGCCCCGCATGGCGAGGCTGCTGCGAACGCAGATCGAGCGGATGCTGCGCGGCGAGGAGCCGCTCAACGTCGTGCTCCGCAGCTGAGGGCCGGGGTTTCGACAGGCTCAACCCAGACACCGAGAGGACCCCGATGCCCCGCTTCGACCATGCCTTCGACTGGGCTCGCCGCCACGTCGAGCACGGCCCGCTCCCCACGGCGGTGCTCGGCGTCGCGACGGCCGACGGGGTGGTGGCACTCGACGCGTTCGGCACCGAGCGGGGGCGCGCGGCATCCGTCGACGACCACTACCCGTTGTTCTCGATCACGAAGCCGATCGTCGGACTCGCCGCGCTGCACCTGATCGAGCAGGGCCGGCTCACGCCCGAGACGCCGCTCGACCGGGCGCTCTCGGGCTTCGGCGCCGACCGCGACGACGTCGTGCAGCTGCGCCACCTCGTGAGCCACACGTCGGGCATCATCGAGCCGCCGCTGGACGCCCCTGGCCTGCGAGAGTTGCTGCTCGAGCCGGGGCGCGAGTTCGAGGCGGGCACCGTCTCGCGCTACTCGACGCTCGCGTTCGAGGGCATCGCCGCGCTCATCGAGCACGCGGGCGGGGTGGCGTTCGAGCGCGCAATCGCGGCGACGGCCGAGCGAGCGGATGCCGCGGGGCTCACGTTCGACGCCGACGCGAGCCCGCACGACGTCATCGACGCAGCCGACCAGGGCGTCGACTACGAGCGCTTCGCTTCGCTGCGGCATCCGGGCGCCGGACTCCTCGGACGCGCCGCCGACCTGCTCGCGATCGGCACCGCGCTGCTGCGGAACGACGGATCCCTCGTGGCACCCGTCACGTACGACGCGATGCTCACTCCGCTCACCGCCGGCATCCCGAAGCTCGAGCCATACGTTCGCATCGCGCGGGCAGGACTGGGGCTTCACGTGGAACCTCCGCCACTCGGCGCCGGGCCTGCTCGCGCGCGACACGTTCGGGCACGGCGGCTGGGCCGGCACCGAGTTCTGGATCACGCCGTCGGCCGGGGTCTGCTTCGTGCTGCTCACGAACATCGCGTCGCCGGGCCGCCTCGGGATCGACACCGACGAGCTGCACAACGCGGCCGCCGCGGCGGCCTGAGCGGTCGTCTCACTCACCGGCGGGGCTTCGCCCCGGCACGGACCGGGCCTACGATCGAAGGAACCCACAACGACGAAAGGTCCATATGGCCGTCACGGCTGAACCTCGGGTCGCGCTCTACTTCGACTTCGACAACATCGTCATCTCACGCTACGACCAGCTGCACGGCGACAGCGCGTATCGCAAAGACACCTCGCGCGGCAAGACCATCACCGCCACACCGACGGTGACGAAGCTCAACGAGGCCACCGTCGACATCGACGCGGTGCTCGACTTCGCCGCCACCTTCGGCACCATCGCGATCGCACGCGCGTACGCCGACTGGTCGACCCCCGTGAACGCGAGCTACCGCGGGCAGCTCATCAACCGCGCCGTCGACCTCGTGCAGTTGTTCCCGCTGTCGGCGACCAAGAACGGCGCCGACATCCGCCTCTCCGTCGACGCCGTCGAAGACATGTTCCGCATCGACGACCTCTCGCACATCGTCATCGTCGCGGGCGACTCCGACTACGTCGCGCTCGCGCAGAAAGCCAAGCGCCTCGGCCGTTACGTCGTCGGCATCGGCGTCGCTGGCGGCACGAGCCGCGCGCTCACCGCAGCCTGCGACGAGTACGCCGACTACGACGCGCTGCTGGCAACGGATGCCGCGGTGAGCGACGACGAGGCGACGGGCGGCGCGACGACGCCGTCGGGGGGTCGCGCCGCGGCTCCTGTCGCAGCGGCACCCGAACCCACTGCGGAGCCGGCCGCCGAGCCGGCCGCCGAACCGGCCGCCGAACCGGCACCGGCCCGTCGCCGGCGGGCTTCGACGAAGAAGGCGACGGATGCGGCATCCGCCGATGTCGTGGTCGACGGAGGCGCGACGAGCCCTCCCGAGGAGCCCACGGCGCCCTCCACGGCGATGAAGTTCGTAGCCCCCGTGGAGCAGTCCGCAGCGGGTGACGATGACGAGACGCCATCGGGCAGTCCCCGCAATCCGGGGCGCCTCCTGCTGAAGGCACTCGAACTCATGCGCGCGAAGAACGACGAGGAGTGGCAGACGATGCGCGCGGTGAAGAACCAGATGCTGCGCATGGACCCCACGTTCCAGGAGCGCCGGCTGGGCTTCGCCTCGTTCACCGACTTCCTGAAGTCACGCGGCGGTGTGGTCGAGCTCGACGAGGCCGGCGGAAACCGCGTGCGGATCCGGCCGAAGAAGGGCTGAGGATGATCATCAACTTCGCCGCCGAACTCGCCGCCGTCACCGACCACTGGACGCCACGTGTCGTCGGCCAGGTCAACAACGAGTACGTCAAGGTCGCGAAGTTGCTCGGCGAACTCATGTGGCACGACCACGCCGACGAAGACGAGCTCTTTCTCGTCGTCTACGGGCAGCTCGTCATTCAACTTGAGGATCGCGATGACGTCGTACTGAACCCCGGCGAAGCGTTCGTCGTTCCGAGAGGAGTGCGCCACAACCCGGTTGCGAAAGCGGAGTGCGGCATCGTGCTCGTCGAGACCGTGACGACGAAGCACACTGGCGACGAAGTCAGCGATCGCAGCGTTTCGCTTGACCGGCAGCTGGACCGATTCGCTTGACGCGCAGTCGTTAGATCCAGCCCGCTAAGAGGAGCGCGAGGGACCCGACCGCGAACGCGAAGAAGAGTCCGGGGAACGCGATGCTGTGGAAGACGCGCGCCCGAACGTGCGCGATGAGGGCACTGAAATAGAACAACGTGAGCCCGATGGCTGCCACGATCCCGATCACGGGAAGTCCTGCCAGCCCGACGACAAGCCCGACTGCGCCGGCTCCTTTGAGAATGGCGAGGACCGGCAGCCAGCTGTCCGACACACCGACTTCCCGCGAGTTCGCGACCACGAACTTTGCTTGCGCAATGTCCCCGATCACGATCACGACATTCATGAAGACGGTGATGCTGATCACGATGATGGTCACGGTGGGCAAGTAGGGTCCCCCTCCGGTTCAGTTCGGTGTCGCCTCTGGCAGGGTAGCGAGGCAGCACCGTGAGGCGCGACGTGGAGCAGCAGCACCTCGGCGATGTCGACTCGCCCGCCGTACCTGCTCCGTCCTCGACGCATGCGCCATGCGAGCACCGCGCTCAGCCTGACACGCTGCTCTCCCTCCTCGCCGGCACGATGATCGACGCGACTTCCTCGAGCCGGGGATGCAGCTCGTCTCCGTGGTCGACCACACCGGTGTGCCACGTCATCGTCAGCCCATCCGAGCTGTCATGCAGCACCGCCAGGTTGTTGTCGAACCAGGGACCCTTCACGATCTTCCAGCGAAAGGGCGGATCGGGAACCTTCACCGAACGGGCGGCCGCCGCACCCAAGGGCGTCGCCGGGCCGAACGACATGACCACCGCGAACCAGCGCAGGAACCGCGGCAGGGGGTTCCGCACAGGTGAGCAGACTGCCTGCAGGATGCGGCCTCCCTCCTCGCGTTCCACCTCTGCCAGGTAGGAATAGTGCACGTCACCGGACAGGAAGGTGACGGTCAGCGGCGACGGGCCGCGTTCGCCGTCCGCCACTTCCGCCGCGATCCGCGCCACCGCTTGGAAGCTGTCCTGGAACGCCGCCCAGTGCTCCAGGTCGACCGCTTGCCGCAGCTTCTCCCCCACCCAAGCGGCCGGCTTGCCCCAGGCGCCTTGGGCGATCGCCTCATCCCATGCCTCCACGTGGTGCAGGCCCAGCGGCAGGAGGAACGGCAGCGAGCTGGCGACCAGAACGTGTCGGAATCCGCCACGCATCCGTTCGCCGAACCACGCGAGCTCCTGTGCATTCAACAGTCCTCGACCGGACGGCGTCAGGTCTCGCCCCACCCGCGAGTCGACGACGATCAGGCGCACGTCGCCGATATCCCGTCCGTAGCTCCAACGGTAGCTGTCGGGTTCCTTGTCGCACCGGTCGGCGAACGCGTCGAGTGCATCGCTGAGGTCGAGCGCTTCGGTGCCGTCATGCCCGCTGATCTGCCGCCACAACTCGTCGGCTGCGCGGTCTCGGGGGGACAGATTGCCGAGGTGCTGGTACACCCAATACGACGCCAAGCCCGCGACGATGCGACCCTGCCACCATGAGGTGGCTTCCATCTTCTTCTTCCAGTCGAGCGACGCGTTCCAGTCATCCCGGATGTCGTGGTCGTCGAAGATCATGGCGGTCGGCACGCACGAGAGCAACCACCGATTGGCCTCGTCCGACCACGCGAGCTGATAGAGGTGCGCGTACTCTTCGAAGTCCTTGAGCTCCTCGCCGGGCTCCTCACGGATGTCTCGCCGGCTGCGGATGAACTTCTGCATCTCCTCTGTGGTCGAGTCGGCGTACACCTGGTCACCGAGAAACAGCAGCAGATCCGGTCGGATGTCGCGGCCCTCGGCCACCGCGAGCGCGAACGCACGCAGCGAGTCGACACCATGCGTGCGGTTCCCCGACCTGTCGTGGGCGACGCTCGTGCGGCACGAGCCGTAGGCCATCCGCAGGGGGCGTCCCGGCGTGAGCGTGGCGATCGTCGACGCCGGGTACTCGGACTCCGGCTCCGGCCAGACCGGCATACCGTCGATCTCCACCTCGTACGGCCGCTCCGTGCCCGGCTCGAGCCCATCGACCTCGACGAGGGCGTAGTGATGGCCGTGCACGGCGAAGCTGCGTGCGTGCCACGATCGTCCTTCAGCATGGACACTCACCCGGCAGTCGGCTCGCGTCTCCACCCAGATGCTGGCCGAGGTCTCGTCGACGTATCGCAGCATCGGACCCAACAGCAGCGGTGATCTTGCCATGGATGCCGTCCTCAGACGCCGACACCTTCGGTGTGCGGCTCGGCGTGCTCACGCGGGTTCGGCGTGTCGATGTGGGACATCCGTATGCTCCCCTCTCGACGCCGGCAGCGTCGTCTCGGCAAGTATCCGCCGATGCACACGACCTCCCCAGGGGGTTGCGGACCCAGCTGGACGCGCCTAGGGGCGGGCGGGTGCCCGGGCAGCACCCACCCGCCTCGACGCGTTCAGCGGTCGTCGTGGAGCAGCTGCACCTCGGCGATGTTGACTCGCCCGCCGTGCTCGTCGAGCACACGGAGCCGTTCGACGTGCGCCTCAGCCGGCAGCGGGAAGCTGTACCACTGGTCCGCGGCGACGCCGGTGAAGGTGACGAGGTTCTGCCACGTCGCACCGTCGTCGTTCGAGCCCTGGAGCACCGTCCCGTTCGCACGCGCGAGCTGCGACGACCGCGGCCGCATCCGCACGAGGTCGAAGGTGAACGTCGTCTCATCGGTGGGCACCACGGTCACCCAGCCGTTGGCCGTGGTCGTGTCGGGGAACGTCGTCAGGTCGCCGTCGAACAACCGCCATCCGTTGTCCTGCGTCGTTCCCGAGGTGCCCGGCCACGGCACCGTGGAGGCGTCGACCCATTCCCGTTTGACCTCGAGGGCGCTCACGTGGGTGTTCCAGAGGGCGAGTGACGATCCGTCGGTGGTCTCGATGACCGTCGCGCCCTGGCCGCCGGACGCGGTGCGATAGTCGGCAGCGAACACGAGGTTCCTCCCGTAGTCGACATCGTCGGGCAGCACGAGCTCCGCGGTCCACGTGAGCCCGTCGCTCAACGAGGCCGTCGCCGGGCGACCTTCGATCGTCACGTCGACGCCGGCGAGCGGCTGGTCGGCGACCAGTGTCAGCTTCACCGTGTCGCCGTTCACCGCTTTCCCCGCCTCGGCATTCGTCGACGTGAGCGCGGCCGAAGCGATCGCGTCGACCATCTCGTGGCGTTCGCCGTGGATGCGGATCTCGCTGAACGACGAGATCCCGGGATACACGGGGTCTGTCGGCACACCGGGGTGGTCGACCTGCACCTTGAGGTACCGCCACGTCGAGTCCTGCAGCTCGGCGATGACCGGGATCGTCTCGATCGCGAAGTTCTGCGCAGTCGTGTTGGTGGTCTCCCGCGACGTCAGCAGGGTCCAGGTTCGGCCGTCGTTGGATCCGTAGACGTTGGCGCCCTGCGATCGGTTGGCGAAGTTGTACCGCGCCTGGAGTCCGATCGCGTCGGCCGCGACCCGGAACCCGGCGCCGAAGTCGAACGTGAAGGGTGCACGCAGGTCGCCGGTCGTCGTGTTGAAGTCGCCGTCGACGAGGTTCGAGACGTTGGCCGCCGACAGCGTCGAGGTGACGAGTCCGCGGTAGTCGAACGAGCCATCGTCGGCCAGGCGCGGGGTGAGCAGTTGCAGCGCGGCCACGGCCTCCTGCAGCGCGGCGAGTCCGGTGAGGAAGGTCGCGTCATCTGCGGTGTCGACGGATGCCTCGGCGCTCGCGAGCACCGACTCGAACTCGGCGAGCGAACCCGACACGTAACGCTCGTCGGGGTCGTAGCCGGCGAGAGCAGTCTCGAGCGCCACCTGCCGCGTGGCGGCGACCTCGAGCTCGACCTCGAGCGTGGTGACGACCTCGCCGTTCGACGCCGCGAGCGTGAACCGGTGGTTGCCGACCTGCTTCGCGGAGGGCGTCCAGGTCAGGCGACCGGATGCGGCATCCACGCTCGCTCCATCAGGAAGCCCGAATGCCTCGTACTGGAGGGTCACGCCCTTCGGATCGGTCGCGGCGAGGTCGCGCGCGGACTCGGCACCCGCAACGCCGACGAGCCGGGTCGCCGAGCCCTGCGCGAACGCGGGGATGTCGAGCTTCCCCTTCGCCTCGAGCTCGACATGGTCGAGGTCGACGTTGACTCTGCCGGAGCCCTTCGCCGTGTAGTACGCCAGGTTGTCGCCCAGGGTGCTGCCGGGCAGCACATTCGTGTCGACGTCGTACGTGACGTAGCGCCACGCGCCATGCGTGTCGGGCAGCCGCAGCACATGGTACGGCGCGAGATCAGGATTCTTGCGGATCTCGAGGGTCGCGGGCCCATCGGTGCGGATCCGTACGCCGACCGGGCTGTAGCCGGTGCGACTGACGTACATGAGCGTGCGCACGGCGACCGTGCTGCCGCCCTTCGAGGCCTTCAATCGCGCGAACGTGGTGTCGCCCTCGGTTTCGACCTTCGTCGTGCCGTCGATGTGTACGCCGCGCTGCTCGAGCTGCACCTTTGAGTCGGTCGGAGCGGGCGGCGTCACGCCCGCGACCTCCTCAGGCAGGGAGAGCCAGTAGTCGGGCGCGTAGTCGGGGTTCGGATCCCAGAAGTTGTAGAGGTTCGCGCCCCAGTGGAAGATCGGGCCGTCGGCCTGGTCGTGCCACTGTTCGAGATGCGGTGCCTCCTTCTCGAGGTCGCGCCCGAGGTCGTAGCGGTAGACGTGGTACATCTCGTCGATGGGGTTGAACAGCCGACCGCGGTATGCCTCCGAGAGCACGCCCGCGCCGCCCGTCGTGTCGATCCACGGGATCTCGTGGCCGAGCATGTACCCGACGAACTGGTTCGCGCCGTGAAGGAGCCGGTCGTCGAGGAAGGCATACGGCGACACCGCGTCATCCGCGGTGGAGCGGGTACCGGTGACCGGATCGACCTCGGTGCCCTGCACCGTGAGGATGCGTGCCATGACGCCGAGCGTGTTGACGTCGTCCCAGCCGTGCGCCTGGTCGCGCCCCATCTCCTGGTGCTGGACGAAGCTGTACCCGTAGGGATTCAGCGGATCGTTCTTGTCGATCAGCGGATAGATGGCGGCGATCGCGCCGTTCTGCTCGGGCCTCGACGTCGTCGAGTTGACCGTGAACCATTCGACGCCCTCGTCGTAGCGTTCGCGGTTGTCGGTGAAGATGTAGCCCGACATGGCTCCGATGAGCGGATAGATGTGCTGGTTGAGGTACCGCCAGTTCGTGTGCAGGAAGGTCTCGGTCATCGGCACGATGAGGTTGTCGGTCAGCTTCGCGGTGTCCGAATCGTGCCACGCGAGGTCATATGCCGTGTAGCCGTCGGCGACCGACGAGTAGCGGAAGATCTCTGCCGCCATGAGGAGCCGCTGCAGCGGCACACCAGAGTGAATGTGGGCGTCGGGATAGTACGCGTAAGCGGCGGGATCCATGTTCGACCAGATCCGGATGATGCGCATGCCGTTGTCGCGATGCACCGGGTCGCCGGTGATCACGTAGAGCACCGCTTGCGTGTACGCGCCCCAGGCATCCTGGATCAGCCTGGACTGCACCGCCTGCGAATTGAAGGCCGTCACCGCGGGCTGGTCGAGCACCGCGGACTGGTTCGCCGAACGCAGGGCCATCGAGGCGTACTTCGTCGCCACCATCGCGTCGTAGTAGGTCGCCCATGGCTCGGCGTCCTCCTGGACGTGATCGCGTGCCCTGAGGAGGTTGTCGGCGCTCACGCCGATACCTGGGTGCGTGAAGCCGTCGTCGCTTGTGCTCACCTGGAACGACACCTCCACGTGCTGCGGCTCTTCATCGGCGGCCAAGGCGGGCACCGGGGTCGCCACCAGCGTGAACGCGGCCACGATCGCCGCGAGGCTCAGCCACCTCCGCCGGATCCGTTCGAACGGACGTTGCATCACAGGACTCCTTCGTCGTCGGATGGGCACACGCGACGTGCCGCTCGGGCAGGTCGATTGGATAGCGTTGTCCACTATGGAGTCGGCGGAGTCGAGCTGTCAAGGAATGTGTTCGGCAAGTTGGAAATCGCTATCCGCAGCGTGACGGCGGACCCGACGACCCTCGCCCGAGGGCGGATCCAACAAAAAAGAGGGATGCGGCGAGCATCGTGTTCACCACACCCCTCCTCCGGGCGTACTACTGCGGCAGTCGCGCTCGCTCAGACTCCGATGCCGGTCGCATTGGCACCCGGTTCGTCGGATCCGTCCTCGTCGAGGGCATCACTCGCATCGGGAACGCCGGGCACTTCGGACTCCTCGGTCGGAGGCGGCTGGATGTCGAACGCCATGTCCTCGTCGGGCGCGGCGTGCTCGATGTCGTTCGGCTGTGCGGTTGCGTCATCGGGTCCTTCTGCGGGCGCCTCCGTGTGCTCGCGCGGGTCTGGCGTGTTGATGTCGGACATCCATGTGCTCCTGTCTCGGCGCCGGCTGCGCCGTCCCGCCAAGTCTTCGCTGAAGGTCGCGTCGCCGGGAGGGGGTTGCGGTGTTCGGATCGGGTTCAGACTGGAAGCGTCAGCGCTGCGCATCACGCGCAGCGCACGCACCCTGTGGTCTGACCACATCTGCTACCGTGGTCTGACCACACCGGAGCGGCGAGAGGACGAGCAGCATGGCAGCTGACGCATCCGACGCTCCCCGCGCCTGGCAGAGCGTGCTCGAGCACATCGAGTCACAGCTCCTCGAGGGTCGGCTGCGCCCGGGCGATCGGCTTCCCGGCGAGCGCGCCCTCTCGGTCGAGTTGGGGGTCGGCCGCTCGAGCGTGCGCGAGGCGATCCGCGTGCTCGAGGTGCTCGGACTCATCCGCACCCAATCGGGCTCGGGGCCGAGCGCCGGCGCGATCATCATCTCGACGCCGGGCGGCGGCATGAGCGCCCTCATGCGCCTGCAGGTCGCGGCGAGCGGATTCCCCGTCGCCGACATCGTGCGCACGCGCCTCATCCTCGAGGCCTCCGTCGCGGGCGACCTCGCCGATGCTACTCCCGCGCCCGACCTCACCGCGGCCGACCGGCTGCTCGACGCCATGGACTCCCCCACGCTCACGCCCCAGGAGTTCCTCGCGCTCGACGCGGCCTTCCACCTCGCACTCGCCGAGGCCTCCGGCAACCAGGTGATCACCGCGACGATGGCCGGCCTGCGCAGCGGCATCGAGGGCTACGCGCTGCAGGGGCTCGCCGCCCTCACCGATTGGCACGCGACATCCGCTCGCCTTCGAACCGAGCACCGCGGCATCGTCGAGGCGATCAGGGCCACGGATGCCGCAGCCGCCCGCACCCGCATCCACGACCACATCTCGGGCTACTACGCCGAGACCTTCATCGATCCCGCCCGCATCCCCGCAACCGCCGCCCCGACCGACCCGACCGCCCCCACCCCGACCCCCACCACCACACCCGCGAGATGACGCGAATCGACCTTCGCGAGCGCGCGAGGGTCGATTCGCGTCACGTCGCGGCACCCGACCGAGAGAGAACCCCAGCATGGTGAAGCGCCAGTTCCCGAATCCCCGCGAGCTCACCGAGCTCATGCAGTTCAAGAAGGCCACCCTCAACCCGACCGACCGGCGGCTCGAGCGGGCGCTCACGATCGACGACCTGCGCACGATCGCCAAGCGCCGCACGCCGAGGGCGCCGTTCGACTACACCGAGGGGGCCGCCGAGGGTGAGCTGTCGCTCGCTCGCGCGCGGCAGGCGTTCCAGGACATCGAGTTCCATCCGTCGATCCTGCGCAACGTGCCGATCGTCGACACGAGCCGCGAGGTGCTCGGCGGACCGAGCGCGCTCCCGTTCGGTATCGCGCCGACGGGCTTCACCCGCATGATGCAGACCGAGGGCGAGGTCGCGGGCGCCGGCGCCGCGGGTGCTGCCGGCATCCCGTTCACCCTCTCGACCCTCGGCACGACGTCGATCGAAGACGTGAAGGCCGCAAACCCCGACGGGCGCAACTGGTTCCAGCTCTATGTGATGCGCGAGCGTGAGATCTCCTACGAGCTCGCGCGCCGCGCCGCAGCGGCGGGCTTCGACACCCTCTTCTTCACCGTCGACACCCCGGTCGCCGGCGCCCGCCTGCGCGACAAGCGCAACGGGTTCTCGATCCCGCCGCAGCTCACGCCCGGCACCGTGCTCAACACGCTGCCCCGCCCCGCGTGGTGGATCAACTTCCTCACGACCCCGAAGCTGGAGTTCGCCTCGCTCTCGTCGACGGGCGGCACCGTCGCCGACCTGCTCAACTCCGCGATGGACCCGACCATCTCGTTCGATGACCTCGACATCATCCGCGAGATCTGGCCCGGCAAGATCGTGGTCAAGGGCGTGCAGACGGTCGAGGATGCGAAGCTCCTCGCCGACCGTGGCGTCGACGGCATCGTGCTCTCGAATCACGGCGGACGCCAGCTCGACCGGGCGCCGATCCCGTTCCACCTGCTGCCGCACGTCGCGCGCGAGGTCGGTTCCGACCTCGAGGTGCACCTCGACACGGGCATCATGTCGGGTGCCGACATCGTCGCCTCGATCGCGCTCGGCGCGAGGTTCACGCTGGTCGGCCGCGCCTACCTGTACGGCCTCATGGCGGGTGGGCGCCGCGGCGTCGACAAGACGATCGAGATCCTCCGCAGCGAGATCGTGCGCACGATGACGCTCCTCGAGGTGGCGACGCTCGACGAGCTCGGTCCGCAGCACGTGACGCAGCTCGCGCGGCTCGTGCCGATTGCGAGGCCGGTGACGGATGCCGCAGAAGCGGCCGTCTCCTCGAAGCCGAAGACGGTGCGCAGCCCGCGTGCGGCCTCCGCGGCGAAGAGCTCGGCGTCGGCGACGAAAGCTGCGTCAGCGAAACCCGCATCGCGGAACTCCGTCACGAAGTAGGCCGCGCCGCCAGCGCTGTCCCCGCCGCCGCCGCCGCGGAACGTCGCCACCCCGCCACGTACCGGGGAACACGCTCGCGGTAGCGTGCGAACTCGTCGCCGAACTCACGTTCGAGCATTCGTTCCTCGTCGACGATGCCGCGGTGCTCGACGAGCACGGCGGTGGGCACGGTCGCGGCCACCCAGGCGGAGCCGCGTAGCAAGCCGACCCCGAGGTGGATGAACCACCATCCGACGTACATCGGATGGCGGCTCCGAGCGTACGGGCCGGTCGTCACGAGCGACTGCGGCTGCTCGAGCTCGAACGTTCCGGTCGTGCGACGGCGTCGCTCCGACAGCGCCCACACGTTGAGCGCACCGCCCGACACGAGCAGGAGAGCACCGACTACCCGGTGAACTGCACGCGGGCCGGGGAGCCGCGCCGGGAACATCCGATCCAGCGTCACTCCGACGATGATGCCGACGACCTGGCCCGGTGGCAGGGGCAGGTTGCGGTACACGCCGACGAGATCCATCACGAACTCCCTCCGGCCGCGGGTTCCAGGTGCGCCAAGCGGCCTCCGCGGGCCGCCCGCCCGACGTTCGCACGGGTCGTGGCCGGCGAAGCCGGACGCATCCGGCGGGCGAGGTATCGGGCGTCGCGCCCGACGCCGGGGATGGTCGCCGAGGTGAACGCGTAGAGGAACTCGAGACCGAGGAAGTACAGCCCCGGAACGGACTCGACCACGCCGCGGTTGTGGCGGGGTTCGCCGTATTCGTCGAACGCCGGCAGGTCGATCCAGCCGAAGTCGTCGCGGTATCCCGTGCACCAGATCACGCTCGATACCTCAGGGGTGGTGCCGTCGGCGAGGACCGGCTGGCCGGCACGCACTCCGGTGACTCGCGGAACGCGTTGGACACCGGCATCCACGAGGTCCGCGACCTTCGTGCGGATGAGCGGGGCGCCACGGAAGGCCGAAGCGGCGGCACGACCGACCGGATTTCCCCGGGTCAGCACGTGGGTGCCCGCGAACCGGATCACCGGGAGGACGAAACGCGCAGTCCCACGGGTCGGTCGCACAGGCAGCTCACCGCTCGGCGTTCCCGCGATCGACGTGGGGTGGTTGGCAGTGACATCCCGCGCGATCTCGGCACCGGAGTTGCCCATGCCGACGACGAGCACCGGGCCCGCCGGCAGCTGCGACGGGTTCCGATAGTCGTTCGAGTGCAGCTGCACGATGTGGTCGGCGAGCTGATCGGCGAAATCCGGCACCTTCGGCACCTGGCATCCGCCCGTGGCGACGACGACGTTCCGCGATTCCCAGCGGCGTTCGCCGGCGGATGCCACGAAGCCCTCGCCCTCGCGTCGCACCCGGTCCACGCGCACCCCGGTGCGCACCGGGAGATCGAACCGCGACGCGTAGTCCTCGAGGTAGGACGCGACATCGTCCTTACCGGGAAACGCGAGCGGGTCGCCGGGGAACGGCATCCCCGGCAGTCCATCGAATTTGGCGGGCGTGAAGAGCTGAAGCGAGTCCCAGCGCAGCCGCCAGGCGTCGCCTACCCGACGCCCAGCGTCGAGGATGACGAATTCGCGACCTTGTCGCGCCAGTTCGCGGCCCAGTGCGAGTCCCGCCTGTCCGCCGCCGATGACGACGGTGTCGACGGTCTCCGTGCTGTCGAGCATCATGTCGTGCCTCCCTGATCGAGGGTGTGAACGAGGTTCATACCGCCGACGGTACGAGGCGGCACCGCTCGGCCGCATCGGAAGAATGACCCATCTCCGCAGGCCGAGGCCCGGCCCCGGCGTACACGCCCGATCGCTAGACCAGCGCGTGCTCATACGCGTAGGCCGTCGCCGCCGCCCGGGATGCGAGCCCGAGCTTGCCGAACACATTGCTGAGGTGGTGCGCCACCGTCTTCTCACTGAGGTAGAGCTCGCGCGCGATGGCCCGGTTCGTCATGCCTGCAGCGACCAGACGCACCACCTCGACCTCACGTGCGGTCAGCGGACCGAACGCGGCGTTTGTGGCCGAACGCGCGATCGTGTCCAGCCGTGCCAGGTCCGGCGCCGCACCGAGATCCGCGAACACCGCCCGCGCGGCGTCGAGTTCCATCGCCGCGGAGTCCTCGTCGCCGAGTGCCAGGCAGGCACGAGCCACGAGGACACGACATCGCGCCGCCTCGTAGGGCGCTTCCAGCTCCTGCCAGAGCGTCCACGAGCTGCGCAGTCGCACGAGTGCGCTCCGGGCATCGCCCTCCTCGAGCAGCACCGCGCCCTCGCATCCGTCGGTCACCGCCTGCAGCATCGGCATCCAGGCGATCGGCGTCATGGCCGTCAGCTCGTCGACGGCCCGACGAGCCGCGGCGACATCTCGCATGGCGAGCTCGATCTCGATCAGCGCGGGCAGCATCCGTCGCCGGGTGGCGGGGTCGGCTTCAGCGGCCGCGTCACGGACGAGCGATTGCGCGAGCTTGGCCTTGCCCTGCGCCAGTCGAAGCAGCGCGAGACCCGGCTCGGGTGCGATTCCGGTCTCGGCGGCGCGGTGGTAGGACTCCTCCGCCGCATCGGTCTCCCCGCGGAGTCGCCGCACCTCTCCCTGCTCGTACCATGCCCCATGGATTGCGATCCGGTCTCCGCGGCGAGCGCGCACCAGGCCGGCGCGCGCGGCCGCGACCGCGTCGGGCCAGGCGCCGTGCAGGCGATAGAGCTCGGCGCGGCGCATCTGGCATTCGCCGCTGAACATCACCATGTCGGGTCGGTCGCTGCACCAGTGGTCGAGCGCGACGGTCCATTCCCTGGCCCGGCTGAAGTCGTATGCGAGTTGACAGACCCCGATGACCGAACAGTACGCGATGCCCGAGGGCACCGGCGAGAGCTCCCCGGCGGTGACGGCGACCATCACCTCATCGAACAGGGCGAACCCGGCGTCGACCTCGCCGAGCCTGATCTTGAGCTCTCCGATCCCGAGCCGGGCCAATGCGATCGTGTCGCGGTCATGGAAGCGCTCGCCGATCGTGAGCGCCTGCTCGAACGCACGGAACGCGCTCGGGGCATCGCCGCAATACAACGCGGTGAGTGCCTGCGGGACGAGCAACAGCCCTCCCGCGGACTCGGCACCGCTGTTCGATCTGACGACGCGCTCCGCGCGTGCCAGCCAGCCCGCACTCCTGGCGAGCTCACCCATTTGCATCAGGTACATGCCGATCCACACGGCGGCTCGCGCTGCGCCCGCCTCATCGCCGGCCTCGAGGAACGCTTCATGCGCCCGGGTCGCCGTGTCGAGGCCGGTCTCGCGCCCGATCAGGAGCATCGCGGTCGCGAGCCGTTCGAGGTCGTCGGCATCGAGACCGTCCCGAGCGTCGGCCTCCGTCAACGCGTCGACAGCATCGGTCCACCGCTGCTCGGCGAAGGCATCGAGTCCACGTTCGAGAGCGGCAGAGGAAGTCATGGCGCCTCCCGCGACGAGTGCGCCCAGCACACCCCTGCGGGCACCGGGCGCCCGTGGATATCGCTCACGGTACCGCCGGCTGTCGTTGACGGCAAGGTCGTCGGCCGCAAGGTCGGCGACGCACGCTCGATGCGCTGGAGTCAGACCATCGACGACGTGCTCGCGACCCGCATCTGCGGTTCGGATTGAGCCGCGATCGTCGGGCGCCCGCGCTCCCAGGCCCTGCGGTACCGCAGGAACCAGATGAGCATGAGCGCGGATGCCACGAGGTAGAACGTGTGCAGGAACCAGATCGGGCCGAGGGGCAGACTGAACACGTACAGCGAGTGCACGGCGTTGCCCACGTTGGTGATCGCGATGTTCCCGAGGCTGTACGAGGAGAGGTCCTTCGTGCGCGCGGCCTTCACCAGCATGGGCAGGTAGCTCATGGCGAAGAGGCCGGTTGACAGGATGCCGGCGATCACGGCGAGATCCATGACTCAAAGCTACGAACGACGTCGAGTCACGACATCGGGGGAATCACCCATATGCGTCTACCCATATGGATGGCGTTCATCGACGACTCCCCTTACGCCTCGAAGCCGGGCCGCCTCGCTACACGAGGGCGTGCTCGTAGGCGTACGCCGTCGCCGCCGTCCGCGACGTGATCCCGAGCTTCGAGAAGATGTTGCTGAGGTGCCGCTCCACGGTCTTCTCACTGAGGTAGAGCTCGCCGGCGACGGCCCGGTTGCTCTTCCCTGCCGCGACGAGCCGCACGATCTCGACCTCGCGTGGCGTGAGCGGTCCGACTGCGGCCGATGGCCCGCGTCGCGACAGCGCGTCGACCGCCGCCACGTCGGGCGCGGCCCCGAGTTCGAGGAACGCCGCCCTCGCGGCATCCAATTCCATCGAAGTGGATGCCTCATCGCCGAGCGCTCGCCAGGCACGCGCCGTGAGCACGCGGCACCGGGCCGCCTCGTACGGCGCCTCGAGTTCCTGCCAGCATGCCCACGCGGTGCGCAGCGAGCTCAGCGCTCCCCGCGGATTGCCCTCCGCGAGTCGAACTGCGCCGTCGCAGAGGGCGGTGACGGCCCGCAGGAGCGGCTTCGCGTCGCGAGGCATCCCCTCGGTCATCTCGTCTGCGGCCCGTCGCGCCGCCTCGACGTCGCCCGCGGCGAGTTCGATCTCGGCGGCGGCGGGGAGCCACTGGCGGCGGGTTGCCGGATCGGCCTCCTCGGCGGCCTGACGGATCATGGAGCGCGCGAGTCGCGCGTTGCCCTGCGCGAGTCGGAGGAGCGCCAATCCGGGCTGCGGCGGGTAGCCTGATTCGGCGGCGCGAAGGTACGCCTTCTCGGCCGCGTCGATCTCGCCCCGCAACCGGTGTACCTCAGCCTGCTGGTACCAGGCCCCCCATGCACCGGTCCAGTCCCCGTGCCGAACACGATCGGCGGCCACCCGGGCCGACTCGAGCGCATCGGCCCATGCGCCGTGAAGCCGGTACAGCTCGGCACGATGCGCCTGGCACTGGCCGCTGAACATCACCATGTCGGGTCTCGCCCCGCACCAGCGGTCGAGCGCGATCGTCCATTCCAGGGCCCGCCGCACGTCGAATGCAAGGTGGCAGCTGCCGATGACCGAGCAGTACACGATGCCGGAGGTGATTGGAGACACCTCGCCGGCGGTGATGGCGACCATCACCTCATCGAGGAGCGAGAGGCCGTCGTCGGTCTGGCCGAGCATGATCCTGGCCTGGCCCAGGCCGAGGTGGGCCAGCGCCATGGCATCTCGATCGCGGAGCCGATCGCCGATCGCGAACGCCTCGTCGAACGCGCGGGCGGCGGTTTCGGCATCACCGGCGTACAGCGCCCCGAGGCCGGCTGGGATCCGCAGGAGACCAGCCACCGACTCGGCGCCGTGGCCGCTCTCCGCTATGCGGTTGGCTCGCGCGAGCCAGCCGCCGCTTCGCGCCAGGTCGCCCTGGCCCAGGAGGTACATGCCGATCCACGCGGCGGAACGGGCCGCGCCCGCCGCGTCGCCGGCATCGAGGAACGCCTCGTGCGCCCTCGTCGCGTAGTCCACGCCGAGGTCCTCTCGGCCGAGGAGGAGCGCCGCGGTGGAGAGGCGTTCGAGGTTGGCTCCCCCGAGTTCGCCCTCGCCGTCGGCCTCGGTCAATGCGTTGAACGCGTCGGTCCACCGGTGCTCGGCGAACGCCGAGAGACCATGATCGAGAGCGGCGGACGAGGCCATGGCGTGCCTTTCGGCGACGAGCGCCCAACGCCCCGGGCAACGCGACGGGCGCCCGTCGGATATTCGTCACGGTACCCCTCAGCGACGCGCCCCGGCAAGGGCTGGCCATGCGGGCCTCGAGCGGCGTCGTCGTTGACTATGACCGAGCGGATGAGTCCATCATCCTGCCGCGGGATGCCGAATCAGCGCGTGCGCAGCGTGACCCGCCGCGACGATCCGTCGAGCGGCCACACGCGAGTCACGACCTCGGGCACGCGGAAGCGGGAGTCGGCGGCGAGCTCGTGCAGCTCTGGCGGGGTGACGGCAGGGTCGGCGATACGCGCCGCGATGCGGTCGAGATCCGCGGCGAGCGCGGCATCCGGCCCGTCTGCGCCGATCTCGTCGTCGATGCCCCACGTCGCCCAGAGGAGGGTCTCGTGGCCGTCGAGCGCCGTGAGGTCGAGCACGAGATTGTGCGTGAGGTACGGCCACGATCGCAGCTCGGGCACCTCGAGTTCGGGCATCACCGCGACCTGCTCGGGGTCGAGACGGCCGGCGCGAGCGGCGATCCACGCGTCGGCTCCCGTGAGGAAGCGGTCGCGTGGCACGTCGAGGAGGTCGAGCGGCGCTCCGGTCGAGGCGTCGAGGAAGCCCTCGTGCATCTGGGCCTCGACGAGGCGCCAGCGCGAGGCATCCGCGTCCCACACCTCGGCGACGACGTGGTCGAGCCACCAGCCATCGACGAAGTACCCGCCGAAGCCCACGCGGGAACGCGCCGGAACGCCGATGCGACGCGCGAGCGAGACGAAGAGCAGGGTGAAGTCCCGGCAGCAGCCGAGGATGCGCTCGGTGGGCTCGCGAGCCACACCGAGGGGCCCGGGCTTCAGCTCGGCGAGGCGGGCGAACTGCTCCTCGGCGTATCGCAGGTCGATCTCGCCGAGCCGATCAGGGGTGAACCCGTGGCCGGCGACGTCGCCGTTCGCGCGGTAGTGGAAGACGAGGCCCGAGACGAGCCGTCGCAGCTCGCCCAGATCGCGCGGCACCTCGCCGATCCATTCGGACATGCGACCCGGATCGCTGCAGACACTCTGTGCGCGGTACGGATCGAGGAGCGTGTCGGTCATCCCTCTGGTCTAGCGTGATTTGGCCCGCTTTTGCGAGACCGGCAGCACGCCACGGGCATCCATCTCGGCGCCCGACGGCCTGCGCCGCCGTTTCTCGTCGGTTTTGCGCTGCTGCTCCTCGGTCGGGGTGACGACGGCGGTCACGATCGCGTGCAGCGCGACGAACTTCGCCATCTTCTGCACTTGCTTCGCTTGCTCGCGATGCCGCTTGATCGTCTTGGCGCGTCGCTTCGCATCGGCCGCGGCGTCGGCGTACGGGGTCATCCGCATCGACGCGCTCTCGAGGCGGGCCGACGCGCTCTTGGCCGTGCGCTCGGCTCGGCGGGGTCGAACGCCGACCTCGCGCTTCGCCTCGCGGATCTCGGCGCGTGCCGATGCCTCGATCGCGGCGAGGCTCGCCCCAGCATCACGCGAGAGGGTCTTCGCGAGCTTGTGCGTCTCTTTGGCGGCACGCTTCGCCTCGTCCACGGCCTTGCCCGCGGCGCGTCGGTCGGCGCGCTCGGTTTCGGTCTTCGGTCTCGTCATGGCCCCTCCATTCCGATCCTCGCCAGTCTTCCACCGGCCCCCGCGGGTGCACAGCGCTTGACGACCGGCGCCCCGTCGACTACACGCCGATTGAGGTCCGGACATGAGTGAGCATTGCTCATTTGGGCATGGACCCCGAATGCGGATCGGAGCATACTGGCCCTGTCAGCACGTGGACAGGCGCTTCGGCGCCGACGAGCGGGCGTTGGGCCTATGCCAACGCCGTCAACGCCGCGTTGCTGCTGCCTGTCAAAGGAGACGGAGCGATGACGAGACGAAGCGCAACGCATGGTGTCGGATGGCTCAAGGGAACCGTAGGCGCACTCGGTGCCTCCGCCCTCATGGTGATGATGCTGGCTTCCCCGGCAGCGGCCGATCCTCCCACACCTGATTCCGGCCTTATCAGCTTCCCCGACGTCAACCCGTGCACCGGTGAGACCCACACGGTCACCATCGAGTTGACCTTCTACCAGCATGATCACGGTGACGGCTTCATCGAGCGCGGCGTATCGTCGGTCACCACCAGCTCGGGGTTCGAGGGCGGCGGCACGAGCACGATCGTGGAGACCGAGGGGGCCTTCGTGTTCCGACTCGTCGACGTCCTATCCGACGAAGCCGGCAGCCGCATCATGGCGCGCACGATATTCATCGTCGACCCGGCGACCGGTGCGGTGCGGGTCGATCGCAGCGACCTCACCTGCATTCACGCCGCAGGGTGACCATGATCCAGCAGTGACCGGCCGAGCGGCATCCGCTCAGTCCTCGTCGATGAGCTCAAGCAGCTTTTTCGACTCGTCGCGGATATCGTCGTGGTCGAACTGGCCGGCGCGGCTCTCGAGCGAGATCACCCCGCAGCGATGCACCTTGCGGAAGTCGCCGTACGGGAAGCTGTAGTGGCCCTTCGTCTCGCGGTCCTCGTCGTCGTCGACGCCGAGGTGCCACTTGCCGTACTCGGCCCAGCCGTGCTTGTCGATGAAGTCGTTCTCGTCGTCGGCGCTCGGGGCGTGCTCGCTCCAGTCGTCGCGTTCGTCGCGCACGACCTTGCCGTCGCGAACGAGCGACCTCGCGTGCCGGAGCCCGATCTGGTTGAGCTTCACGGTCATCTCGGTTCCTTCCCTCCCGGCGGGGCGCCGTGCCGTTCGGCGGCACGCGCCACGCACCTTGTCGGGTCTACCCGCCGCGTCACCGAGCGTCAACGGGGTTGCCAATCACCAGAACACATCCATCACGATCGGAGAAGCGGCCGCGGATGCCGCGGCATATCGTCACGGTCATGACACTCCTCCTCAGGCCCTCGATCCGTTCCGTCACCCTCGATGTGCCCGACCCCACCGCCGCCGGCGCCTTCTACGCCGCCGCCTTCGGGCTCGACGATCAGGTGCGATTGCGAACCGCGGATGCCCCGCCCACGGGCTTCGGCGGATTCATGCTGTCACTCGCGGTGTCGCAGCCCTCCACCGTCGAGGGCCTGATCGAGTCGGCCGTCGAGGCAGGCGCCGCGACACTGAAGCCGCCCGCGAAGTCGGCGTCCGGTTACGGCGGCGTCGTGCAGGCCCCCGACGGAACGGTCTGGAAGATCGCGACCGCGGCGACGAACGGCAACGGTCGGGCTACCAGGCAGATCGACCAGATCGTGCTGCTGCTCGGGGCCGAAGACGTGGCCGCGAGCAAGGAGTTCTACCTGAACCGCGGTTTTGGCGCGGCCAAGAGCTTCGGCAGCACCTACGTCGAGTTCGCCACTGCGTCGAGTCCCGTCAAGCTCGCACTCTCCCGGCGCTACGCCCTCGCCGAGGACGCCGGCGTCGCACTCGACGGCACCGGATCGCGCCGACTCTCGATCGGCGGCAACGCCGGCGCGTTCACCGACCCCGACGGGTTCGCGTGGGAGCCCGCATCCGTCTGAGTCAGTCCGAGCGCACCCGCCGCGCCCGCACCGCCATGAACTGCCGGGCGGGCAGCTCGACACGTACGGCACCGCGGTGCACTCCCGGCATCCGCTCGACCGTCATGTTCCAGGTGTCGATCACGTCGAGCTCGAAGTCGCCCTCGGGCAGCACGAGGTTGCGGAAGCTCGGCCGGTTGAACCCGAAATACGCGATGAGGTAGTCGCCCGCGACGCCGCCCCACGGCACGTCCCAATCGGAGGGCAGCGGATCGAGCACGCCCCCGGGCGCCTCGCCGACGATGCCGTCGAGGAAGCCCAGTCGCGACGGGCTCGCCCCAATGAGCTCGCCGCCCTTCGACCACCAGAGCTCCTCGCGTTCGTTGAGGTAGGTCTCGCCGTGGCCGACGTACCCGCCGCGCACGGCGCCCTCCCACGCCCGTCGCACGAGCTCCTCGCCGGTGAGGTTGCCCCAGCCCTGGTCGATGTCGCCCTCGTAGCCGATCTCGTCGATGACGACGGGCTTGCCCCACGTGTCGCGCCACTCGTTCGTGTTCTCGGCGGTGCGGTAGACGTCGACGCGCTGGGCGCTCACGTGGGTGATCCACGGCCGCGACTGGTCGTAGAACGCGTGGCAGTTGTGGATCGAGCGGAGGTGGTCGTGCGGGTCTTCGGCCTCGATGATCGCGGCGATCCGCTCCCAGTCGTCGGTGGTCTTCGCCCACAGGAGGTCATACTCGTTGGCGAGGGCCCACCACACGTTGGCGGATGCCGCGAGCCGGCGCACGACGTACCGCATGAGTCGCTCGTCGACGGCGGGCCCGAGGTCGGCGAACCCCCATCGGTCATACGCGTGGAAGAGGATGAGGTCGGCCTCGATGCCGAGCGCCGCGAGCTCGGCGATTCGCCGTTCGAGCGCCCGGAAGAACTCGACGTCGAACCGCTCGAGGTCGAAGCCGTCGGCGAGCGACCCCGGAAATGGAAACCGCTCGGGCTCGTTCGCGTTGTAGAGGTACGACTTCGGGAAGAGGCACATGCGCAGCTTGTTGAACGGCGCGTCCGCGAGCGCCGAGAGCGTGCGCTGCTGCACCTCCTCAGGCTGGTGCGTCCACGCGTACGCGGTCGTGCCGACCGGCCGGTACCGCGAGCCGTCGGCGTGGGCGAAGTGCAAGCCGTCGGCCCGCACGGGGCCGTGGGTTCCGGATGCCGCAGGCCCCACGTGCACGGCGCCCGAGATGCCGTCGAGTGACCTGGCCGTCGAGGCGGTCTCGAACCGCCACTCCCCCTCGGCCTCGGCGAGGAACCGGATCAGGTACACGCCTTCGCCGTCATAGAACCCGCCGATCTCGAACGAGCGCTCGCCGTTCGTCACGATCGCGCCGAGCTCGACGTCGACGAACGGGTTGCCGTGCGACGGCCCGTCGAAGCGCAGCTCGACGACGCCCCAGCGCGGCACCGCGTCCGTCGGCACGGTGACGGCCGCGGATGCGCTCGGCACCTCGTCGCCCTCGTAGGCGGGGTCGGGCTCGATCGCGGGCGCGTACTCCCGCTGCGCGGAGTCGCCCCCGCCCACGTCGGCGAGCGACGCCCAGAACCGCTCCTGCTCCGCGGTGTCCTCACGAAGCGCGGGCGAGATCGCGACGAGCTGGCCGAGGCGGGCGTCGCGGAACTGGCCCGCCATGGGCGAGGCGGCCACGCCGGGCAGGAACGTCTCGAGCACGGCACGGGCGCCCGCGTCGTCGAGTGCGTCGCCGAAGGTGGAGGAACGGTCGAACATCGGATGCCTCTCAGTCGAGTTCTCAGTCGAGTTCCGCGAGTGCGCGCTCGATGTCGGCGAGCACGACGGGCGGGGTGAACATGAGCGCTTGGCGCAGCGAGCGTCCCTCGGCCCACACGGTGTCGGTACGCACCGCGTCGGCGCGGGCCTCATCGTGCATCGCGAGGGTGTCGAGGAGGGTGCGGTATGCCTCGTGGTCGTCGATGATCGCCGCGGTCGGCGAATCGAGTCCGAGCGGGCGCCGGCTCGCGGCATCCGTCGACTCCGTGAACCGCCACTCGTGGCGGCCGGAGCCCACGACGACCGGCTCGAGACCGGGCAGGTCGACGACCGCGTCGGTGTTCGGCGGCACCTCGGCGACGACGATGACCGCGGAGCCCTCTCGGCGCCAGGCCACCGACGCGGCACCGTAGGGCGTGCGGTGCGAGGCCCGGGCGTGATCGAGCGCGGCGAGCGGCCGCGGCGCGATGCGCAGGCGCCGGTAGCCGGGGGCATCGGGAGCAAGGCCAGCGACCGTGCGGTGCATCCAGTCGGCCACCGCGCCGAGCGCGTAGTGGTTGAACGAGGTCATCTCGCCCGGGTTCACCGAGCCGTCGGGCAGGAGGCTGTCCCAGCGCTCCCACACCGTGGTGGCGCCCATCGTCACGGAGTACAGCCACGAGGGGCACTCGGTCTGCAGCAGCAGGCGCTCGGCCGTGGCGCGATGGCCGGCGTCGACGAGGGCATCAGCGACGAGCGGCGTGCCCACGAATCCGGTGGCGATGCGGTAGCCGCGCTCGCGCACGAGATCGGCGAGGCGCCCTGCGAGCGCGGTGCGCTGTGCGGCATCCGTCACGAGGTCGAAGCCGAGGGCGAGCGCGTAGGCCGTCGGCGCGTCGTTCATCATGCGACCGGCGGGCGTGACGTACTCGTCGGTGAACGCGGCGCGCGTGCGTTCGGCGAGCGCCGCGTACCGCGTTCGGTCGCCCGGCTCGCCGAGCAGCCCGGCGGCGTCGGCCACGATGCGCAGCGATCGCGCGAGATAGGCGGACGCCACGAGGTCGCCGTCGACCTTCGCCTTGCCGGGCTTGTCGGGCGGAGCATCGGGATCGAGCCAGTCGCCGAGCTGCATCGCGCCAGTCCAGAGCCCCTTGGCGTCGGTCACGGCGAGCACCGTGTCGACCCAGTCGCGCATGCTCGGGTAGGCGTCGTGCAGTACGCCGAGGTCGCCGAACCGCTCGTAGAGCACCCACGGCACGATCGTCGCGGCGTCGCCCCACGCGGCCACGCCTCCCCCGCCGCCGAACGACGGCAGCGCGGCGGGCACGACGAGCGGCACCACGCCGTGCTCGCGGCGCTGCTCGAGCGCGAGGTCGCGGAGCCACGAGGTGAGGAACGCGTCGCAATCGGCGAGGAACGACGCCGTCGGCGCGAAGACCTGGATGTCCCCGGTCCAGCCGAATCGCTCGTCGCGCTGCGGGCAATCGGTCGGGATCGCGAGGAAGTTGCCGCGCATGCCCCAGACCACGTTCTCGTGCAGCCGGTCGAGCAGCTCGTGCGACGAGTCGAACCAGCCCGTGCGCGGCAGGTCGCTCGCGATGACGACGGCCGTGATGTCGGCGCGGTCGAACTCGCCGGGCCAGCCCTCGATCGAGGCGTAGCGGAAGCCGTGGAAGGTGAACCGCGGCTCCCACACCTCGACGCCGTCGCCGGCGAGCTCGAGCACGTCGGTCGCGGCAGCGTTGCGCAGGGGGCGCAGCGAGAGCTCGCCGTGCTCAAGCACCTCGGCGTGCCGCAGGGTGAGGCGGGTGCCCGCCGGCCCGCTCACGCGGAGGCGCAGCCGGCCGACGAGATTCTGACCGAAGTCGAGGATGGTCGCCCCCGAGGGCGACTCGAGCACCTCGGCGACGGGGAGTTCCGCGATGCGGCGCACGGGCGGTGCGATCCTCGCCTCGGGCACCGGCACGTGCTCATACCCCTCGCGAGCGGATGCCCCGCGGCGGGCGGCGGGCCACGCGGAGGCGTCGAAGCCCGGGGCCGACCAGCCCTCGACGGCGGCCGCACGGCGCAAGTCGGCGTGCTCGCCCGCGTAGATGCCGCTGTCGACGACCGTGCTCTCGCCGAGGGCGCGCCAGCCGTTGCCGTCGCCCGTCGCCACGACTTGCGAACGACCGTCGGCGTACTCGACATGGAGTTGTGCGAGGAGGCTCGGCTGGTCGCCGTAGACGCGATCGGCGAACTGGAAGAAGCCGTACTGCTCGGTGTACCAGCCGCCGGCGAGCGTCGCGCCGAGCACGTTCTCGCCGTCGCGCACGAGGGCGGTGACGTCGACGGTCTCGTGCACGAGGCGGTCGCGATAGCTCGACCAGCCGGGCGCGAGCACGTCGCCGTCGACGCGGATGCCGTTGAGCTCAGGCTCGGCGACGCCGAGCACCGTGTAGAACAGGGTGGCGCGCCGCACGGCGCCGTCGACGGTGAACGACGTGCGCACGAGCGCCGGGTGCGCGGGTCGCGTCACGTCGGCGAGGCCGATGGGCTCGGCCACCCAGGCGCCCTCGTCGAGGAAGCCCGCGACGATCGTGAGCGGGGCGCTCCAGTCGGTCTCGGTTCCGGATGCCGCGGCCACCCGCACCCGAACCTCGCGCGTCTCCCCCGCGGCGAGGGGCACGAACGGCCAGTCGACGAGCACCGATTCGTCGGTGTCGAGGCGCACGGTCTCGTCTCCGCTGCGGAGCTCGGCCGAGGCCTGCCGCCAGCCGGGCTCGTCGGTCTCGACGGTCCAGCTGAGGCGGGGGGTGGGCCTTGCGACGAACGCGCTGTCGTCGCGCAATTCGGCGCGGAGGGTCGCGATGCGCGCGATCACGCCTTCAGCAGCGGCATCCGTCATTCGTCATCGCCCTCGTATGCGAACCAGTCGACGGCCACGGTACCCCGCCGCGCCGACAGGCCGGTGACGCGACCGGTGAACGACTCGGTGACCTCGGAGGAGAGGAAGCGGCCGTCGATCTCGGCGAGCACGCGCTCCATGCCGCCGACGACGGCGCCGAGTTCGATCACGTCGGACGTGCGCGGGAACCCGCCGTTGTCGTTCGGCCGCCGGGTGCGGAGCACGAGCTCGACCTCGGTGCCGTCGAAGGGCTCCGACCACTCCTGCCAGAGACCGCCGAGCTGCGCGTGGGCGCGAAGCCGACCGTCGCCCGCCTCGATGCCGACGTGGAACCGCTCGTCGTAGCGCACCGCGAGGCCGCCGACCCCCGCGGAGACATCTACCAGTGCACGCGACGTCGAGCGGAGGTGCTCCTGGCGACGGCCGACGAACACCGGCCGCGTGTCGTCGAGCGTCGAGCCGTCGGCGTGCAGCACGAGCGAGCCCGGGCGCTCCGTCAGCGAGCCGGCCTCGTGCGGCAGGCGGCGCACGGCAACCCAGTCCGACGCGAACTCGGCGTCGTCGAAGTCGTCGCGCGCTGCGCTGCCGGGCCGTGGCGCGAGTTCGACCGGGTCGATCTCGGGCCAGCCGTCGTCGCGCCAGCGCACGCGGGTGACGAAGGTCTCGCGCCCGAGCGCCGAGAACGCCCGCGTCATGCTGCGCGGCCGCACGCCGAGGAGCACGACGAGCCACTCGCCATCAGGACCCACGACGAGGTCGCCGTGACCGGTGTTCTGAATCGGCCGGTCGGTCGAGCGGGCCGACACGAGCGGGTTCGATGGGGCGCCCTCGAAGGGGCCTTCGGGCGAGTCGCCGCGCGCGATGCTGATGCCGTGGCCGCGCTCGGTGCCGCCCTCGGCGATCAGGAGGTACCAGCGTCCGTCGTGCCGGTAGAGGTGCGGTGCCTCGGGGAACATGAGGCCCGAGCCCGACCACAGCGAGCGCGGCTCCTCGAGCGCGCGGTGGCCGTCGAGGTCGACGCGCACCTGCTGGATGCCATGGTGCGATCCCATCTCGTCGCCGCTCAGGATCAGGCCCGAGTAGGTGATGTATGCCGTGCCGTCGTCGTCCCAGGCGAGGTCGGGGTCGATGCCGTCGACGCTCGCAGAACCGTCGGCCTTGAGGATGAGGTCGCCGTCGCTCCAGGGGCCTGCGGCATCCGTCGCCGTGAAATGCAGCATGCCCCGGCCCATCGCGTCGGTGATGACGAGGTGGAAGACGCCGTCGCGGTGCCGGATCGTGGGCGCCCACGCGCCGCCCGCCGTGGGCACCTCGTCGACGCCGAGCTGGCCCGGCCGCGTGGCGACGTGCCCGATGCGCTCCCAGTTCACGAAGTCGCGCGAGCGGTAGATCGGGATGCCCGGCAGGTACTCGAACGTCGACGTCGCGATGTAGTACTCGTCGCCGACGCGCACGACGCTCGGATCGGGGTTGAACCCCGAGATGAGCGGGTTCGGGTAGGAGGTCACGCCGCGAACACCTCAGCCGTCGAGTACGTCGCGGTGAGCGGCAGGTCGTCGACCGACGCGCCCGCGCTGAGCGTGTAGGCGCCCGGTTCGACCTTCCAACCGCCGTCCCAGTGCGCGAGACGGCGCGCGGCCACCGGCACGGAGGCGACGACGGTCTCGCCCGCCTCGGCACGCACGACCGCGAACCCGACGAGCCAGCGCACCGGCCGGTCGACAGCGGAGTCCTCGCGCTCGGCGTAGACCTGCACGACGTGCTTGCCGGCGCGGTCGCCTGTGTTCGTGACGGTCACGTGTACGAGGGCGTCGGATGCCTCGCCGTCGCCGCCCGCGGCATCCGTCACCTCGATCGCCTCGAACGACCACGTCGTGTAGCCGAGCCCGAACCCGAAGGGATAGGCGGGCGTGCGGCCGGCGCGCAGCCACGCGCGGTAGCCGAGGTGGATGCCCTCGGCGTACTCGAGGCGGTCGTTCTTCGGCGTCACGTCGACCACGGGCACGTCTTCGAGCGAGGCGGGCCACGACGTCGTGAGACGCCCGCCCGGCTCTGCCGCGCCGAACAGCACATCGGCGATGGCCTGCCCGAACTCCTGCCCGCCGAACCAGCCGAGGAGCACCGCCGCGACGTCGTCGCGCCACGGCAGCAGCACGGGCGAACCCGCGTTGACCACGACGACCGTGCGCGGGTTCACCGCGGCGACGGCACGCACGAGCTCGTCCTGCCGGCCGGGGAGGTCGAGGTTCGTGCGGTCGTAGCCCTCGGACTCGACCTTCGAGTTCGTGCCGACCACGACGACGGCGACCTCGGCGTTGCGCGCCGCCTCGACGGCCTCGGCGATCAGGCCCTCGGGATCGGTGTCGTCGGGCGCGATGCCGAAGGTGACGCTCAGCGCGCCGGCGAGCGGGCTGTCTGCGGAGCCGAGGTCGAATTCGGCGCGCACGTCGAGCGGAACGCCCGCCTCAACGGTGATCGCTCCCGTCGCTGAGGGTGGCGAGAGGAATGCGGCACCGAGATCTGTGCCGACGATCTCGGGCTGCTCGTCGACGAGGAGCACACCGTCGACGTAGACGCGGCCGTGCTTCGCGGTCGCGAAGCCGAGCAGGATCTCGCCCGACTCCGCGGGGGTGAACGTCGTGTGCAGCTCGACCGTCGACGACGCCGCGATCGGCGCGCCGCCGCCGAACCACACGAGCGCCGTCGACCGGCGGTGCTCGCTGAAGAGCTCGGCGCCGTCGGCGTCGCGGAACGAGACGACGAGTCCGGGCTCGCCCGTGCGGGGGTTCGCGATGCGGTCGAGCGGGATCTCGGCGACGCCCTCCTGCACGACCGCGCCGAGCGTGTACGTCACGTCGGCGTGCGGCAGGGCGGCGCGGATGCCGTCGATCGGGGTGACGATGTGCTCGGGCAGCACCGTCGCGCTGCCGCCGCCCTGGGTACGCGCGTCGCGGGCGTTGTGCCCGATCACGGCGACCTTCGCCAGCGACGACGGATGCCACGGCAGCTCGCCGTCGTTCTTCACGAGCACCGCGCCCTCGACGGCGGCCTCCCGCGCGAACGCCCGGCCGTCGACCTCCGGCGGCGTTACCGCCGACGAGCCCTCGAGCGCGCCGACACGCTCGGCGAGGAGCAGGAGGCGCAGCACCTTGCGGTCGAGGTCGGCCTCGTCCAGGCGCCCGTCGCGCACCGCATCGGCAAGGTCGACCCACGCCGGTGCCGGGCCGGGCATCGCGAGATCCTGCGCGGCGGGCACCGCGTCGAGGCTGCGCACGGCGGTCCAGTCCGAGACGACGACGCCATCGAAGCCCCACTCCGAGTTGAGCGGCGTCTCGAGCAAATCGTTCTCGGTCATCGTGACACCGTCGACCGAATTGTAGGCACTCATGACCGCCCACGCGCCGGCCTCGACCGCGCGCTCGAACGGCAGGAGGTAGACCTCGCGCAAGGCGCGCTCGTCGACGCGCACGTCGGCCGTGAAGCGCTCGGTCTCCGAGTCGTTCGCGACGTAGTGCTTCGGCGTCGCGGCGACGCCATTCTGCTGCAGGCCCTCGACATACGAGGCGCCGAGCTCGCCCGAGAGCCACGGGTCCTCGCTGAAGCACTCGAAGTGACGGCCGCCGAGCGGCGAGCGGTGCAGGTTGATGGTCGGGCCGAGCACGACGTCGACCCCCTTGCGGCGGGCTTCGGATGCCGCGGCGGCACCATAGCGGTGGGCGAGCGCCGTGTCCCACGAGGCGGCGAGCGCGGTGCCCGACGGGAGATTGAGCGACGGGTCGCGCTCGTCCCACGCCGGCCCACGCACACCCGCCGGACCGTCGGAGAGCGTCATCGCGCGCAAGCCGATCTGCGGCAGCGGCACGGTCGTCCAGAAGTCCGCGCCCTGCACGAGCGCGACCTTGTCCTCGAGCGAGAGGCGCTCGAGCAGTGGTCGCAGGTGGTCGGTTGACGCCGTCATACGGTGGTTCCTTCGTTCAGTGCGGTGGTGATCGACGAGCGGATACGGCTCATGCGACGGCTGCGGCATCCGTGACCCTGGCGTTGTCAGCTTCGGCCTCCTGGGCCGCGATGAAGTCGCGGTACCAGTAGGCGCTGTCCTTCGGCATGCGGGCGAGGCTGGGGTAGTCGACGTAGACGATGCCGAATCGCATCGAGTAGCCCCACGACCACTCGAAGTTGTCGAGGAACGACCACGCGAAGTAGCCCCGCACGTCGGCACCGGCCGCGACTGCATCGGCGCAGGCGCGCGTGTAGCCGGCGAGGTAGTGCACCCGCTCGGGGTCGTGCACGCGTCGGTCGTGCGTCGGGTAGTCGGCGAAGGTCGCGCCATTCTCGGTCACATAGAGCGGCAGCGGCGTGAACTCGCGGCTCACGCGCAGCAGCACGTCGCGGAGCGCGTCGGGGGTGTCCGACCAGTCGAACGTCGTCGGCGTCGGCTCGACCTGTGTCATGCGCGTGCCGGTCGGCGACTCGGGGTCGGCCGCGATGAGCGTGTTCGTGTAGTGGTTGACGCCGGCGAAGTCGGTCGGCGCCGAGATGAGCGCGAGGTCGCCGCGGCGCACGAGGCCGTCGTCGGTCTCGTCGACCGTGATGCCGTGCATGCCGAACACCCCGGCGACGTCCTCGCCGTACGAGCCGTGGAAGACGGGCTCGAGGAAGATGCGGTTGAAGCGGATGTCGGCGACGCGCGTCGCCGCGGCATCCGCTTCGCTGTCACTCGCCGGATTGAGGTTCGAGATGAGGTTCGTGATGCCGAGCTTCGCGGCCGGCCGTCGCTCGCGGAAGGCAGCGAGCGCAAGCCCGTGTGCGAGCAGCAGGTGGTGCGCGGCTCGGGTCGCCTCGGAGTCATCCGTATGCCCCGGCGCCTGCATGCCCCACGAGTAGCTGAGGAACGACGCGCACACCGGCTCGTTGATCGTGATCCAGTTGTCGGCGAGGTCGCCGAGGGCGTCGGCGACGAGCGCCGCGTACTCGCCGAAGCGGTACGCCGTCTCGCGGGCGGGCCAGCCGCCCTCGTCCTGCAGCGCTTGCGGCAGGTCCCAGTGGTAGAGCGTGACGTAGGGCTCGATGCCGCGAGCGCGGCACCCCTCGAGCAGCGCACGGTAGAAGGCCACGCCCTCGGGGTTGAGCGCGCCGTGGCCGGTCGGCTGCAGCCGAGCCCACGAGAGCGACAGCCGGTACGCGGGGATGCCGAGCTCGACCATCAGGTCGAGGTCCTCCGCCCAGCGGTGGTAGTGGTCGACCGCCACGTCGGCGTTCTCGCCGTGGAAGATCGCGCCGGGCTGCTTCACGAACGTGTCCCAGATGCTCGGGCCGCGGCCGCCCTCGGCGACGCCGCCCTCGATCTGGTACGCGGCGGTTGCGACGCCCCACGCGAAGTCGGCGGGGAGGTCGAGGCGGGCCGGGGTGAGGTCACGGGTGGTCTCGGTCATCGTCATCCTTCTGCTGCGATCGCCATGAGGCGCCGGCGCGCGATGCGCCGCTCCTCCTGCTGGTCGGGGTCGGGCACGGGCGCGGCCATGAAGAGCTTCTGGGTGTACGGATGCTCCGGCCGCGCCGTCACCTGGTCGCCGTCGCCCGACTCGACGATCTCGCCGCGGTACATCACCGCGACGCGATGGCTCACGTGCCGAACGACCGCGAGGTCGTGGGAGATGAAGAGGTAGGCGACGCCCGTGCGCTCCTGGATCTCGATGAAGAGGTCGAGTACGCGCGCCTGTGTCGACAGGTCGAGCGCCGACACGGGCTCGTCGCACACGATGAGCTTCGGGTCGAGGGCGAGCGCGCGGGCGATCGCGACGCGCTGCCGTTGCCCGCCCGAGAACTCGCGCGGGAGGCGCGAGCGGGCGTCGACCGGCAGGCCGACCTGCTCGAGCAGGGTCGCGACGCGCTGCTTCGCTGCAGCGGTGGAGACGCCACGCACGGTGAGCGGCTCGATGAGGATCTGCTCGATCGTGAGCGCCGGGTTGAGCGAGGAGTAGGGGTCTTGGAAGACGACCTGGATCTCGGAGCTCAGCTCACGCCGCTCGCGACGGTGCAGCTGGCCGATCTCACGGCCCGCGTAGCGGATCGACCCACCCGTCACCGGCGCGAGGCCGAGCACGGCGCGACCGAGCGTGGTCTTGCCCGAGCCCGATTCGCCGACGAGGCCCACGGTTTCACCCGGCAGGATCTCGAGCGAGACGCCCTTCAGCGCCTGGAACGGCTTGGCACGGAACCCCTTGCCGGGGTACTCGACTTCGAGGTTCTCGACCTCGAGCAGTGGCGCGCTCATCGCGCACCTCCCTTCACGATGTCGGCCTGTTCGATGCCGGCCTGTTCGATGCCCGCCTTCTCGATGCCGCCGCCGAGCGGGGCTCGCGCCGGGCCCTCGTCGAGGATCGCGCCGAGGAGCGAACGGGTGTACGGATGCTCCGCACGCCCGAAGATCGCACGAACCGGGCCGTGCTCGACGATGAGGCCGTGCTGCATCACCGACACCCGGTCGCAGAGATCGGCGACGACGCCGAAGTTGTGCGTGACGAGGAGCAACGCCATCTGGCGCTCCGCCTGCAGGTCGCGCAGCAGGTCGAGCACCTCGGCCTGCACCGTCACGTCGAGGGCCGTGGTCGGCTCGTCGGCGATGATGAGGTCGGGGTCGGTCGAGACCGCGCCGGCGATGAGCACGCGCTGCGCCATGCCGCCCGACACCTCGTGCGGGTAGGCGGCGAACGTGCGCTTGGGATCGGGGATGCCGACCCGCTCGAGCAGCGCGAGCGCCTTCTCGGTCGCGTCCTTCTTACTGAGGCCGAGGCCCACCCGCAGGGGTTCGACGAGCTGGCTGCCGATCGTGAACGACGGGTCGAGGTTCGACATCGGCTCCTGCGGGATGTACCCGATGCGCCGCCCGCGGATCGCGGTGTACTCCCGCTCCCCCAGGGTGTCGAGACGCACGCCCTCGTAGTCGACGGAACCGCCCGTGATGTGGCCGCCGCGCGGCAGGAGGCCGAGCACGGCGAACGCGGTCTGGGTCTTGCCCGAGCCCGATTCCCCGATGAGGCCGTGCACCTCGCCGCGGCGGATGTCGAGGGAGACGCCGTGCACGACCTCGAGCGTGCCGCCGTCGTCCTGCCCGTAGCCGATGCGGAGGTCGCGCACGTCGAGGATCGTGTCGCCGGCGCGGGCCGCGGCGCGTTCGTCGTCGGCGTGACGGATGGTCGGCTCTGCTTCGGCGTCGATTCCGATCCCACCGGTGACGGTCCCGATCGACGTGGTCACGGCGGCGATCGACCCGGTCGCGGTGGCGACGGCCCGGCGACGCCGGCGTCGCACCTGCACGGTGCGCTCGAGCGCGTCGCGCATGACGTTCGCGAGCAGGGTCAGGGCTATGGAGGTGAGGGCGATCGCGAGCGACGGCCACATCATGAGCAGCGGCGCCTTGTAGATGTTGATGAAGCCGTCGTTCAGCATCGACCCCCACGTCGGCACCGACATATCGCCGAGGCCCAGGAACTCGAGTCCCGACTGGATCGCGATCGCGATGCCGGCGACGATCGCCGACTGGATGATGATCGGCGCGCGTACGACCGAGAGGATGTGGCGCGAGATGATCCGCAGGTCGCTGAGGCCCGACACCCGGGCCGCGTCGACGTAGAGCTCGGAGCGCACCGCCGAGACGGCGGCGTACACGAGCCGGAAGTACGCCGGCGCGAGCAGGATGCCGAAGATGAACATCGCCGCCCACACCGACGGGCCCACGACCGCTCGCGCGGCCAGCAGCACGACGATGCCGGGCAGTGCCATGACGAGCGCCGTGAACCACGACGCGACGTTGTCGAACCAGCCGCGGTAGTACCCCGCGATGAGGCCCGCGATCACACCGATCAGGAGCGCGGTGACGAGGGCGACGAGCGCCGCGGCGATGCTGATCTGCGTCGCCGCGAGCAGGCGGGAGAGCACGTCGCGGCCGCCGCTGTCGGCACCGAGCGGATGCTCCGCACTCGGCTGCGCGAGCACGAGCTGCAGCGAGGCCTGGTTCGGGTCGTACGGGGCGATCAGCGGGCCGATCACGGCGATGACCGCGACGACGAGGAGGAACGCGAGCGAGATCGTGCCGAGCGGGCGGCGGATCACCCGGCGCAGCAGCGACGTGCGACCGGTCGGCGTGGGGATCGTGTTGGGTGGCGTGATGGCGGTGGTCATGACAGTCTCACCTTCGGGTTGAGGGCCGCCTGCGCGAGGTCGATGAGGAGGTTCACGATGACGACGATGATCGCGCTGACGATCACGACGCCCATGACGACGGGGATGTCGCCGGCGCCCGTGGCCTGCACTGCGAGCTGCCCGAGGCCCGGGAGCGCGAAGATCTGCTCGACGATGACGGCGGCGCCGAGCAGGCCGATGAATTGCACGGCGAGCACGGCGAGCGCCGGCCCGCCCGCATTCCGCAGCACGTGCTTGTAGACGACCCGGTTGGTGCTGAGCCCTCGGCTGCGGAGGGTGCGCACGTAGTCGCGCGAGAGCGCGTCGAGCACCGACCCGCGCACCTGCTGGGCGACCGTTGCGATGGCTCCGATCGAGAGCGCGACGACCGGCAGGGTCACCGATGTGATCCATCCGCTCGGCGACGAGGCGAACGGAACGTACCCGGTCGCCTTGAACAACCCGAGGTTGATCGCGAAGACGAGCACGAGCACGAGGGCGATGAGGAAGCCGGGGATCGCGAACCCGATCACGGACACGAACTGCACGACATTGTCGATCCAGCCGCCGCGGCGGGCCGCGAGCACACCGAGCACGACCGCGACGATCGCCGCGATGATCGTCGCGCCGATCACGATCGAGAGGGTGACGGCGAGCCGGCTCGAGACGCTGACCGCCACGAGCTGGCCCGTGAACCACGAGCGGCCGAGGTCGCCGCCGAACGCCGAGGTGAGCCAGTCGAAGTACTGGGTGAGCAGCGGCTGGTCGAGGCCGAGATCGGCGGCCTTCTGCGCGACGACGTCGTCGGTCGCGTTCTGGCCGAGGATGCGGCGGGCGATGTCACCGCCGCCGAGGTAGAGGAGCGCGTACGCGATCACCGAGATCACGAACACGAGCACGACGCCCGATGCGAGGCGGCGCAACACGAATGGCAGCATGGGTACTCCGTGGTTGTCGGAACGGGCCGGGCCCGAGGCCCGCGGTGGGACCCGGCCCGCCCTGGTCTTCCAGGACGGGCCGGGAGACTTCGTCAGCCCTTCGGCTGGAAGTCGTAGATGGCCGGGTACACGTTCGTCGGCATCATCTCGACGCTCGTGTTGGCGTCGGTCGGGACGCTGTTCTGCACGCGGTAGAACGGGGCGAACCAGGCCTGCTCGACGATGTACTCGTTGAGCTGCTTGGCCACCTCGGCCTGGGTGGCCTCGTCGCCCGCCTGGATCTGGGCGAGGTACTCGTCGACCTGCGGATCCGCGTACTTGAACGGGTTGAATACGGAGTTCGGGGCGATCATGAACTGGATGAGCTGCCAGTCGGGGTTCTGCTCGAGTGCCATGAACGACGCGGGGAACTTCGGCGCGAGCAGGTCGGCGATGAAGTTGTTGCCCGGGTCGGTGTACTCCGCCGTGATGCCGATGTCGGCGAGCTGCTGGCTGAGGAGCGTGTAGGTGGTCGAGCCGAGCACCGTGGAGCTCGGCATCGAGAGTGTGAACCCGTCGGCGTAGCCCGCCTCCGCGAGCAGGTCCTTGGCCTTCTCGGGGTCATAGGGGTAGCGCTCGTCGAGCGCCGGGTCGAACGCCGGGCTCGACTCGGGGAAGACCTGGCCGGTGACGGTGCCGTGGTCGCTCTGCAGCGCGGTGAGCAGCGCCTCGCGGTCGAACGCGTAGTTGATGGCCTGGCGCACGCGCACGTCGGAGAGCGGTTCGCTCATGGTGCCGGCGCGGTCGAGCAGGAGGAGGCCCTGGAAGTCGAGTTCGTTGGCATTGACGGTCCAGCCGGCGCCTTCGACCTCGGCGAGGTTGTCGTTGCTCGCGAGCTTGATGCCGTTGACCTCCCCGGCCTTGATCGCGTTCAGGCCTGCCGTGGCATCGGCGAGCACGTTGATCGTGAGGGTGTCGTAGTGCTGGAGGTCGGGGTTCCAGTAGTCGGGGTTCTTCGTGTACGTGTAGCTCGTTCCGGTGACGGTCGCCGCAGTGTCGAGCACGTACGGGCCCGAGCCGACCGGGTCGGTGGCGAGCGAGTCGGGGTCGGCAAGTGCCTCGGCACTCGCGATCAGCCCCGGGTCGCGGGTGAGGTAGTTCAGCATCGCGGGGTCGGGCGCCGCGAGGGTGATGACCACGGTCGTGGCGTCGGGTGCCTCGACCGAAGTGATGCCCGCGAAGTACCCGGCGTCGGGAGACGTGCCGGTCTGGAACCGCTCGAGGTTCTGCTTCACGACATCGGCGTCGAGCTTGGAGCCATCCGTGAAGGTGACGTCGTCGCGGATCGTGAGGGTCAGCACGGTGTTGTCGTCGTTGTACTCGAACGACTCGGCCAGGAACGGCTCGATCTCACCCTCGGACGTGGCGAGCAGGAGGGTGTCGTACACCGCCTGGTAGAAGGGGGCGCGGTTGCCCCATTCCGAACCGGCGGGGTCGAACGTCGTCGGCGCGACGATGGCACCGAGCGTGAGCGTGCCTCCTCCCCCTTGGGTGGATCCCGTATCAGCGGCGCAGCTCGACAGTGCGAGTGCGGCGGTGATGGCGACAGCTGCTGTGGCGGTTCTCCATCGGAGCATCTTCGGTCCTCTTGGTCGGCGGCGATACCCCTGCGGATCGCCTCGTGAGACGAGAAGTTACCATGAAACCCGAGTGACCACTAGGTTTTTATTTCAGAGCGTGACACGATGATCTTCGACGGGCCGACGGATGCCCCGCCACACGCGGCGGTTAGGCTCGTCGAGATTGAGCAGGAGGGCGTAGTGAACAAGGCCACTGCCACGACCGGGCGGAACAAGCCGCGAGGCTCGTATGCCAAGACCGGCATGAAGCGGGCCGCGATCCTCGAGGCCGCGCTCGCGGTGTTCGCCAAAGGCGGGTACCGGGCCGGTTCGCTGCGCGAGATGGCGAGCCACGTCGGCATGAGCGAGGCCGGGCTGCTGCATCACTTCCCGAACAAGAGCGCGCTCCTCGCGGCCGTGCTCGAACTCCGCGACGAGCACGCCATGGAGATGGTGCCGTTCGATGCCGCGGATCCGCTCGAGCCGATCCGCGGCCTCATCACCCTCGCCCGCTACAACGCCTCGGTACCCGGGGTGGTCGAGCTGTACTGCACACTCTCAGCCGAGGGAACCTCGCCCGATCATCCGGCTCATGACTACTTCGTCGGTCGCTACGATCTCACCGTCAGCAGGCTCACGCACAATTTCGCCCGCTGCGCAGAGCGCGGCATCCTGCGACCAGGGCTGCGCCCCGAGAGCGCCGCCCGTGCCACGGTCGCGCTCATGGACGGCCTCCAGGTGCAGTGGCTGCTCGACCGAGACGGCGTCGACATGGCCGACGAGCTCGAGGTCTACCTGCGCGGCATCGTCGACCTCGACGCCTGACCGGGCGCAGGTCTTACGGAACGCGAACGATTCGCCGATGCGAGGCGCCGCCTCCGCAGGGCGGTCGTAGTCTGTGAACGTGCCTCACCTTCCGCCGTCGTCGATCGGCAATGAAGATCTCGTGGGCCGTCGAGTGCTCCTCGTCGACGACGATCCGACGGTCGCCGAGGTCGCGTCGAGCTACCTGCGCGCCACGGGCTTCGTGGTCGAGGAGGCGAGCGACGGATTCGCCGCACTCGAGGCCGCCGAGCGGGTCGCACCCGACCTCATCGTGCTCGACCGCATGCTGCCCGGCATCGACGGACTCGAGGTGTTCCGGCGGCTTCGCGAACGCATGTCGACCCCGGTCATCCTGCTCACGGCTCTCGGGTCCGAAGACGATCGCATCGCGGGTCTCGAGGCGGGTGCCGACGACTACCTCTCGAAGCCGTTCTCGACGCGCGAGCTCGTCTTGCGGGTGCAGTCGGTGCTCCGCCGGTCGATCGGGGAGTTCACGCCCGAGTCCGTGCTCGAGTACGGCGAGTTCCGCCTCGACCCGTCGGCGCACGTCGCGACCCGGGCGGGCGTCGAGCTGGCCCTGACGGCGCGCGAGTTCGACCTGTTCGAGTTCCTGCTGAAGCATCCGAACCAGGTCTTCAGCCGTGAGGAGCTGCTGCGAACCGTGTGGGGCTGGACCTACGGCGACCTCTCGACGGTGACGGTGCACGTGCGCCGCTTGCGGGAGAAGATCGAACGCGACCCGCGCTCGCCCGTCTTGCTGACGACCGTCTGGGGCGTCGGCTATCGATTCACGATGGGCGGTGTCTCCGATGCCGTGGTCTGATCTCGTCGCGGTGGCGGTCGTCGCGCTCACGACGACTGCCGTCGTCGGCGGGCTCGCGCTCCTGGCGCTGCTGATGCTGCGGCGAACGTCGGTCGTCGTGCAGGTGTGCGTGCTCGTGCTCGCCGCGATCGTGTCGGTCGTCGCGAGCATGGTCGGCGCCGCGAACCAGATGTACCTCTCGGAGCACGACCTCACGGTCGCGATCGCCGTCTCGGCGATCTCGGGGGTCGTGTCGCTCGTGCTCGTCGCCGTACTGGGGTGGCTCGTCGCGCGCAACTCGCGGTTGCTCTCGCTCGCTGCGCGTCGCATCGGCGCGGGCGAGCGGCTCGAGTCGGCGGGCCGGTACTCGAACAGCGAGCTCAACGCGCTCGCCGACGAGCTCGTGGCGACGAGCGCGAAGCTCGCCGAGTCCCGCGAGCGCGAGCAGCGCATAGAGGCCTCCCGCCGGGAGCTCGTCGCGTGGATCTCGCACGACCTGCGCACACCGCTCTCCGGCATCCGTGCGATGGCCGAGGCCCTCGAAGACGGCATCGCGGCCGATCCCGCCCGCTATCACCGCCAGATGCGCATGCAGGTCGACCAGCTCTCGAGCATGGTCGACGACCTCTTCGAGCTCTCGAAGATCGACTCCGACGCGCTGCGCCTCTCACTCAAGGAGGTGTCGCTCTACGACATCGTGAGCGACACGGTCGCCGACCTGCGGCCCGCGTCGCAAGGGCGCGAGATCCGCGTCGAGGCGCCGCTCGCGCAAGAGCTCGTCGTGATGGCCGACCCGCGACAGCTCTCGCGGGCGATCGGCAACCTGCTCATGAACGTGATCCAGCACACCCCGCAGGGCTCGCCCATCACGGTCGCCGTCGATCTCGTCGACGACCGGGCGATGGTCTCGGTCATCGATGCGGGCGGCGGCATCGACGAGGCCGACCTCGACCGCGTGTTCGAACCCGCCTGGCGTGGCTCGAAGGCGCGCACACCCTCACTCGAGGACACCCGATCTAGCGGCGGCGCCGGCCTCGGCCTCGGCCTCGCGATCGTCAAGGGCATCATGAGCGCGCACCGCGGCGAGGTCTCGGTGCGCAATGTGCCCGGCGGATGCCGCTTCGACCTGCTGCTCCCCCGCGACGCGTCGATCGGGGCGTGAGGCCCCGAATTCGGCTCCCACCGGCGACGATCCGCGCTGATCAGGTGCGCCCTACCGGTGTTCGGTCGAGGGCGCCCGAGGCGTCCTCACGACGTCGCTTCGGGGTCGTCTGCCCGTGACCACGCGATCGCGATCAGCTGGCGCAGCACCTCGAGATCGAGGTCGTCGAGCTTCTTGGCGTACACGCAGCTGACGCCCTCCGTGAAAGTGCCCAGCTTCGGAAGCAGTGCGGTGGCCTCCGGCAGGTCGTTCAGTCCGTAGAACGTCAACTGCGCCTTGCGGGGCGAGAACCCGGTCTTGAACCAGTTCCCGCGCGTGCGCGGGTTCGCCCGCGAGATGTAGCGGAAGCTGCCGTATCCCACCATCGTGGGACCCCACATGACCGGATCCGTGCCCGTGACCTCGCCGAAGATCTCGGCGAGCCGAAGCCCTTCCTCACGGCGGCGGGCAGTCGCGGCCGCGTCGAGGAACTGGTGCACGTCCGCATCCGTCGGCACCGTCTTCGGTTCACCCATGACTTAAGTGTGGCACCGACTGCTGCTGGCCCGTCACTCACGAGAGCGGGCTGATCCGCAAAGCGATCGTTCAGCGCGACGACATGGCCCGCGCCCGTCGTTCAAGCAGAAACGGCGTCTCGACGAAGCCGAGGGCTTGATAGATGGCGAGGGCCTGCGAGTTGGCGCTCACCGTAACTCGTGGGATGCCGAGATCGTCAGCGACGACGGTCAATGTGCGGATCAATTGACTGCCTATTCCGCGAGCTCGATGACTCGGCTGCACGAACACGCTCTGGATGTCTCCTGTGCGCCGCTGTCTGTTTCGGATGTCCGGCACTCGCTCGAACACGATGAGCCATGCCATCCCGATGAGCGCCCCCTCGAGCTCCGCAACCTGGCAGATCACGCTGTCGCCCCGCTCCTGCATCCATCGAGCGAGCGAACCAGCGAACTCGGTCCGCTCCGCGTCGGTCGCGGGACTCGGAAGATCCGCCCAGGCTTCCTTCAGCCGGGCCAGCCCGATCGCATCCGCCGGACCCGCGGTTCGTATGCACACCCTGCTATCCACAATATGAGCGTCGGCGCTTGCCCTGCCGAGCGCAAGCGGATCCTCACATGAGCCGTCCGTTTGAGGATCCCAAACGGGCGAAGCCGGCGCAGGTTGACGGCGTCCTCCCGTCCAAGCGTGCCACCTCGGCGGTCAGTCGTGAGGTGGGCGACGCAGTCGCTTGACGTCGGTGCGCCGCTTCTTCGCTTCCAAGCGCCTTTCCTTGGCACCGCGACTCGGACGCGTCGGTCGTCGCGACGGTGACGGCGGCCGCAGAGCGTCGGCCACGACAGCGGCGAGCCGAGCACGCGCAGCATTCCTGTTGCGCAATTGCGCGCGGTGCTCGGATGCGGTGATCGTCAGTACTCCGTCGACAAGGCGACTGCTCAGACGCTCGAGCAGTCGCTCCCGCTGGAACGGAGAGAGGACGGCCGAGCCGGCCACATCCCACACGAGTTCCGCTCGGGAGTCGGCAGTGTTCACGCCTTGCCCGCCGGGACCGGATGACCGCGAGAACCGCCAAGACAGCTCAGACTCGGGGATCGTGAGTCCGGAGCCGATCCGAAGACCAGGACGGTGGGCAGCGGGCATGCATCCATCATCCTCCGATCGGGATGGTTGACCCCGCTCACTGTGTCCCCCACAGTTGAACGGTGCAATGGGCCCTGGCCATCCTCACCGTCGTCGCGTACGCGACGCTGCCGCTCGGCTCCGCGAGCTTCGAGCAGCAGCCGGTGCCGACCCTGCTCGTCGGGCTCGCCTACTCCGTGCTCGCGATCTTCGGGTTCCGCTTCGTCGAGGGGCGCTCGGTCTGGTGGGCGGTGGCGTTCGTCGCTGTGCAGCTGCCGCTCGGGTTCACCGTGTTCACGCTCTCGGGCGCGGCGGTCGGCGCCGTCCTGCTCCTCGTCGTGCTCGTCTCGCAGAGCGTCCTGCTCCTGCCGCTGCCGGTCGCGGCCGTGGTGGCCGCCGCCATTCCACTCGTGCACCTCGGCATGCAGTGGCAGGACGGGTTGCGCGAGGGGCTCGGCACCCTCGCGGTCACGTCCTTCACGCTCGTCGTCACCGAGCTCCTCGTGCGGGAACGGAAGGCGAGAGCCGAGCTCGCCGAGGCCAATGAGCGGTTGCGCGGTTACGCCGCCCAGGCCGAGCAGCTGGCCACCATCCAAGAGCGCAACCGGCTCGCGCGCGACATCCACGACGGCGTGGGTCACCACCTCACCGTCGTGCAGATGATGCTCGAGGCGGCCCGAGCCGTCATTCGCACGGCCGGCCCCGAGCGCCTCGACAGCATGCTCGCCAAGGCGCAGGAGCAGTCAGGCCAGGCCCTCGCTGAGGTGCGTCGATCGGTCGGCTCGCTGCGCGAGCAACGGCCCGCCCTGGCCGAAGCACTGCAGACGCTCGCCGCGGAGTCGACAGACGCGGGCGTTCCGACCGCGCTCGACGTCCATGGCCTCGCCCGCCCGCTCCGCGCGGAGGTCGAGGAATCGCTCTTTCGTGCGGCACAGGAGGGGCTCACCAACATCCGCAAGCATGCCGGCGCGAGCACCGCGGCCGTCGTGCTCGACTACCGGGAGGCCGACCAGGTACGGCTCGAGGTGCGCGACGATGGCCGGGGCCTTCCCGAGATGCCGGCCACGGGCTTCGGGCTCAGGTTGCGCGAGCGAACGACAAGCCTGGGCGGTCGGATGTCCCTGGGCCCGGCCGGCGATGCCGGACTCACGCTCATCGTGGAGGTGCCGGGATGACCGTGCGCGTGCTCGTCGCCGACGACCAGGCGCTCTTCCGCGAGGCGCTCACGACCCTGCTCGAGGTGCAGCCGGGGATCGAGGTCGTCGGCGAGGCGGCCAATGGCGAGGAGGCCGTGCGCTCGAGCGCCGAGTCACGTCCCGACGTCGTGCTCATGGACCTCCGGATGCCGGTGCTCGACGGCATCGCCGCCACTGCACGCCTCCGCGCCGAGCAGCCCGCCGTTCGGGTGCTCGCGCTGACGACGTTCGACGACGACGAGGACGTGTTCGCGGCCTTGCGCGCCGGCGCCGTCGGCTACCTCCTCAAGGACGTGTCGTCGGCGAAGCTCGTCGAGGCGCTCGTCGCGGCCGGGCAGGGCGAGACCGTGCTCCAGCCGTCGGTGGCGGCGAAGCTCGTGGCACGAGTGGCGCGAATGCCGCAGGATGGGCCCTCAACGCGGCATCCGCTCTCCGATCGGGAGGTCGACGTCGTGCGACTGCTCGCCGAGGGACGCAGCAACCGCGAGATCGCCGGCGCCCTCTTCCTCGCCGAGGGCACGATCAAGAACCTCGTCACGAGCGTGTTGTCGAAGCTCGACGTGCGCGACCGCACGCAGGCAGCCCTGCGAGCGCGCGACCTCGGCATTCTCTGACCGGCCGGACACCGACGGTGTCACCGGGTCACCGGCCACCCCGGAACATGACCCGAGGCATGACCTTCGGCACCTGACGGCACCCCTGTGCTCCGCCGAGGATTTCGTGTGTCCGAACGTGAGTCACGAGGAGTAGAGATGAACCACCAAGAGGCGACCGTCCGCCGGCACCCGGCGCTGCGGTTCGCGCAACACGCACTCGAGATGGTGATCGCCATGGTGGTGGGCATGGTCGTGCTCGAGCCGATCTGGTCGTTCGCGTGGCCGGGGCTCAGCGAGAACGTCACCACGCACGTGCTGGTGATGGCCACGAACATGTCGCTCGGCATGGCCGTGTGGATGCGCATCCGCGGCCACGGGCTCGCCGCCATCGCCGAGATGTTCGTCGCGATGTACCTGCCGTTCCTGGTGCTACTGCCGTTCCACTGGGCGGGGGCGATGCCCGCCATGGCGCTCATGACGGCCGGCCACGTGCTGATGGTCCCGGCGATGCTCGTCGCGATGCTGCGCCGCCGACGCGAGTACGGGTGGTGACCGTGCGCACCGTCCTCAAGATCGTCGTGCTCGTGCTCGCCGCGCTGGCGCTTCCCGCCGCCCTGGGCGCGCCCGCCGTCGTCGGTGCGCTGGCTCTCAACGTGCCCCGCACCGAGGCGCATCCGCCACGCCCGCATCGGTAACGCATGATCCGGCCAAGCCGACCGCGGTCGTCGTGGTGGGAGAGCGGGGCGCCGTCGTGTCGGATACGCTCGCGCCCTACGAGATCCTCGCCACCACGGGCGCGTTCAACGTCTACACCGTGGCATTCGAGGCGCACCCGGTTCCGCTGACCGGCGGGCTCGATCTCGTGCCCGCCCTCACCTTCGCCGACCTCGAGCACATGCTCGATGGGCCGGCGGACGTCGTCGTGGTTCCCGCCATGCCCGACGTCGGCCAGCCGACGACGAAGCCCGTCACCGATTGGCTCGCCACCCAGGCGAGCCGCGGGGCACTGCTCCTCAGCGTCTGCAACGGGGCCGGAGTGCTCGCCTCGGCGGGGCTCCTCGACGGGCACCGGGCCACCGCGCACTGGCTGCGGATCGACGAATTCGAAGGACGGTACCCGGCCGTCGGGTGGGTGCGCGGCACGAGGTACGTCGACGATGGCGGAGTCATCAGCACGGCGGGCGTGCTGTCGGGCATCGATGGCACGCTGCACGTCGTCGAACGACTCATCGGAGCGGATGCCGCAGCCGACGCAGCCCAGGCGATCGGGTGGCGGCACCACCACCCGGGCGGCCCGGCTCGAATGGAGCAGTCGGGGCTCGGGCCAGCCGACGCCGTCGTAGCCTTCAACACGGCGTTCGGCTGGGACCGGCCTACCGTCGGCGTACTCCTCACTGAGGGTGTCGGGGAGATCGAGCTGGCCTCGGTGTTCGACACATACGGCGAGTCGCTCGCGGTCGGCACCGTCGCCGTTGGCGCGGGACCGGTGCGGTCACGCCACGGCCTCACGTTCATTCCGAGGGCCGAGACGGCGGCCGGTCTCGACCGTCTCGTCGTGCCCGGCACGCCCGCGCACGACGCAGTCGCCGGGCCCGAGCCGGAGTATCTGCACAACGGTCAAGGATTCCCGTACGACGGCGCGCTGCAGGATCTCGCACGCATCACGGATGTCTCGACGGCGCAGTGGGCGGCGAAAGTGCTCGAGTACCCCATCGACGACCTGGCCCTCAGCGGGCCGGCCTGGCCATGGACGGAGACGCTGCGGTTCGTCGGCCTCGCCGCGGGCGGAGTGCTCGCGGCGCTCGGGGTGTTCGCGCTGGTGCGGCGGGCGGGCGTGCGCGGCGGTTCAGCCGAGGCTCGCCGCGAACGCGATCACGTCGGGGGCAGCATCCTCGAGGGTCGGGAAATGCCGGTGAGCGCCGGCGACCGGGGCCGCGCCGTTCACGCTCCACACCGTCATGCCGGCAGCGAGCCCGGCGGCGACGCCGGAGGGTGAGTCCTCCACGACGAGGCAGCGGGCGGGATCGACCCCGAGCGCCGCGGCGGCCGCAAGGTAGGGATCGGGATGCGGCTTGCCTCGAGCCGTGGTCTCGGCGTCCACGATGACCGCCGGCACGGGGAGGCCGAGCCTGCGGAACCGGCCCTCGACGCGCTGGCGGAGATTGGCGGTCACGAGCGCGCACCGCCCGGCGTCGAGGGCGCGCAGCATCCGCTCGGCACCATGGAACGCCGTGTAGAGGCCGTCGCGCACGTCGTCATCTTCGAGGTCGTCGAAGTGCGCGAGCGCGCCAGCCCTCTCGGCTTGCGGGAGCAACTCGGCCACCGTGTCGACGGGTCGCGTGCGCAGCGCGAGGGCATAGACCTCGTCGCCGTCGAGCCCGAATCGCTCCGACCATGCAGCCCAGATGCGCCGCTGGTTCGCGACGGCGTCGACGAGCGTGCCGTCAACATCGAAGAGCACGGCGCTCGATGGCGGCGTCATGTGATCGCTGCTTGTCAGCTCAGGAGCTGCGGAAGGAAGATGACCGCGAGCACGACGACCAGTATCAGCGCGAAGATGGCGAGGGATCGGTTGATGCGACGGCGACTGATCGTGCCCTTTCTGAACGAGGATCGCGACATCCGGTCCAGGTTGGGAAAGAGCGCCTGGTACGGGGGCTCCTTCTCGGGAGCAGCATCCGACTCCTGCTCTGGCTCGCGATCGTCCTCTTTGCCCATGCCTCCAAGCGTACGCAACGGCTGATCGCTCGTTGTGGCGGCAGGAGATGATCGCCATGGAGCGATTGTCAGGGAGCGTCCCAGAAGCGGTCCTCGGCAGACCCGTCCTCGGAGAACAGGTGCACTGCAGCGATCGCGCCGTCAGCGATGGTGAGCAGGTCGATGCCGGTCATGTCCATGGCGACGCTCTCACGTTGACCGGTGAAACGCACCGGGACGGCAACGAGGTTGCCGTTGACCATCGCCGGGCCCGTAACGGCGAGCTGGAAGGTTCCCCCGCTCACCTCCATCATTTGACCGAGGAGCGCACCTACCCCGTCCAGTCCATGGTGGTCGCCCGAGAAGCGGTTCGCGCCGGGCTGATGCCAGACGACATCGGGGCTGAGGAGCGCCATCGCTGCGGGAACGTCACCGTCGGCAAGCGCATCGAAATAGCGGGTTGCGACGGCTGCGGGGTTCTGGTCGGTCATCTGGGTTCTCCTTCGAGTGTGGACGAGGTAGCCCAAATGGTTACAGTCGGTAACCTGTTACCTCAACGTAACTAAAGGGAAAGATGTGGCGGCACCGGTTTGGGATGTGATGTTGGCCACGTGCCCGTCGCGGACGTCGCTGGCGAGAATCGCGAACAAGTGGACCGCGATGATCGTGATCGCCCTCAGCGAGCGGCGGATGCGGTTCGGTGAGCTGCGCACGAGAGTGGCCGGCATCAGCGGCAAAGTGCTCACGGATACGCTGCGAGATCTCGAGCGGGACGGCATCGTCACCCGGATTGCGTTTGCGGAGATGCCTCCGCGAGTGGAGTACGAACTGACCGCGCTCGGGCGAACCCTCTCGGAGCCGTTGGGGGCACTCGGCCTTTGGGCAGAGCAATACTTCGATCAGGTGCAGCAAGCCCGCGACGCCTTCGACGCGCGGCCGACCCCTTAGTTCGTCTGCTACCGGAGCGCTGCGGTCATCTGAACACGTCGCCCGTACCGAGCAAGCCCGAGTCGGTCCTCCACCTCGACGAGGAACTTATGGAAGTCGGTTGCGGGCTCGGTTTCGACGAAGCCGACGCGTGCGTAGAACGGTGCGTTCCAGGGCACGTCGGCGTAGGTCCGCAGACTCAACTGTTCATACCCGCGACGACGACTCTCATCCATCGCGGCTTCGACGAGACTCCGTCCGTAGCCACGTCGGCCAGCCTGAGGAAGCACCGAAATCTGCTCCAAGTGAGCGTTCCCGTCAATCTCAAGAACGTGCACGAACCCGACGATGCTGCCTGCCTCGGTCTCCTCCGCCACCAAGACGAACCCGGGCTCCGACGCTCTCGACAAGCCAGACGGAGCGGGCTCCCAACCCTCAGGGCTCAGCCGATCGATGAGCATCTGATCGGCGGCGTTCTCAATCGACTCGACCGCCAGGTAATCGTCAGGCGCAATGGGACGGATGGAAATGGACACGAGAAAAGCCTATGGTCGCCGTCCGATGGCCGAGCCGCCTCAGTGCATCAGAGCACGGACCTCCACTTGCGAGAACGTCGTCTCCTCGAGCTTTCCCGCGATCTCGATCGCCCGGTCGAGTGCGTCGACCTCGACGATGTAGAACCCCCCGATCATCTCCTTCGACTCGGTGAACGGCCCGTCGGTGACGAGCACGCGATCGTCGGCGCGTCGCACGACCTTCGCGTCGGTCGGGCTGAGCTCGTTGGAGAGGACGAGCTCGCCGGAAGCGGTGAGCTCTGCGAACACCTCGCGGTGGGCGGCATCCAGCGCCTCCTGGCCGTTCGTGGCCAGATCGTTCCACGCTTCTTCGTTGCCGTAGATCAACAGCATGTACTGCATGAGTGCTCTCCTATCGATGTGGCGAATCATCCGTCACACACACGACGAACGGCAAGCGTCGAATTCGACACCCGTGCGCGTGACTCCGCCACTGATGCGATTTCAGCATCAGCGGCGGAGTCACGGCCGACAGCTGGGCGTGTGCCCCCGGCCCAACTCGCAGCTCGATGCCGGTGCGGTGCGAAAATGAGGAGTGCGCCCGATCTCGACTCGCCCCCTCGTTCGCCGGGCCATCCTGGGCGGCGAAGATTCAGCGGAGGTGGGGCGTCTCGTCGAGGCCTACTTGCGCCAGACGGAGCGGGAGAAGGCGGCGCACTTGCCCGGCGCGCCCAGCGACAATGACGAGCTCCCAGCGAGCTACCGGGCGGAGGCCGAGAATCCGGATGCGGCGTACGCGGGGTCGTCGGTGTACCTGGCGGAGCTGGCCTCCACCGCTGTCGGCGTCGCGGTGCTCAAGAGAGCCGAGGGCGCGACGGAGATCAAGCGTCTCTGGGCTGACCCGGGTGCACGTGGGCACGGTGTCGGATCCACGCTCCTCGACACCGTGCTGCAGGAGCATCCGGGGCCATTGCGCCTCTCGGTATGGGACTGGCGAAGTGACGCGATGCTGCTGTACCTCTCGCGGGGATTCATCCGCGTACCGTCGTGGGATGAGCGGCCTCGCCTCGTCTGCATGGAGCGAGCCGTGGCTTCGGCCTAGCGCCCGCGGCACCGCTACGCTTGACCGCCATGGTTCCCGCGGACGGATTCCGCGTGCGAGACCGCCGAGCCGATCGACTGGCTGCTGGCCGAAGAGCTGCTCGACGAGCGTGGCATCGGCCCAGAAGCATCCGCGTCAGTGGTTGACGTACTGCATCTCCGACGGGTTGTACCGGGCGCCGTGCACGCCGATTCGCTGCGCGAGGGTGTCGAGGTCCGAGAGCTCGTCGGCCGACAGCGGCACATGGGTGGCGCCGGCGTTCTCCTCGATCCGTGAGGTGCGACGCGTGCCGGGAATCGGGACGATCCAGGGCTGCTGCGCGAGCAGCCACCCCAGCGCGATCTGACCGGGTGTGGCGTCCTTGAGGCGGGCGAGCCGCGCGACGTGGTCGACGAGCTCGGCGTTCGCGGCCCGGTTCTCCTCGGTGAACCTGGGGATGGTGGCACGGATGTCGCCGTCGGCGAAGTCCGTGGTCGGAGCGACCGTGCCGGTGAGGAACCCCTTGCCGAGCGGGCTGAACGGCACGAATCCGATGCCGAGCTCCGCGAGCGTGGGCAGCACCTCGGCCTCCGGGTCGCGGGTCCACAACGAGTACTCGCTCTGCAGCGCGGTCACGGGGAACACCGCATGCGCGCGGCGAATGGTCTGAGCGGATGCCTCGGACAACCCGAAGTGGCGAACCTTGCCCTCCTTGACGAGCTCAGCAACCGTGCCCGCGACATCCTCGATCGGCACGTCAGGGTCGACACGGTGCTGGTAGAACAGGTCGATCACGTCGGTGCGGAGTCGCTTCAGGGAGGCGTCGGCGACGCGGCGGATCTGTTCGGGGCGGCTGTCCACCCCGACGCTCTTGCCGTCCTCGATCCGCCACCCGAACTTGGTGGCGAGCTGCACCTGGTCGCGGATCGGCTCGAGGGCCTCACCCACGAGTTCCTCGTTGACGTACGGCCCGTACACTTCCGCGGTGTCGAAGAAGGTCACGCCGAGATCGAGGGCCGAGCGAAGCACGGCGATCATGTCGTCGCGGGTTCCGGGGTTGGGGCCGTAGCTCTGCGACATCCCCATGCAGCCCAACCCGACCGCGGAAACCTCGAACCCCTGACCAAGAGTGCGTCGATGCATGTCACACCTCCGTTGCGTTGCGGTAGTCCTCGTCGGTGACGTGCTCGAACCAGCCGTCGGTCGCGTCGGACCCGTCGCCGGTTTCGAGCATCGCGAGGTGCTCCATGAAGTCGTCGGGCGTGGCGCCGTGCCAGTGCTCCTCGCCGGGTGGGGTGTAGATCGTCTGGCCGGGGGTGGCGCGGATGACGTTCCCGTCGCGGGTGCCGATGAGCGCGACGCCTTGGGTGATGTGGAGGGTCTGCCCCCGTCCGTGCGCGTGCCAGGCGGTGTGGGCGCCGGGGGTGAACCGGACGCGGCTGACCAGCATCCGCTGGTCCCCCTGCTTCGGTGCGGCGAGCGGGTCCACGTACACGTCGCCCGTGAACCGCTCTGCGGGTCCCTGAGTTGTGGGCGGTTTGGATTCGATGTTCATCGGCGCTCCTCTGCTTCGCGGCGGCACGTTCACCGCATGCTGCGATCGCGACCGACGATACGCCGGCGAAAGCGCAAGAGGGATGCCCTGCCAGAACACCTCTCGTTCGATTGCGGAACGCCGGATGCCGCGCTCCGCTGCCAGCACACCCCACCGACCCTGATCAGTGTTGCGTGGCGCTCTCAGCTCATCCTCGTGAGATCGCGTATTGGCAGGGTGCTCGGGTGGGTCGCGATTATCCTTTTCGTGCCGATTGCCGTGCTGACGCTCGCCACGGGTTGGATTCACGACGGTTGGAATGTTCCGACCATCCAGTGCCTTAGCGCCCCTTATCCGGCAAGTGGTGGCCCGTTTCACGAGGGCACCGACGTTTCCGGTCATGCCACGCTTTTCCCGTTGGGGCTTGATTGCACCTACGACGTTCCCGGTGATGCCTTTGGGCCGCAGACGATCCACAATTACCGGTTCGATTCCACGCTCGTGCTCGTGGTCAGCCTGTCCGCAGTCGTTGGCGGCGCGCTCCTGATCAGGCGAGCGCGACGCGTCGAGCAGGAGATCAAGGCATAGCCGGCGCGGCCGAACGGCAATCCAGGGAACGACGACACTTCGACAGCACAGCCGAGCACTGGACAGACTAGGCCGCGGAAAGATAGGGTCCGTAAATACCGAGCGGGCGCTCGGTATTTACTGTCACATCGGACAAAGGAGTCCCATTGCCTGAGATGCCCGATCGCCCCCGAACCACGCATGCATCCGCTCAGCCAGTCAGGATGCTCCTTGGCTTCGCTGCTATCTCGACCTTCGCCATCAGCTCGCTTGGAGTGCCCGCCGCCCAGGCCTCCGAGCCAGCGGGTATCCCGGCCAGCACGGGGAGCGCGTGCGTTCGAGTCATCCCCGCAGGCACCTCGATCTTCGACGTCGCCTTCGAGGGAGAGAGCTTTGCCGTACGTGTGCACGTTCCTGACGCGCCTGTACGCCGCAGCCTGCCGTTGGTCCTCGATCTTCACGGCTCGAACAACAACGCCACGACACAGGCCGATATCTCCGACCTGGAGTCGCTCGCCGACGCGGAGGGCTTCATCGTGGCCACGCCGACGGGCGACATCGCGTTCCCGCAGACCCTGCCCGACGGCAACTGGGCATGGAACGTGCCCGGCGTGCCGCTGACCTCCGGCACCTACCCACCAGCAGGCTCGCGCGACGACGTGGGGTTCCTCACCGCGGTGGTGGACCAACTCGACACGGCCGGATGCATCGACGACCGTCGCGTGTACGCGACCGGGTTCTCAGGCGGCGGCCGCATGGCCTCTGCGCTGGCATGCGATGCCTCTGATGTCTTCGCCGCGATCGCCCCGGTCGCAGGTCTGCGTGCCGGCCGGCCCGATGCGGCCGACCTCTCCAAACCCGAGCCGGGGACGTGCGATCCGGAGCACCCGGTTTCCGTCTTGACATTCCACGGAACGGACGATTTCATCAATCCGTATCAGGGCAACGCCGACCCCCGCTGGGGCTACACCGTGCAGACGGCCGCCTCGACGTGGGCGAGCCTGAACGGGTGCCGCGTGGGTCCCACGACGACCTCGGTGAGCGAGTCGGTCGTCGCATACTCGTGGACCGAGTGCGCCAGCCGCGCCGATGTCGTGCTCTATGAGGTCGCCGGCGGCGGCCACACCTGGCCCGGCACCGACGTGCCGCTCGACCAGTTCGGGCTGGGCGCGGTGACGCGTGAGATCAACGCGTCGTCGCTGATATGGGACTTCTTCAAGGCACATCCGCGCCGCGGCTGATCACGCCGGGCGTGCCCGACGAAGGGCCGAACATATGATGCAACTGTCGCGGCTCGTCATTGCGCCGCGAGCGATAGGAGAGGATCGCACATGCCGCTGACCGGAACCGACACGACCGTCGAGGTCGACATCACGGCGGGCCGCGTGCGCGGCCGTTGGCGCGCGGATGCCGCGGGCCACCGCTCGGCGGCGTTCCTGGGCATTCCCTTCGCCGAGCCGCCCGTCGGCGAGCTGCGCTTCGCGGCTCCCGTGCCGCACCGCACGTGGCACGGCGTGCGCGACGCGCTCGAGTACGGCGCGACCGCGCAGCGCGGCGACCCCGGCGTGACGTTCATCCCCGAGCCGTCGATTCCCGGCGAGTCGACGCTCAACGTCAACGTGTTCACGCCGGCCCCCGGCGACGGATGCCTCGACGGCTGCTGCGCTCCCGGTGCTCGTCTACATCCACGGCGGCGGCTATTTCGCGGGCTCCCCCGCGAGCCCGTGGTACGACGGCGCCGCGTTCAACCGCGACGGCGTCGTGACGGTCTCGATCTCCTACCGGCTCGGCTTCGACGGCTTCGGCTGGATCGCGGATGCCCCGATGAACCGCGCTGTGCTCGACTGGCTGCTCGCCCTCGAATGGGTGCGCGACAACATCGCGTCGTTCGGCGGCGACCCCGAACGCGTCACCATCGTCGGACAATCGGCCGGCGGCGGGGCCGTGCTCACCTTGCTCGGCATGCCGCGCGCCCAGCCGCTCTTCGCGGGCGTCTACAGCATCTCGGGCGTGGCGGCCGACGTCACCCTCGAGCGCGCCGAGGCGTTCGGCCGCCGCCTCGCCGAGGCCGCCGGCGTCGAACCGACGCGTGCTGGCTTCTCTGCGCTGAGCGAGGAGCGTCTCCGCGAGGTGCAGGGCGAGCTGAGCGCTCGCGAGCAGGGCGGCAGCCCCTTCGACGAGCTGCGCCGGTTCATCGTCGGCGGGCTCGAGTTCGGCCCGGTGATCGACGGCGACGTCGTGCCGATGCCCACGGTCGACGCGATCGCCGCGGGCATCGGGGCCGACAAGCCCCTCGTGCTCGGCGCGACCGACGACGAGTTCTCGACGATCCTCGACGGCGCGAAGGGCAAGCTCCGTTTCGTTCCCGCGCGGTTCCTGCTCGGCAGGGCTGGGCTCGAGCGCGCAGCCCGTTCGCCCTATCTCGCGGCGAATCGCGACGTCGCGAGGCTCGGCGGCGCCGCGGTCGTCGGCCGCTACCTCACAGATCGGTTGTTCCGCACCCTCGCCCTCCGCATCGCCCGCGCCCGCGGCGCTGCACCTACCTGGCTGTACCGCTTCTCGTGGGCCTCGCCGATATCGGGACGGGCCGTGCACTGCCTCGACGTGCCGTTCTTCTTCGATTGCCTCGATGCCGAGAGCGCGTCGACGTGGTCGCGGGCGACGCGCCCCCTCAGGCACTCGCCGACGAGGTGCACGGCGGCGCGGTCGCGTTCGTCACGAACGGCGACCCGGGATGGCCTCGATTCACGGATGCCGCAGGCTCCGTCCGGGTCTACGACACGACTTCCACCGTGGTTGGACACGGCTTCGCCGCGGTGCGGCCGCTGCTCTCGAACTGAGCCGCGCCGGCGACACGGCGGTGGCGAAGAGGACGATCCCGGGGGCTCCCCGAACGAGCGCCGCCGTGCTTACGATGTGGTCATGGCCCTCCCCGCGCTCTGGAACCTCGATGGGCGCGTCGCCATCGTGAGCGGCGCCGGCAGCCCCATCGGCATCGGATTCGCCGCCGCCCGCGCCCTCGGCGAGCTTGGTGCGGGCATCGTCCTCACCGCGACGAGCGAGCGTGTGCTCGAGCGCGCCGAGGAGCTCCGCGAAGCGGGCATCACCGCGGTCGGCTACGTGGCGCGACTGGACGTCGAGGAGGAGGTCGATGAGCTCTCCGCAGAGCTCGCGGCCACCGGCATCCGTCCCAACATCGTCGTCAACAATGCGGGCCTCATCGCGACCGGCGACCCCGAGATGATCGGCGGCGACGCCATGATGTCGCTTGACGAGTGGAACGCTCGATTCGCCATGAATCTCACGACGGCGTTCCTCCTGACGCGCGCGATGCTTCCCGGAATGCGGGAGACCGGCTGGGGCCGCATCATCTGCGTCTCGAGTGTCACCGGTCCGGTCATGGCGTCGCGCGGCGACGTCGCCTATGCCGCGGCGAAGGCCGGAATGCTCGGGTACGTGCGCGCCCTCGCGGTCGACGAGGCGGCCTACGGCATCACCGCGAACGCCGTCGCACCGGGCTGGATCGCCACCGCGAGCCAGCTCCCGAGTGAGGCCGAGGAGGCGCTGCTCGTGCCGCTCGGTCGCAGCGGCCGGCCCGAGGAAGTCGCATCGGCAATCGCCTGGCTCGCGACACCCGGAGCTGCGTACACGACCGGCGAGCTCATCGTCGTCGACGGCGGCAACGCCATCGCCGAAGAGCGCCGTTGAGTGGTGACCTGCCCATTCGCGGGAATGATCGGGGGCGCTACGCGCTTGAAGCTCACATGAGCGCGATCGAGGCATCCGCAGTCCCCGACGTCCTCGGCGAAGCCGAGCGCAGCATCGACGCCGTGCTCGAACGCCTGCACTGGAGCGTGCTCGAGTTCGGAGATCGCGAGCTGCCCGCCGGTGTCAAGGCGCGCGACGACGGCCCCGGCATCCGCTTCCACTACGTCGCGACGGGCGCCATCGAGGTACACCGTCGCGGCGACGAGCCGCTCGCCATGCAGGCCGGCGACTTCGTCATGATCCCGCACGGCGGGCCCGTCGAGATGCACACGAGGCGCGACACGATGCTGCTGAGCGGCTCGCTCGCCCTCAACGGCAGCGACCCGATCTCGGCGCAAGCCATGCCGGCCGTGCTGTTCACGTGCGGCTTCCGGGTGCACGAGCCGATCTTCGCCTCGCTGCTCGACACGATGTACCGCGAGGCGTCAAGCGATCGAGCCGGCAGCCACTCCGTGATCGAGCGGCTCGCCGACGTCGTGGCGTCCGCTGCCGTGCGCATCTGGCTCGAACGCGGATGCGGCAGCGCGCTCGACCTGCTCGCCACCGGGCGCGACCCGCACCTGAGCCGCGCGCTCGAGGCGATCCACGACGACCCGGGCTCGCCCTGGACGGTCGAGTCCCTCGCCCGCCTCGCCCGCGCCTCCCGCTCGCAGTTCGCCGAGCAGTTCAAGGACGCGGTCGGCGACTCGCCCGCCCGCTACCTCACGCGGGTGCGCATGGAGCGAGCCGAGCGGATGCTGCGGGCCGGGGCATCCGTCACCGACATCGCCTTCCAGCTGGGCTACGAGAGTGACGCGGGATTCAGCCGCGCGTTCCGGCGGCACACCGGCGTCTCGCCGAGCCTCTGGCGCCGCGCGGCCGTGCACGCCGTGGCGTAGCACGCCGCGCGACGCCGGCCGCTAGCGGGCGCGAGCCGAGCTCAGAACGCCGGCGCCGAGCACCGCCGCGATGCCGCCGCCGACGAGCGCCGCCTGCACCCCGACCGAGTCGACGAGGAGTCCGCCGACCGCCGCGCCGATCGTGATCGCGATCTGGAACGCGGCGACGACCAGGCCGCCGGCGCTCTCAAGGCGTTCGGGCACGACGTGCGCCATCCAGGTCTGCACCATGGTCGGGATCGCACCGAAACCGACGCCCCAGACGAAGACCGTGACGGCAGCGAGGGCGACGCTCGATCCGGCGAGCGCGAGCACGATCGTGCCCGCGCCGATCGCGACCGGTGCCGCGATCACCAGCACGGGCAGCCGGCGATCGGCGAGCGGCCCGGCGACCATGTTGCCGATGAAGCTCGCGACGCCGAAGATCATGAGCAGCAGCGCGAGCAGGCTCGGAGTGATGCCGTCGATCGCCTCGAAGGCTGGTCGCAAGTAGGTGAAGCCCATGAAGTGCCCGCCCGCGAGCAGGACGATCGCGAGGACGCCCAGGGCGACCACCGGGATGCGAGCCGTCTGCAGCAGGGTTCGGAAGCCCGGGGCACCGCTCGGCGGGATCGACGGCAGCGTCGCGAGCTGGGCCGCGAGCGTCAGCACGCCGGCCACGGCCGCGAGCAGGAACACCGCACGCCAGCCGAGCAGTTCACCGAAGTACGCTCCTGCCGGCACCGCGGCGATCGTCGCGAGCGAGACGCCGGTGTTCACCACCGTCATCGCGCGGCCGAGCCGGTCGGCGGGCACGAGCTGCGCCGTCACGGCGAGCGACATCGCCCAGAAACCCGAGATCGCGATGCCGAGCAGCAGGCGCGAGGCGAGCATGAGGCCGAACACGGGTGAGATCGCGACGAGCAGACTCGACGCGATCGCGAGCGTGGTGAGGCCGGCCATCACCCATCGGCGGTTCACGCGCGGGAGCGCCGAGACCACGAGCGGGCCGCCGATGACGCCGATGATGCTCGTCGCGGTGACCAGCTGGCCGGCCGTGCCCTCGGTGATGCCGAGCTCGGCCGCGATCGGCGAGAGCAGGCTCGCCGGCAGGAACTCGCTTGCGACGAGCGTGAAGATTCCGAGGCCGAGCGAGACGACGGCGAGCCAGGCGGATGGCCGGACCGCCGGGGTCGCGACTTCGGGCGGCGTGTCCGGGGACTGCGTCGGTGTCGACAGCGTGTTCGTTGACATGGTGCTCCTTCAAGTCGACTCCCAGCCTCCCGCGCTCAGCCGACATGCGCCCGACCGATCGTCCTCCTGACCCGACCGTTCCTCCGGAAGGCGCGGCGGCCGCGGCTGGCCAGCGCTTCGCTGTGAAGGCCTAGGCTGGCGTCGTGAGCGAGCTCGACCATCTTGTCGTGGCGGCCGCCGACCTCGACGAGGGCGTCCGATGGGTCGAGGAGCGCCTCGGCGTGGCCATGGACGCCGGTGGGAGGCACGAGGTCTTCGGCACGCACAATCGCGTCCTCTCCCTCGGCCCCGACTGCTACCTCGAGGTCATCGCCGTCGACCCCCAGGCACCCGCGCCGGGCCGGGCGCGATGGTTCGAGCTCGACACCGAGGCCATGCGCGCACGGCTCGCCGACGGGCCCGCGCTGGTGCATTGGGTGGTGCGCGTCCCATCGCTCGACGGAGAGCGGCACGTGATGGAGTTGAGTCGGGGAAGCAACCGTTGGGCGCTCACGGTCGCGCCAGATGGTCGGATGCCACTGGGTGGGCTCGCGCCGTCACGCATCCTCTGGCACACTCCGCCGCCGGCTACGCGCCTGCCCGACAAGGGCATTCGTCTGGATACGCTGAGCATCTCCACTCCCGATGAGGCGGCGCTGCGCCTTCTCGTGGCCGGCGTCGTGGGCCCCGTCACCGTTAGCCCGGGCGACTCGGGTCTCGCCGCGACCTTCTCAACCCCGTCGGGTCTGGCTGCGATCGGCGGCCCTACCGGCGTGGGGGGTGAGCGACCCCGGTACGACATCGCCGTCAGCTTGCCACTTGGCGTCGACCCCGAGCCGTACGCGAAGGGCGGCGCGACGTGGTGGCTGCCGGAAATCGATCCGGGTGCGCGACTCGAGACCGTGCGCGGCGTCCTCCGCGACGGCCCAGCGGCGTAAGGACCTTCAGGGTGCGATTGTCAGTCCTCTGTGTGATCGTGACCCCATGTACGAATGGGAAACGAGCGTTGTGGTGGTCATGAACTCGACCAACCAGGTGCTGCTCGTCCGCCAGGACTACGGCTACCGGTTCTTCGGCCTGCCAGGAGGAAAGATCGAAGACGGTGAATCGCCCGACGAGGCAGCAATCCGTGAGTTGTTCGAAGAGACGGGCCTGCGCACCAACGCCGTCACTCCGCACAGCGTCCACGATCTTGTGTACCCCGGGAGCGGCAGCAAGTACCGGGCACATGTATTCAGCTGCGATCAGGCCACTGGCGTACTCGACGTGCAGATGCCAGATGAGATCTCCTCGGTGGGTTGGTATGCCTTGAACGAGCTACCTTCCCCACTCACCCCCTCGGCTCAGGCAGTGCTGAGCATGACGTGACGACCGGAAGCGACCGAACGAACTCGGTTCGCGCCGTCAGGCGTGGGAGCTCGGCGAGGAGCCGTCGCTGCCTGCGGCCCGCCTCGGCCGGCGCTTGAACAGGCTGCGGATGCCCCACGCGCTGACGCGCACCATCGCCTCGACCACGATCGCCGGGCTCATCTTCGATCGGCCGTGCGCTCGCTCGACGAACGTGACCGGCACCTCGGCGACCGTGAGCCCAGCCTCGCGCGCGTGCCAGAGCATGTCGACCTGGAAGCCGTAGCCGCGAGTGTGCACGTCTTCGAGCCGGATGCGGCGCAGCGCATCGGCCCGGAACGCGCGGTAGCCGGCGGTCGCGTCGCGAGTGTCGAGCCGCAGCACGGCGCGGGCATAGGCGCTGCCCCAGCGGGAGAGCAGCTCGCGGCGACGCGGCCAGTTCTCGATCGAGCCGCCCGGGATCCACCTCGACCCGATGACGAGATCGGCGCGCCCCACGGCATCCGTCGCCTCGAGCCGTTCGAGCAGGCGCGGCAGTTGCTCGGGCAAGTGCGAGCCGTCGGCGTCGAGCTGCACGATCGGATCGAACCCACGATCGAGCGCCCACGCGAAGGCCTCGAGATACGCGGCGCCGAGGCCGTCTTTCGCGGTGCGGTGCAGCACCTGCACGACCGGATCGCCCGCTGCGAGCTCGTCGGCGAGCTCGCCCGTTCCGTCGGGTGACGAGTCATCGACCACGAGCACGGATGCCGCAGGCACCGCCGCGCGAACCCGGGCCACGGTGTCGGCGAGGTTCTCGAGCTCGTTGTACGTCGGGATGACCACGAGGGGCCGCGACATCCGTTCTCCCCTCGGTGCGTGCTCGGACCATCGTATGGGGCGCGGCAGGCGGGTGGCTGCGTGCGGTCGACGGCGAGGCCTTCCTCCGCATTGCCGCGGCCCTACCTCAGCTTCGCTGCAGCCACGCCGTGGCGGCCGCCGTCATGAGCTCCGCGGCGCGGTCGTCGTCGAGGCCTTCGCGAGTCAGGCGGCGCCAGGTCCAGAAGTCGAGTCCCAGTCGAATCAGTGCACGGCGTTCCGCACTCTCGCCCAACCCGGTTGCGAGCGTGTCGGCGAGCTGATCGAGCCGCGCATCCGCTGTGCGTCGCATCAACGAGTCGAGCGCGGGCACGGCGCCACGGTCGCGCTGGACCTTCTCAGCCATCGGCTCGGTCTCCCGGTACCAGCCGTACTGGGCGCGGAAGACGGAGCGAACCCGTTCGGCCGGATCGTCGGCCGTCAGGGCGGTGGCGACATCAGGGAGGGGATGCTGCTGCATCCAGTGCGCCTGGCAGGCACCGAAGAGGCCGGCGTCTTCGGGGAAGTGGTTGTACACCGTGAGCCGCTGGACGCCGGCCCGACGGGCGACTTCGGCAACCGTCGTCAGGGCAGGCCCCACCTCGGTGTGCAATTCCACCGTGGCGGCCACGATGCGCTCGCGCGTCTGCTGCTGGCTCGCGGCACGAGACTTGAGCTCGTATTTCCGCTTTTCGATTGACATGGTGTTCAACGATGTTAGCATCAAGAATCGATTAACGCTCTGTTCATTGAAAGAGGGCACATCATGCTGACCACACAGGCGCGGGTTCTTCGGGCCAACGAGGGCAAACTGGCCCAGCTCGGCTCGATCGGAGTTCGCTTCATCGTCGATTCGGTCGACTCGCGCGGAGCGTTCTCGCTCGTCGAGCATCCGATACCACCGCGCAAACTCGCGGCGCCGCTGCATCGGCATCACCGCGAAGACGAGTACACGGTCGTTATCTCCGGCGAGATCGGCGTGCTGCTGGGCGACGACGTGGTGTTCGGCGCACCCGGTGATGTGATCTTCAAGCCGCGTGGGCAATGGCACACGTTCTGGAACGCGGGCTCCGAGCCGGCTCGGGTTCTGGAGATCATCTCGCCGGCGGGTTTCGAGGTCTACTTCCAGCACTTCAGCGACCTGCTCGCCGCAGAGGGGTCACCGCCCGACCCCGCGAAGGCCGGAGAGATCGCAGCTCGCTTCGGGCTCGAGCTCGATCTGCCGAGCATCCCGCGACTGACCGCGGAGCACGGGCTGACCTTCGGCAGGGGCTGACGCGGGCCGGGTCGCCCTCGCCGGTTCCCCTCGACTCGGGCGGCCCGAATTCCCCACCGGAGCAGGGTCGGTGACGCTGCTCGTGGGCCACCATACTCTCGGGCGCCGGGGCAACGGGCGAATTCCGAGCCGTTCTCGCTATCGATCCGACTCGATGCCTACCCCAGTGAGGGGCACAACCCGAGTCAGTCGCACGATCACGCGGAGGAGGAGGAACAGCAAAACCGCGCCGCCGACATATGCGAGCAGGTCGAACGGATCGAACGCGCTGCCGAAGACCAAGCGTGCCGGTGGGACCACGGTGCCGATCGCGTCGGGGATGCCGGTGAGCTGAAAGAGCTCGATCGCCGTCGCGATCGCGAGCGCGGCCGAAGCGACCACGAGTGCTGGAAGCGTGGGCCGAACGAGCAGCACCAGCAGACCGACGAGCACGACGTACAGCACGCTGCCGATCCCATCGAGGAGCGGGGATCTGCCGAGCAGCTGCAGGCCGAGTCCGAGAGCAACGCACACCACAGCGGCCAGTGCGCCGAGCACCCTGGCGTTTCTCAGCGGAGCGTTCAGGCGAGGCATCCGATCAGTGAAGCACACCGACCTCTCGTCAGGTCGCCAGCCACGACCCCACCAGCTCACGAGTCGCGTCGGGGTCGTCGTAGTGCGGTGAGTGTCCCGCACCCTGCACCACGCGGTAGTCGACGAGCGGGGCGCGCTCGGCGATCGCCTCGGCATCGGCCGGATGCAGCATCGTGTAGACCTGCGGGTCGCCGCTGACCACGAGCGTCGGGACGTCCAAGCTGCCTGCCGCATCCATCAGGTCCCAGCGACCGGTGTCGGTGAACGTGCGCGTCACGGCCTCTGGGTCGACCTGGGCAATCGACTCCAGTTTCGCTTCGACGTCGCGGGGATCCCAGTGCGGCTTCTCCGCCTCGAGTTGCGTACGGGTGAGCGCGAGCTCCGCCTGCTGGTCGGCGATGATCGCCGGCTCATCCTCGGTCGGAATGCGCCACACGGGCTCGAGCAGCACGAGCCGAGCCGCCCAGCTGGGATCCGCAGCGGCGACGAGGGTCGCGGCGCTGGCACCGAGGGAGTGCGCGACCACCGCATCCCACGGTCCGGTCGCCGCCAGGTCGGACGCGTACGACGGCAGCGCGTAGTCGACTGCCGGGCGTTGCCCGCCATGCCCGCGCAACGCGACCGCCTCGGTCGTCCATCCGGCATCCTCGAGCCAGTGCCGCACACGCCACAAGCCTTCCGGGCTCGAGCTCAGGCCGTGGACGAGGAGTACGCGGGGCATGTCGCCAAGCTAACCGAGCGGAAGGGTCATCCGGATGTCAACACTGCTGTTTGGCCGGATGTTGCGGTGGCTCGGCGCGAAATCGGTGACGGCTCATCGCATGACGCCGAGGACACCCGCCCGATCGACGGCGTTCAAATCACGCGATGATCCCCTCGGCGAGCAGCTCCTGCAGGCCGCGAGCAAACTTCTCGCGGCCGCCGTGGGCCGGATGCCGCACACGTGGCACCGTGAGTCCGCTTCGCACCAGGCTGTTGTGGGCCACGGTCCCGACCGCGATCACCGTGCGGATCGAGAAGAGGTCCTGCAACGCCAGCCACGACCACGACCATTCCGCCGCTTCCGTCGCCGAAGGCGTTCGGTTCGAGAGTGGGATGCCTGGTCGATGCGGATGCAGCGGGTAGGCGCTCCACAACACGGGGAGGAAGTCGAGCTCCACGAGCGTGCGCCACATCACCGTCGCCGTCGGCTCGGCGGCGACGACCGGGAGCTCGTCGGGCACCTCGTACCCGTTGGCAGACCCGAGCAGACCGAAATGCTCGACTCCCTGCTGCAGGATTCCGGTGTTCGTGAACGGGACGCCCGTGATCCGCATCCCGCGATACCCGGGCGCCTCCCCCACGAGCAGCACCGCCGGCCGACGCTCCGCGAGCTGGTTGAGGTACAACGCGAGGTTCCGGCGCCGGATCGCATTGTTCGGGCGCGAGAAGTCGAACTGGTTCACGCTGTTCGGGCCGGCGGAGCTCGTCGCCAGCCGCTCGACGAACGCGTCGATAGTCAGGGTGGGCACGGTCACGTCGTCGCTTGCGGCCGCCCCTTGCGGGCGGCATATGCCTTCTGCATCTTGACGATGTTGCCGCAACCGGCCATGGTGCACCATCGGCTCGATCGGTTGCGCGAATGGTCGTAGTACGCCCAGCGGCAGGAGTCGCGCGCGCACGCCTTCAGCCGAGCCCAGGTGCCGTCTTCGGTCGACTGCCGCACGGCATCGAGCATGCCGGCGAGCGCGCCTCGAACCGGCCGGGTGCTTGCCGGGACGAGCCCGAAGCTCTCCGATTCACCGAACGACACCCGCACCGGCAGTTCTTCGAGCGCTTCGTTGAGGCGCTGGATCGATGACGCGTCGGCATCATGGCCGGCGTGCAGCTCGAGCACGCCGCGCAATCCCTCGCGCAGCTTCTTGGCGAACGCGAGATCTTCCGGCGTCGCCGTGACCGCCGACGTCAGGAGTCCGCGAGCGCGCAGCCAGTCACTGAGATCGCTCGGCTCCTTCAGGCGTTCGTCGTCGAGTTGGTACTCGACCGTGTTCACGAAGTCCCGCACGAGCCGAAGGGCCGGCGGGATGACGTCGTCTTCCTTCTGAAACGCCAGATCCGTTTGTGCACCCATAACACCAGCGTAACCCCTTGACAGGTGTTACGACCAGAGGCAAGGTGGATAACACCGATAACAGCAGTTCAGTGGTGTTACGAGACGGAGGCTCGAAGATGTCGGGATACGACGAAGCCAGCGAATACGACGCTCCATTCCAGAGAGCGAGCGCACGTGTGAACGAACGCGGGGCGACGAATCCCGCGAGATCCCGCCTGCTGCGGTTCGCCGAGTGGCGTGCCAAGCGACGCGCAACCAGGCCCGAGCGGCGCGCCGCCAGGCAAGAGGAGTGGTCCGACCAGATCCCGCCTTGGTCGTTCGGCATCTTGCACAGGTAAGCGAATTGCGCTCACCCGCGCCGTGCCCAGTCAGCCTTGGGCGATGACGCCCGTCTGCGCGACCTCGCCGAGCCAGGCGAGGCTCGGCTTCGGCAGCCGCTCGAACGTGCGCGGGTCCCAGCCGATGAGCCCGAACGTCGGCTTGAAGCTCCCCCACTCGTAATTGTCGAGTGCGCTCCAGTGCAGGTATCCCTGCACGTCGATGCCATCGGAGATCGCGGATGCCACGGCGCCGAGCGCGCCCCGCGTGTAGTCGATGCGGCGGCCGTCGTCTGCCGTGGCGATGCCGTTCTCGGTCACGTACACCGGCAGCCCGTTGCGGGCCCACGAGTTGCGGATGCCGTCGCCGATCGCTGGCGGGTAGTACTCCCAGCCCGTTAGCGTGAGCTCCGCGTCATCGGGAATCGGAAGCGGCCCGTCGGCCCCGATCTTCGTGCGCGTGTAGGCCTGCACGCCGACCCAGTCGTCTCCGGATGCCGCGTCGAGGAACACGTCCTCGCGCGACCGGCCGTACTCCGCCGCGACCTGCTCGGCCCCGGGCTCGGCCTGGTAGGCCTGCGTCGCGATCGACCACCCGGCGCGGCTGCCGGCCCCGCGCACGAGCTCGACGGCGCGCTTATGCGCGTCGATCAGCCGGTCGGTCACGTGCGGCACGCCGGGCGGGAGCCCGATCGACGGAAATCCCACGGCCGGGTCGGCGAGCACCGAGACCATGTTCGGCTCGTTGATCGTGCACACGAGGTCGACCTCGTCGAGCACCGGCAGCGCGGCCTCGACGAACCGGGCGAAGCGGTCGGTCGCGGCATCCGTCAGCCAGCCGCCCTCGCGCGCGAACCACACCGGATTCGTGAAGTGATGCAGGGTCACGATCGGCTCGAGTCCGAGCCCGCGGGCGGTGTCGACCATGCGGCGGTAGTGGTCGATCATCGCCCGAGAGACGAACCCCTGCTCGGGCTCGATGCGCGCCCACTCGATGCTGAACCGGTAGGCGTTCAGCCCGGCCCCTGCGAGTAGGGCCATGTCCTCGGGATAGCGGTGGAAGCTGTCGGCGGCGTCGCCCGAGGGCGTCTCGACCGGGGCGCCGGGCAAGTGGCCGTGCTCGCGATGCCACCAGTCGGAATTGACGTTGTTGCCCTCCACCTGGTGGGCGGCGGTCGAGGCGCCCCAGAGGAAGCCGTCGGGGAAGCGGATGTCTGCCATCCAGCCCTCCTTCACTTGGATCGAAACTCGGATCGGATCGGAATCACTTGATTCCCGTGAGCGCGATGCCCTGCACGAAGTAGCGCTGCAGCACCACGAAGATGAGCAGCACGGGCACGACCACGACGACCGCGCCGGCCATCATGAGCCCGTATTGCGCCGCGTTCTGGCCCACCGAGTACAGCGCGAGCGCCACCGGCAGGGTGTACTTGTCTTCGCTCGTGGCCACGACGAGCGGCCAGAGGAAGTTGTTCCAGCTCCCGAGGAACGTGAGGATCGTGAGCGTCGCGACCGCCGGTCCGCACAACGGCATGATCACGCTGAGGAACGTGCGCCACTCCCCCGCGCCGTCGATGCGCGCCGCCTCGATGATGTCGTCGGGCAGGCTCAGCATGAACTGGCGCATCAGGAACACCCCGAGCGGCGTGATCAGGAACGGCAGGATCATTCCCGGGTAGGAGTTCACGAGCCCGAGATTCGCGGTCAGCACGAAGAGCGGAACGAAGGTCACGACGCCCGGCACCATGAGCGTGCCGAGCACGAGCACGAAGAGCACCTTCTTGCCGCGGAACTCGAGCTTCGCGAGGGCGTAGCCGACCATCGACGAGAACACGATGTTGCCGAGCGTCACGAACACGGCCACGATGATGCTGTTCGTGAAGAACGTCGCGAAGTCGAGCCTGCCGAACAGCTGCGTGTAGTTGTCGATGGTCGGCTCGATCGGCCAGAAGTTCGTCGGGTACTGGCGGATCTCGGCGGTGGTCTTGAACGAGCCGAGGAGCATCCACACGAACGGCATGACCATCGCGACGAGACCGAGCGTGAGCACGACGTAGAGCCACCAGCGCGGTCGCGGCCGGCGTCGACGACGACTGGGCGAACCGGTCGAGGTCGAGCGAGCGGATGCCGCGTCGCGGGCGGCATCCGACACCGCAGTGTCTTTCGTGGTCGCCGACATGTCAGTCCTTCTTTCCGAGCAGCCGGAACTGGATCAGCGACAGCGCGACGATCGCGAGAAAGAGCACGTAGCTCGCCGCGGAGGCGTACGAGTAGTTGCCGAATCCGAACTGGTTGAACGTGTACATCGCGGCCGACAGGGTGGCGTCGAGCGGCCCGCCTCGCGTCATCACGAACGGCTCCTCGAAGAACTGCAGGAAGCCGATTCCGGTGATGACGGCCGCGAAGAGCAGCGTGGGGCGCATCGCCGGGATCGTGATGTTGCCGAAGCGCTGGAACGCGTTCGCGCCGTCGACCATCGCCGCCTCGTGGTGCTCCTTCGGCACCCCCTGCAGTCCGGCGAGGAAGATCACCATGAGGGTGCCGATGTTGCGCCAGACCGCCATGAGGATGAGCGAGGGCAGCGCCCACGTCGTGCTCTGCAGCCAGCCGGGGCCGGCGATGCCGAACCAGCCGAGGAACCCGTTGAGCAAGCCGTCGGGCTGGAGGATGAACCGCCAGACGATCGCGATCGCCACGATGCTCGTGACGACCGGTGCGTAGTAGCCCACCCGGAACACCGTGCGGAACTTCGCGATGCCCGTGTTCAGCGCGAGCGCCACGGCGAGCGCGAGGGCCATCGTGAGCGGCACACCCACGATCACGAAGACCGCGGTGTTCAGGAGCGACCGCACGAACCGCGGGTCGGCGAAGAGTTCGGCGTAGTTCTCGAAGCCCACGAAGTTCACGTTGAACGGCGTCTGCAGGTCTCGCGTCGTGAGATCGGTGAAGCTCATCATGAGCGACGCGACGATCGGTCCGGCCATGAACACGAGGAACAGGATCAGGAACGGTGCAGCGAAACCCCACGCGACGAGCGTGGCGTGCCGGCTCCGACGCGACGCGCGAGCGCGCGCCGGAGCCTGCGGGGCGAGGGTGGCCATGATCCCTACTGGCCCGTGCCGATCGACTCGGCCTGCTGCTGCACCGCAGCGAGTGCATCTTCGACGTTGGTCTCGCCACGCGTGACCTTCTCGAGCTCCTGGTCGACGATCGCCGAGACTTGCGCCCACGTGGGGATCGCCGGCGGGGCCTTCGAATCGGCGAGCTGCTCGCCGAAGACGCTGAGGTACGGGTCGTCGGCGAACACCGGGTCGTCCCATGCGGCCTCGACGCTCGGCAGGTCGGTCGAGATGTCGTACCACTGCACTTGCGTCTCGGGCTGGCTCAGCCAGCGCACGAACTTCCACGCGGCGTCGCGGTTCTCGCTGTCATCGAAGACGGCGAGGTTGCCGCCGCCCGTGAAGCTCGTGCGAGTGTCGGCGCCCGGCACCATCGCGACGGCGAACTTGTCGGCGAACTCGGCTCCGCCCTGTTCGCGCAGCAGGCTCACGTGGTACGGCCCGCTGAAGAACGATCCGACCTCGCCCGAGATGAACTTCTGCTCGATCTCGCCACCCTCGAGGCGCACGGGCTCGGAGATGCCCTCCTCGAAGAAGCTCGCATAGAACTCGAACGCCTCCTGCCACTCGGGGCTGTCGAACTCGAACGTCTCGCCGTCGGAGTCGAGGATGTCTCCACCCTGCTGCCAGGCAAGCGGTGCGACGTACTGCCACGAGTCGAATCCGCCGGGCGGGAGTGAGACACCGGAGGTCGCGCCCTGGCTCTTCAGTGCCGCGGCGAAGGTCTTGTACTCCTCCCACGTCGTGGGGGCTTCGACGCCGGCCGCCTCGGCCAGGTCGGTGCGGTAGTAGAGCACGCGGGTGTCGACGTACCACGGAACGCCGTAGGCCACGTCGTCGACGACGGTGGTGTTCCACGAGCCCTCGAAGAAGTCGCCCTCGTCGACGAGCCCGTCGGGCGTCGGCTCGAAGGCACCGGTGGCGGCGAACTCGCCGACCCACGTGGTGCCGAGCATCGAGATGTCGGGGGTCTCGCCGCCGGCGATCGCGGTGGCGATTCGGTCGTGCGCACTCTCCCACGGCACGGCGGTGACGTCGATCGTGACGTCGGGGTTCTCCTCCTCGAACTTGGCGGCGAGCTCGCCGAGCACTTCGCCCTCGTTGCCCATCGCCCAGATCTCGACCGTGCCCGTGGCGGGCTTGTCGTCGATCTCGCCCTTGCTCTCAGGGCCGCCGGCCGCTCCGTCGCCTCGTCCGCACGCGGTCAGCATGATCGCGCCGGCAGCCACGATCGCGCCGGCTGCCACCATGCGCCCGGTTGCTCGCTGTGATCTCCATCGATTCATCGTCTCGGCCTCCATTGGTCGGTGCCCGCTTGGGCTCGTGCGACGGCTACCCGACGCAACGCGTCCCAACATAGCGCAGAAACCTTTCATGCGATAGGTTTTAGATATGGAAGGCCGGTAGGTTTTGGGTATGAACAGCAATGAGGCGACGGATGCCGCGAGCGGCACAAGCGCGTCGACGCCGACGCCCGAGGCATCGGGGCACGAGGCATCCGGTGCCCCCTCATCGCGCGCGCCGCGCGGCAGTTACGCGAAGGGGCAGGCCAAGCGCCAGGAGATCGTCGACGCAGCGCTCGTGGTATTCGGCCGCAGCGGGTACCACAGCGGATCGCTGCGCGAGATCGCGAAACGGGTCAACCTCACGCTCGCGGGACTCATGCATCACTTCGCCGGCAAGGAGGAGCTCTTCACCGAGGTGCTCCGCCAGCGCGATGCGCGCGTGCAGGAGGCCGCCGGCGACGTGTCGGAGTTCACGCTGCTCGAGCAGATGCGCAAGGTCGTCGCCTACAACCAGACCACTCGCGGCCTTACCTCGCTCTACACGGTGATCTCAGCTGAGGCCACCGACAGCGAGCACCCCGCGCACGAGGAGTTCGCACGGCGGTATGCCGACACCGCGACCTCGACGCGCGGCGTGCTCGTCGATGCCCAACGCGACGGCATCATCCGCGCCGACATCGACACCGCGCACGCCGCCCGACTCATCGCCGCCGTCATGGACGGCCTGCAGCAGCAGTGGCTGCTCGACGAGTCGGTCGACATGACGGCGGCGTTCGACGAGTTCGTGCGTGGCTACCTGCTGGCACCGCGCGGCGACGCCTGAGACCTCAACTCGCCGCCACCCCGCGCTTGACCCTGGCGTAGTGGCGGCGCGCCTTCTCGCGGTTGCCGCACGTCTCCATCGAGTGCCACTTGCGCGCGTTGGCGCGGCTCTCGTCGATGAGGAAGTGCTGGCAGTCGGAGGCGGCGCACGGCCGGATGCGGGAGCCCTGCTCCCCCTGCAGCGCGCTCCACTCCTCGATGGCCTTCGCGCCGATCGCGAGCGCGGGGTCGACCTCGTCGACCCACTCGAGGCCGCCGTCGCGCAGTTCGGCGCGCTTGCGCATGGCGCCGGCCCACGGCGCGAGCGCAGTGGCATCCGCCTGGCCTCGAAGGAACCGCACGAGCACCTCGCGCGCCGCCCGCGCATCGGCGATCTCAGCGCGGGTGCCGGCGTGGCCGTGGGCCTTGAGCCACGCGGATGACGCGGTGTCGTCGGCGAGCTCGTCGCTGACCTCGTCGCCGAGCACGAGGCGCGAGTTCACGAGATCGAGCAGCAGAGAGGTAGACATGAGGGGTCTCGATTCGGACGATGATGTTCTAACCATGTTAACGCACTGGACAGGTTGGAATAATCCCGCTATCGTAAAGTTATAACCAGCAGGGCCGGGCAATCCGGTTAGAGCATCTCACCTCAAGGAGCAGAACGAATGTCGACCATCACCGTCGGAACCGAGAACAGCACCCCCATCGAGCTGTACTACGAAGACCACGGCTCCGGCCAGCCCGTCGTGCTCATCCACGGCTACCCGCTCAACGGCCGCTCGTGGGAGAAGCAGGCCGCAGCGCTGCTCACCGCCGGCTACCGCGTCATCAGCTACGACCGCCGCGGGTTCGGCCTGTCGAGCCAGCCCACCGTCGGCTACGACTACGACACGTTCGCCGCCGATCTCAACACCGTGATGGAGACCCTCGACCTGCGCGACGTCGTGCTGGTCGGATTCTCGATGGGCACCGGCGAGGTCGGCCGCTACCTCAGCACCTACGGCAGCGAGCGCGTCGCCAAGGCCGCGTTCCTCGCCTCGCTCGAGCCCTTCCTGCTCCAGACCGACGACAACCCCACGGGCGTGCCCTCGTCGGTGTTCGAGGGCATCGAGCAGACCGCGAAGGCCGATCGCTACGCGTGGTTCGACGACTTCTACCAGAACTTCTACAACCTCGACGAGACCCTCGGCAGCCGCATCAGCGAAGCCGCGGTGCGCGCGAGCTGGAACGTCGCCGCCGGCGCCTCGTGGTTCGCGTCCTCGGCCGTGGTGCAATCGTGGCTCACCGACTTCCGCGCCGACATCGAGAAGGTCGACGTGCCCTCGCTCATCCTGCACGGCACCGCCGACCGCATCCTGCCGATCGACGCGACGGCCCGCGAGTTCGCGAAGCGTCTGCCCGACGCCGACTACGTCGAGATCGAGGGCGCCCCGCACGGGCTGCTCTGGACCCACGCCGAAGAGGTCAACGAGTCGCTGCTCGCGTTCCTCGCGAAGGAGTCGACGCAGGGCGGCGCTGCTGAGTCGCGCGCCGAGTCGTTCGTGAACTGAGCCCCTGCACCGCAGCGCACAGCAGAGGGACGGATGCCGCAGCGGCATCCGTCCCTCTTCATGTCACTCGCCGCGCAACTCCTCGAGCACGGCCTCGAGCTGGTCGACCGCCCAGTCGAGATCGCCCTGCTCCACGACGATCGGCGGCGCGAGCCGGATCGTCGAACCGTGCGTGTCCTTCACGAGCACGCCCCGGCGCATGAGCGCCTCGCACACCACGCGACCGGTCGCGAGCTCGGGGTCGATGTCGATGCCGGCCCAGAGTCCCGCGCCGCGCACCGCGACGACGCCGCGCCCGACGAGCGCCTCGAGTCGATCGTGCAAGTGCGCGCCGAGGGTTCGGGCACGCTCCTGCGGCTCGCCCGTCGCGAGCATGCGCACGACCTCGAGGCCGACCGCTGCTGCGAGCGGGTTGCCGCCGAACGTCGAGCCGTGCTGGCCCGGCTGGAGCACTCCCAGCACGTCGCGGTTGCCGACCACCGCGGAGACGGGCACGATGCCGCCGCCGAGGGCCTTGCCGAGCAGGTAGAGGTCGGGCACGACGCCCACGAGGTCGCACGCGAACGTCGAGCCCGTGCGGCCGAGGCCCGACTGGATCTCGTCGGCGATGAGCAGCACGTTGTGGCGACGGGTGATCTCGCGCAGCGCCGGCAGGAAGTCCGCCGACGGCACGAGGATGCCCGACTCGCCCTGGATCGGCTCGACGAGCACCGCGACGGTGTCGTCGTCGATGGCCGCCTCGACCGCCGCGGCATCGCCGTAGGGCACCGTGCGGAAGCCGGGGGTGTACGGCCCGAAGTCGTCGTGCGCGACAGTGTCGTCGCTGAACGAGATGATCGTCGTGGTGCGGCCGTGGAAGTTGCCGGCCATCACGATGATGTTCGCGGCATCCGCGGCCACGCCCTTCACCCGGTAGCCCCACGCGCGAGCGACCTTGATGCCCGACTCCACGGCTTCGGCGCCCGTGTTCATGGGCAGCACCATGTCCTTGCCGGCGAGCTCGGCGAGCTCGGTCACGAACGGGCCGAGCTGGTCGTTGTGGAACGCGCGGCTCGTGAGCGTGATGCGGCCGAGCTGTGCGCGCGCCACCTCGAGGAGGCGCTCGTTGCCGTGGCCGAAGTTCACGGCCGAGTAGGCGGCGAGGCAATCGAGGTAGCGGCGGCCGTCGACATCCGTCACCCAGGCGCCGTCGCCGCGCTCCACGACGACGGGCAGCGGGTGGTAGTTGTGCGCCGCGTGCTCGTCTTCTGCGCGGATGGCCGCGGCCGTGCGTTCGCTCACGCCCGTCGCCTCGGTCACGTCCGTCGCCTGGGTCACGTCGCGGCTCATCGGCGCAGCTCCAGCGTGCAGCATTTCACTCCGCCGCCGCCGCGCAGCAGCTCGGAGAGGTCGACGCCGATCGGGTTGTAGCCGTGCTCGCGCAACTGCCGCTCGAAGTCGGCCGCCCGCGAGGCGATGACGACGTTGTGGCCGTCGCTGAACGAATTCAGGCCGAGCACCGCGGCATCCGTCTCATTGACGATGATCGCGTCGGGGTACCGCTCACGCAGCACGGCGACGGATGCCTCGTCGAACGCGCTCGGCAGGTAGGCGATGTGCTCCTGGCCGGGCGTCGGGTCGAGCACCGCGATGGCGGTGTCGAGGTGGTAGAAGCTCGGATCCACGAGACGGAGGGTCACGATCTCTCGACCGGAGATGCGGCCGAGCTCCTCGTGCGAGAGCGAGTCGCTGCGGAAGCCCGTGCCGGCGAGGATCGTGTCGCCGACGAGCAGGAAGTCGCCTTCGCCCTCGTTGATCTCCTCGGGGACGCGCACGTCGAAACCGGCCTCGCGGAACCACTCCATGTAGGCGGGGCCCTCGGGCTGGCGCTCAGGGTGGGTGAACTTCGCGCCGTAGGCGATGCCGTCGATGACGAATCCGCCGTTCGCGGCGTAGACCATGTCGGGCAGGCCCTCGATGGGGTCGATGAGCTGCACCTCGAAGCCGAGTCCGACATAGGTCTCGTAGAGCGTCTGCCATTGCGTGAGCGCGAGGCTCGTGTCGGTGGGCTCGGCCGGGTTCATCCACGGGTTGATGCGGTACACCACAGTGAAGTGCTCAGGACGGCACATCAGGACGCTGCGGCCGGTGGGTCGGCGTTCGGGCCGGATCTCCGGCTGGTCTTCGGTCTGGATCACGGTCGACATCTCACTCCTCGAGTGAACTTGCGGAGGCTGCGACGCACCGTATCCGGTGGAACAGGGTCGCCTCGGTCCGCGGTATGGGCAAAGACGGCGGACCAGGTCACTCTCGCGAGCCTCGACGACGACGTTCGAGTTGCCGCCGTCGAGACGCCACTTCCAGTGTGAACGCAATCGAGCTGCGGTTCCCGGATTGCGGCGCAACTTTCGTGCCCGTTCAGGGCAGATTCGCGGCATCCGTGCGTGAATCTGCGGTCGGATGCCGCGACCCGCGCGTCTCGTCACCGGTTTTCCGCGCAGCGGGGCGGGTGTGGCATGAGAGCCGATCAGCCGCCCTCAGCCATTCTTGCCGTCGCGCCAGCGGAGCCAGTGCTGCACCCGATCGAGGTCGTAGTCAGGCCCCGAGATGCCGAGCGTGAACAGTCGCACACCGGCATCGTAGAGCGCGTCGGCGTGCTCGACGTCGTAGCCGCGGCCGAGCTCGTTCGACACCGTGATGCCCGAGACATCCCGGCCGTCCTTCTCGCCCCAGCGGGCGATCACGTCGAGCTTGTGCGCGATCTCCTCGGGCGCCACGAAGGAGTGCCAGATGTCGGCGTGGTGCGCGACGATCCGGAGCGTCTTCTGCTCGCCCTTGCCGCCGATCATGATCGGGATGCGGCGCGTGGGCGGCGGGTTCAGCTTCGCCCAGCGCTCCTCGATGCGGGGCAGCGCGTGGGCGAGCGCGGTGAGCCGTGTTCCGGCGGTGCCGAACTCGTAGCCGTACTCGTCGTAGTCGCGGTGGAACCAGCCCGACCCGGTGCCGAAGATGAAGCGCCCCACGCCGGCGCCCTTCGCGCTGATGTGGTCGATGGTGCGGGCCATGTCGGCCTGCAGGTCGGCGCCCCGATAGGAGTTGCAGTTCACGAGCGTGCCGAACTCGATGCGCTCGGTCTGCTCGGCCCACGCGCCGAGCATCGTCCACGCCTCGAAGTGCAGGCCGTCGCGATCGCCCGAGAGGGGGAAGAAGTGGTCCCAGTTGAAGACGATGTCGGTGCCGAGCTCTTCAAGGCGGAGCACGGTGTCGCGGATGGCGGTGTACTGGGCGTGCTGCGGCTGTACTTGGATACCGAGACGCACGGGGGAATCAAGACGCATTCCGCCAGCCTAGGACGATCGGATGCCGCGGCGGCGGCGAGCGCGCGATTTCCTAGCGTTCGACGCCGAGGAGTCGTTCGAGCAGTTCGAGCGAGGGGGCGGGATCGACGTCGGGGTCGAGCAGCCACTGCACCTGCAGGCCATCGGATGCCGCGATCACGAGCGAGGCGACGGATGCCACGTCGACGTCGTCGCGCATCCGGCCGGCGGCCTGCTCCCGCTCGATCTGCGCGACGAGCCCGGCGCGGACCCTGGCGAAGCGCGCTGTCGCGAACTCGCGGGCGTCGTCGTGCCCGCGCTCGAGCGCCGACGCGACAAGGGTCGTGTAGAGCTGCACGAGACCGGGAACGGCGTGATTGCGGCGCGCGGCATTCGTCATCGAGCCGACGGCGGTCGTTCCTGGGGGGTTCGGGTCTTCACGGTGCGTGCGCTCCTCTGCGGCGCGGTACACGGCGACGAGGAGCTGTTCTCGTGAGTCGAAGTAGTGGCGCAGCGCAGCGTGCGAGATCCCGATCGCCTCACCGATCGCGCGCAGCGACGTGCCCTCGGCGCCGCGCTCGGCGAAGACCTCGATGGCTCGGTCGAGGATCTCCTGCCGTCGTTCGACGCCCTTGGCGTATGACCCCCGGCGGCGATCGTCGGGGTCGGCACTGGGCGACTCCATGCGGCCATCGTAAGCCGTGCAACAAAAACCTCCACGCGGAGGTTTTCGGTGCTATCGTCATTCGGGTGACCTCATCGACGACCTCACCCACGACGTCCCCGACGACCTCCATCCAGCTGTTCACCATTCGCGAGCACCTGGAACGCGACCCCGACGAGGCGCTCGGTCGCCTCGCCGACATCGGCTATACGACGGTGGAGCCCTACGACTTCGTGCGCCGTGCAGGCGAGCTCGCCGCCGCGCTCAGCCGGCATGGGCTCACCGCGCCCACGGGCCACGCGTTCCTCGCCTCGCCGTCGTTCATCGCGCCCGACGGCAGCGGCACCGCGATCCCGGCCCCCGGCCACGACGAGGTCTTCGCCGCGGCGCGCGAACTCGGCATGTCGATCGTGATCGAGCCGTACACCGACCCCGAGCGCTGGTCGACCCGAGAGCAGATCGAGGAGACCGCCGACCTCCTGAACGCGGCCGCCGCCACAGCGGCCACGCACGGCCTGCGCGTCGGCTATCACAACCACGCGCACGAGCTCGACCGCGACATCGACGGCCGGCGTGGCCTCGAGATCCTCGCCGACGCACTCGACCCCGAGGTCGCGCTCGAAGTCGACCTCTACTGGGCGGCCCGCGCGGGCGTCGACGTCGTGGCCCTCATCGGACGGCTCGGCGAGCGCGTGCGCGCCGTGCACGTGAAGGACGGCAGCCTCGACCCCGAGCTCGTCACGGCCTACCCACCGGCCGACCAGGTGCCCGCCGGCCGTGGAGCGGTGCCGCTCGGCGCCGCCATCGACGCGGCATCCGCCCTCGAGTTCGCGGTCGTCGAGTACGACGCCTACGACGGCGACCTCTACGACGGACTCGCGCAGAGCCGCGAGTTCCTCGCCGCGCGGAGTGTCCGCTGATGGGCGCGCGCACCGGCAACGCCGTCGGCGTCGGCGTCATCGGCGCCGGCAACATCAGCGACACCTACCTCGAGCACCTCACGAGCTTCCCCGACCTCGAGGTGCACGTCGTCGGCGACCTCGACCTCGACCGCGCGCGAGCCCAGGCCGAGAAGCACGGGGTACGCGCATCCGGGGGCGCCGACGCCGTGCTCTCGCATCCCGACGTCGAGCTCGTCGTGAACCTCACGATCCCCGCCGTGCACGCCGAGGTCTCGTCGGCCGCGGTGTCGGCGGGCAAGCACGTGTGGAGCGAGAAGCCCATCGGCATCGACCGGGCGAGCGCCGCGGCGCTGCTCGACCAGGCCGCAGCGGCGGGCGTGCGCATCGGGGTGGCGCCCGACACCGTGCTAGGCCCCGGGCTGCAGTCCGCCCGGCGCGCGATCGCCCGCGGCGACATCGGCCGCCCCCTGTTCGCCCAGACGACGTTCCAGTGGCAGGGCCCCGAGCTGTTCCACCCCAACCCCGGCTTCCTCTACGCGCGTGGCGGCGGGCCCCTCCTCGACATGGGCCCGTACTACGTGTCGGCGCTCGTGCACGTCTTCGGCCCCGTCGCCGAGGTCGCCGCGCTCGGACAGCGCGGCACCGACATCCGCTCGGTGCAGGTCGGCCCGCTCGCCGGGCAGTCCTTCCCGGTCGAGGTGCCGTCGACCGTGCAGGTGCTGACCCGCTTCGAACAGGGCGGCCAGGCCCAGAGCCTCTACAGCACCGACTCCCCGCTCCTGCGGCAGGGCGTCGTCGAGATCTCGGGCACGGAGGGCACGATCGTCATCCCCGACCCCAACACGTTCGGCGGCCGCATCGCCATCGTGCGCCCGCTCGCCTCACTCGACAACGGCCCCGTCCAGGAGTGGATCGACATCGAGCAGGAGGGTGTCATGGTCGGGCGCGGCCTCGGCGCGCTCGATCTCGCTCGCGCGGTGCGCAACGGCCACACTCACCTCGCGAGCGGCGAGATCGGCTACCACGTGCTCGACACCCTGCTCGCGATCGAGGAGTCGGTCGAGCACGGCGGGTTCGTGCCCGTCGAGAGCACCGTCGACGTGGTCGGCATGATGCCCGCCGACTTCGACCCGTTCATGCGCACGGTCTGACGGTTTGCGGTCGGAGGGCGTGCTCGGCCATCTGGAACGATTCGCGCAGGAAACCCGCGTTCAGCGCTGTCCCAACGCAATGAATCCGCATATACTGCGGGGATGGACAACCTCGACCGTGCCATCCTCGACCTGTTGCGGCAGAACTCCCGGGCTGGGTACGGCGACATCGGGTCGTCCGTGGGCCTCTCGGCGTCGGCCGTGAAGCGGCGCGTCGACCGGCTCGTCGCCGACGGCGTCATCCGCTCGTTCACGATCCAGGTCGACCCCGCGGTCGACGGCATGAGCACCGAGGCCTACGTCGAGCTGTTCTGCCGGGGCACCGTCGCACCCGACGAACTGCAGCGCATCCTCCAGGGCGTACCCGAAGTGGTCTACGCGGGAACGGTCACGGGCAGCGCCGACGCGATCGTGCACATGCGCGCCCGCGACATCACCTCGCTCGAAGACGCCCTCGAACGCGTGCGAATCGCCCCGAACGTCGACCACACCCGCAGCGCGATCGTGCTTTCGCGACTCGTGAATCGAAACCGGGACTGAAGATGACGGATGCCGCGAGCAGCACGCCGAGCGAGTCGGCGCCGAACGCCCTCGACGAAGACGGCCGCAAGCACGGCCACTGGCAGGAGCATTTCGCCGACGGCCGGGTCTCGGCCGAAGGCCGCTACGAGCACGGCGTGCAACAGGGCCCCTGGCGGTACTGGTACCGGAACGGCCAGCTGAAGGCGGCCGGCAACCGGCTCGACGACACGCTCGACGGCCACTGGCGCTGGTGGCGCGAAGACGGCGGCCCGCTGCAGGAGGGCGCCTTCGTGCGCAACGAGCAGCACGGCGAGTGGCGGCGGTGGCACTCGAGCGGCGAGCTGCTCGACGAAGGCGAATACGACGAGGGCCGCAAGATCGGCATGTGGCGCAGCTACCACCCCGACGGCAGCCTCAAGCAGGAGAGATCGCATCAGCCGCTCCACTAGCGGGGATGCAGGAGTGCCGATGTTCGAGGTCGATCCGAGCAGTGCGGTAGCTCCGTTCGAGCAGATTCGCGTGCAGGTGATCGAAGCCGTGCGCAGCGGAGACCTCGCGCCCGGCAGCCGGATGCCCACGGTGCGCCGGCTCGCCGAGGAGCTCGGCCTCGCCGCGAACACCGTCGCCCGCGCCTACCGCGAGCTCGAACACGACGGCGTCATCGAGACGCGAGGACGGAACGGCTCGTTCGTGTCGGCGACCGGCGACCCGGTCCGCCAGCAGGCGCAGCTCGCGGCATCCGCCTATGCCGATCACATCGCCCGGCTCGGAGTCGACGCCGAAGATGCACTCGTGATCGTGCGCTCTGCACTGGGGCTCCCCGCTCAGCGAGGCTGATCAGGCCGACCTGGTCTCGGTTCCCGGCTGCCGGTTCTCAGCTCTCGGGGATCGGCTGCTTGGGCAGCTTCCGCACCTTCGCGCGACGCCGCCGCCGCTCGGGGATCATCGAACGCATCTCCTCGAGCTTGCCGAAGCAGAGCAGCCGGTCTTCAGCCTGCAGCTCCACGCTGCGCCGCGGGTTCGGGATGACGGTCGTGCCGCGGTGCAGCGTGAGCACGGTGATGTCGCGCTCGGAGAGTCCCGAGTCGCCGAGGGTCGTGCCGACCAGGTCGGCTCCGCCGTGCACGACGAGCTCGGCGACGCCGTAGCCCGTCGAGACGGTGAGGCGCTGGCGCACGTCGATCTCGGGGAACGCGACCTGGTTCGCGATGTGGTCGACGATCGCGCCGGCGACGTCGAGCTTCGTCGCGGTTTCGATGCCCTCGAGGCCGGGCGAGGAGTTCACCTCCATCACGAGCGGACCCTCGTCGCCCTCGAGCATGTCGACCCCGGCGACCCTGAGCCCCATGATCTGCGCCGAGCGCACCGCCGCCTGCTCGAACTCCGGTGTCAGCTCGACGGCCTCCACCGTGCCACCGCGATGGACGTTCGACCGGAACTCGTCGCCGCTCGCGCTCCGGCGCATGGCCGCGACCACGCGATCGCCGACGACGAGGGCGCGGATGTCGCGTCCGCGGCTCTCCTTGATGAACCGCTGGATCAGCACGTTCTGCTTCGTCGAGTGCAGGGTCTCGATGATCGCCTCGGCGACCTTGACCTCTGGCGCGAGGATGACGCCGATGCCCTGCGTTCCCTCGAGCAGCTTGATGACGACCGGCGCTCCGCCCACCCGCTCGATCGCGGGCCGCACGTCGGCGCGATTCCGCACGAAGGCCGTGGCCGGCATGCCGATGTTGTGCCGGGAGAGGATCTGGTTGGCGCGCAGCTTGTCACGTGAGTTCGTGATGCCGTTCGCCGTGTTGGGCGTGAAGACGTCCATCTGCTCGAACTGCCGCACCACGGCCGTGCCGTAGTAGGTGACCGAGTTGCCGATCCTCGGCAGCACCGCGTCGTAGTCGGACAGCGGCCGCCCGCGGTACTGCAGGTCGGGCTCGGGGCCCGAGAGATCGATCGCGAAGCGCAGGGTGTCGAGCACCTTCACCTGGTGTCCGCGTTGTTCCGCGGCCGCTCGGAGTCGCTGCGTCGAGTACGCCTGCGGGGCGCGCGAGAGGATCGCCAGTTTCATCAGTTGTACCCCTGCGAAGATGGTCGGGTGAACGAGACTCCCCATTCAAACACCATCGTCGGATGGCGCGAGTGGGTACGTCTGCCCGGAGCCGGCGTGCCGTGGATCAAGGCCAAGCTCGACACCGGCGCGCGAACCTCGTCGCTGCACGCCTTCGACGTGGAGGAGGCGCAGCATGGCGACGCGTCGATGGTCCGATTCGGCATCCACCCGTGGCAGGACACCGGCGAGGACGCCGTCGTCGTCGAGCTGCCGATCCACGATCGCCGACAGGTGCGCAGCTCTTCTGGCCACACCGAGGAGCGCATCGTCGTGCTGATGGAGATCGTGCTTCGAGAACGCGCCATCACCGCCGAGGTGACGCTCACGAACCGCGACGAGATGGGCTTCCGCATGCTCATCGGCCGTGAGGCCCTGCGCCGGGGGTTCATCGTCGACGCGGCGCGATCGTTCCTCGGCGGACGCGCGCCCCGACGCATCCGGCGTCGCAACCGCGGCCGGACTGCCGCGGTGGTCGAGTAGCGCTAGATGACGCCGTCGGAGAGCGAACTCGGGTTGCCGAAGCGGTGGTTCGTGATCGAGACGGCCTGCTCGCGCAGGAACGGCAGCAGCTCCACGCGGCCCGAGGGCGTCACGGGGTGCGACCACACCGCGACATCCGGACTTCCGCCGAGCGCTTCGGTGAGTGCCGAGGCGCCGCCGCCGACGAGCCGCACTCGCGTGGTGGTGATGCCGCCCTTCGCGGCGCGGGCGAGCCATCCGGCGTCCTTCTCGCGAACGATGCGCACGTCACGCGCGGCGAGCATATTGCGCACGCCCTTCGGCAGGTCGATCGCCGTCGACACCGCGAGCGGCGCCTTGGCGAGCACGCCCGCAGCGATGACGCGGAGCCCCTCGGCGAGGGTCGCCTGCTCGCCGATGCGGATCGTGACGGGCAGGGGGCGGTAGCGGAACAGGTTGCGCTCGACCTCGACGCCCGAGACATCCTTCACGACGCCGTACTCCTCGGCCCATGCGAGCTCGTCGGAGAGGGCCGAGCGGCGCAGCAGGTCGAACTCCTCGTAGCCGAGCGCCGACTGCGAGGCCTCGATGATCTCGGTGACGCGCTTCTCGAGCCCGCGCAGGTGCAGCGTGGAGCTCGCCGGGCCGTGCTCGGGCACCCACTCGCCGAGACCGAACAGGTAGTTCGGGCCGCCCGCCTTCGCGCCGGCGCCGACCGACGAGCGCTTCCAGCCGCCGAACGGCTGGCGCTGCACGATCGCACCGGTGGTGCCGCGGTTCACGTAGAGGTTGCCGGCCTCGACGCGGTCGAGCCAGATGGCGAGCTCGGCGGGATCGAGCGAGTGCAGGCCCGCGGTGAGCCCGTAGTCGACGGCGTTCTGCATGCGGATCGCCTCGTCGAGGTTCCTCGCGTGCATGACGCCGAGCACCGGGCCGAAGAACTCGGTGAGGTGGAAGTAGGAGCCGGCGGCGACGCCCGAGCGGATGCCGGGAGACCAGAGCTGCCCCGTCTCGTCGAGTTGCTTCGGCTCGACGAGCCATTCCTCGCCGATGCCGAGCTGCGTGAGCGCGTGCAGCAGCTTGCCGTTCGCGGGCTCGATGATCGGGCCCATCTGACTCCGCGGGTCTTCGGGCCAGCCGACCTGCAGTGACATGGTCGCGTCGACGAGCTGCCGGTGGAACCGCTCGGACTTCGCTACCGATCCCACGAGGATCACGAGCGAGGCGGCCGAGCACTTCTGCCCCGCGTGCCCGAAGGCGCTCTTCACGACGTCGGCCGCGGCGAGGTCGAGGTCGGCCGAGGGCGTCACGATGATCGCGTTCTTGCCGCTCGTCTCGGCGAGGAGCGGGAGGTCTTTCCGGAACGAGCGGAACAGCTGTGCGGTCTCGTACGCGCCCGTGAGGATGACGCGGTCGACCTCGGGCGCCGAGACGAGCTGCTTGCCGAGGTCGTGGTTCGCGAGGTCGACGAGGGCGAGCAGGTGGCGCGGCACGCCGGCCTCCCAGAGCGCCTCGACCATGACGGCGCCGGAGCGCTGGGCGAGCTTCGCGGGCTTGATGATGACGCCTGAGCCGGCGGCGAGCGCGGCGAGCACACCGCCGGCCGGGATGGCGACCGGGAAGTTCCACGGCGGCGTCACGACGGTGAGCTTCGGCGGCACGAACGAGGCCCCCTGCACGTGGTCGAGCTCGCGGGCGCGCTCAGCGTAGTAGTGCGCGAAGTCGATCGCCTCGCTCACCTCGGGGTCGGCCTCGGCGATGGTCTTGCCCGTCTCGGCGGCCATCGCCTCGATGAGGCGGTCGCGGTTCGCGGCGAGCGCGATGCCCGCGCGATGCAGCACGGCCGCACGCTCGGCGCCCGGCAGCTTGCCCCACGCCGCACCGCGGGCGTGCACGGAGCCGATGATGGAGTCGAGCGTCTCGGCGTCGTCGACGCGAGCGGCGGCGACGGTGTCCATGCCGACGCGCGAGCCCGGCACGCGAGCGAGGATGCGGCGTCCCCAGTCGCGGTTCGCGGCGAGCGCCGGGTCGGTGTCGGGTTCGTTGCGGAATCCGGGAGTGGCGCCCGGGCCGGTGGGCACGGCCGGCGCGGCTGGCGTCGAGTGAGCAGCGGATGCCGCGCCATCCGCGAGTTCGATGCCATCGATGCCGTCGGAGCCGCGCACGAGACCGAGCACGACGCTCGTGAGCGACTCGTCTTCGTGCTCGGTGCCCGGAGCCGGGCCGTCGGGAATCGCCATCGCCGCGGCGAGCGACTCCTCGCTCCACTCGGTGCGCCGGTTCTGCGTGCGGTTCGGGGTGGGTACAGCCGTGGTCGCGGCATCCGCTTCGAGCGCTTCGACCGAGCGGAGGTAGCGCGCCTGCTCACGCGCGAAGAGCCGCTCGTCGCCGGCGAGCTCGAACACGGCCGACATGAAGTTGTCGTCGCTCGCGTTCTCCTCGAGGCGGCGGATCAGGTAGGCGATCGCCACGTCGAACTCCGCCGGGTTCACGACGGGCGTGTAGAGCAGCAGGTTGCCGACGGTGGCGCGCACCGCTTCCGCCTGGCCGGTCGCCATGCCGAGGAGCATCTCGAACTCGACGCGATCATCGACGCCGCGATCCTTCGCGGTGAGCCATGCGTCGGCGACGTCGAAGAGGTTGTGGCCGGCGACGCCGAGCTTGACCGCGTGGGTGCGCTCGGGCGTCATCGACCAGCGGAGCACCCGCTTGTAGTTCGTGTCGGAGTCCTGCTTGGTGCCGTACGTCGCGACCGGCCAGCCGTGGATCGTGGCGTCGACGTGCTCCATCGCGAGGTTCGCGCCCTTCACGACCCGCACCTTGATCGGTGCGCCGCCAGCGGCGCGCCGGGCCGTCGCCCATGCGGTGAGGTCCTGCATCGCGCCGAGCGCGTCGGGCAGGTAGGTCTGCAGCACGATGCCGGCTTCGAGGCCGCGCAGCTGCGGCTTGTCGAGCAACGTCTTGAACACCGCGATCGTGAGGTCGAGGTCGCGGTACTCCTCCATGTCGAGGTTGATGAACTTGGGTGTCGGGCTCTTCGCGGCGAGCTCGTAGAGCGGGGTGAGCTTCTCGACGACCTTCTCGACGGCCTCGTCGAACGACCACATCGAGAGCTGGCTCACGACGCTCGAGACCTTGATCGACACGTAGTCCACGTCGTCTCGAGCGAGGAACTCGTAGGTGCCGCGCAAGCGGCGGGCGGCCTCGTCTTCGCCGAGCACGGCCTCGCCGAGAAGGTTGAGGTTCAAGCGATTGCCGCTCTCGCGCAGCGAGGCGATCGCGGGGCCGAGCTTCTCGGGCGTCGCGTCGAGCACGAGGTGACCGACCATGCTGCGCAGCACCCGACGCGCGATCGGGATGACGATCCACGGGAACGCCAGCGCGACGAAGCCGCCGAGCCGGATCGCGGCGCGCAGGTACCAGGGCAGGAACCGCGGCGTGAGCTTCGCGACCTGTTCGAGGTTGCGGCCTGCGACGCCGAGGTCTTCGGGCCGCATGACGCCGTCGACGAAGCCGACGGTGAAGTCGAGGCCGCGCGGGTCCTTCAGCACGCCGGCGAGACGCTCGGCGGCTGGCTCGGCGGGATACTCGGCGCTCTCGGCGAGCCAGCGTCGCACGAGAGCGACGACGTGATCGGTGCTCGGTCGTGCGTCCGTGGCAGCGTTCGACATGGTCACGAGGCTAGTGTCCTTTGCTTCTGGCGCGCCGGGGCCGCGCGCCGCTTGAGATAAGTGTGCGCCGATGCATCCGTTCGGTACAGCGAATGAATCCGAAGGATACTGTTCAGAGGAACTAATTGATTTCAACCGCCGGCCGAGACGGCCGTCGGCGCTGGCGTCGCAGCGAAGGTCAGAAATGACCTTCGCTCTGAGCTCCAGCGCGCTGGGAGGCCAAGATGCTCGATGTGCGCCGCTTGCGCCTGCTCGTCGAGCTCAGCCAGCGCGGTACCCTCGCGGCGGTCGCCGAGGCGCTCTCGTACAGCCCGTCGTCGGTGTCGCAGCAGCTCAGCCAGCTCGAGCGCGAGGCGGGGGTGCCGTTGCTCGTGCAGGTCGGTCGCAGGGTGCAGCTGACCCCGCAGGCCGAAGTCCTCGTCGAGCACGCCCGCGCCGTGCTCGACCGCCTCGAGGAGGCGGAGTCGGATGTCGCGCGCTCACTCACGACCGTCGGCGGCACGGTCCGCATCGCGGTGTTCCAGTCGGCGGCCCACGCGATCGTGCCGCAGGCCCTCACGCTGCTCCGCGCGGAGCATCCCGACCTGCGGGTCGAGGTCACCGAGCGCGAGCCCGAGCTCGCCCTCTTCGATGTCGCGGCGCGCGACTTCGACCTCGTGATCGCCGAGCAGTACCCCGGCCACACGCGTGCCCACCGCGACGATCTCGACCGCGTGCACCTCGCCGCCGACGTGATCCGGCTCGCGCTGCCGCCCGACGCCGGGAAGCATCTGCGGGTTGAGGAGCGCCCGGCGCAGCCGGACGCGTCTCGAAACCCAGCGACGCGGTCATCGGGTTTCGAGACGCCCGCTGCGCGGGCTCCTCAACCCGCAGCATCCATACTGGCCGCGGCATCCGGCCTCCCCTGGGTGCTCGAGCCCGCCGGAACAGCCTCTCGCGAGTGGGCTGAGCAACTCTGCCGCGAAGCCGGCTTCGAGCCCGACGTGCGCTTCGAGACGGCCGACCTCATGGCCCACATCCGCCTCATCCGCTCGGGCAACGCAGTGGGGCTCCTGCCCGATCTCGTCTGGGCCGGCGAGGTGCCCAACGTGACCCTCATCGACCTGCCGGGGCATCCGCAGCGCGAGGTGTTCAGCTCCACCCGGCTTGCGGCGGCCACGCGGCCGGCCGTGGTCGCCTGTCGCGACGCCCTCGCCCGCGCCGCCCGCGCAGACGCGGCCCCCAGACGCAGCTGAGCGATCCTCGGAATAGACTGTGGCCATGGCACGAATGCCTCGTTCCACGACACGTATCGGCGCAATCGTCGTTGCAGCGGTCGCCGTCCTGACGCTCACCGGCTGCCCGTCGAACGGCGGCGGCACCGGCGGCGGCGGGTACGGACTGGGCCCCGACGTGTCCGTCGTCGTGGACGCCCCGACCGGCGCGGTGGGCACCTAGACGATGCCCACAGGCGGCTCTGCGGGCTCGCGACGGCGAGCACCGGCCGCTGACCGCGCAGCAAGCCGGCGGCGTTACGCTGACGGCATGGCACGGATGCTGCGATTCTCGGCTCTGACCGGTGCGTTGCTCGTCGCGGCGACGCTCGCGATCGCGGGCTGCGCGACGAACGCGGGCCCCGGCGCGGCGCCCGATCCGATCGGCACCTGGGGCGACCCGTCGGAAAGCACCGAGCCGTCGATCGTGCTCGCAGCCGACGGCACACTCACCGGCACCGACGGCTGCAACCGCCTCACCGGCGCCTGGAGCATGGACGACACCACGGTCACGTTCGAGCACGTCGCGACGACCCGAATGTTCTGCGAAGGCGTCGACACCTGGCTCTCGGAGCTCGCCGCGGCGACGATCGCCGACGAGACGATGACCGTGCTCGACGAATCCGGTGCGGAGATCGGCACGCTGCCCCGCACCGAGTGAGCGGCGCTCGTCGGCTGGAGTTCCCAACTGTGCTACAGCGACAGATGGAACCTGATCGCGTCGTCGATCGCGTCGAGGACACGGGCAGGGCATCGCCCGATCGTGCCGCGAACACGTTCGACCGAGACGGCGCGAACCTGCGCGGCCTGCGCCTTGGACGGCGCACCAAGACCCATGGTGGCGAGTTCGTCGCGCTCGGAGACCAGGGCTTCGAAGCCGTTGAAAACACGCGCGACGTTCGAGGTGAGCGGAACAATGGTCACCACCCCGCGACCGAGACGACTCGCCATCGTGTTCGCGCCGTCATTGCTCACGAGCACGCACGGGCGGGCCCTCGATGCCTCGGCAGGCAGTGCGGGATCGAGTGAGACGATGACGACGTCGCCGCGTCTCACTCCGAGAGCCCGTCGGCCGTCGCGGACTCCCAGGCAGCAGCGTCGCCGGATGACTCCCATTCGTCGAAGGCTGCGGCGTAGTCATCGGCGGCGGCGAGCTCGCGCCCGAGCCGCACGAGGTCGTGAATGGCAGCAGAACGATTGCCGTCGAACCGCACGGCGATCGAGTCGATGAAGGCCACGTCGGCGGGCGGGAGACTGACGCTCAACTTGGTCATACTCCGATCCTACCCGAGCACTACTCGTCGCCGCGAGCGATGGTCGCCGCAGACGCGGAGCGGGTAGCCGCCGCGAACCGTTCGGCCTGCACCGCGAGGAACTCGAGCACCTCGGGCGGCCCCTCCACGCGGTAGGGCACGTCGCGGGGCATCCACATGAGCCCCATCATCAGGTTCTCGAGCGAGTCGGCCTCCAGCGGCCAGGCGCTCTGGGTCGCGCCGTGCGCCGTCACGTCGCGCCCGTACCATCCGAGGTAGTCGGCGAATTCAGGGTGCGGCAGGTCGACGATGACCGTGGCCTTGAAGCTCCGCTCGCGCCAGCGGAGCGCAGCCTCGACGCGATCCCGCGCCGCTTCGTCGGTCAGCCGGCGCGGCTCGAAGTGCACGCGCGTCGGGAACACCTCGCTCACCCGGTCGAGCCGGAACGTGCGCCAGTCGTCGCGCTCGCGGTCCCATGCGAGGAGGTACCAGCGGCGCGCCAAGGGTACGAGCCGGTACGGCTCGACGACGCGCGACGACTCCTCGCCCGCGGCATCCGTGTACCTGAAGCGCAGCCGTTCGGAGTCGCGGCAGCCGAGCGCGAGCAGCCCGAGCAGCTCGGCGTCGATCTCGGGAACGGGGCGTCCGGATGCTCCCCGCCCGCCGGCCCCGACCGTCGCATGCGATTGCAGGGCATCGATGCGGCGGCGCAACGCAGGCGGGAGCACCTGCTCGATCTTGGCGAGCGCGCTGAGCGTGGTGTGCTCGGCGCCGCGCAGCCCCGCCGTCGCCTGGGAGCGCAGGCCCACCGCGATCGCCACGCCCTCGTCGTCGGTCAGCAGCAGCGGCGGCATGCCCGTGCCGGCCTCGAGCCGGTATCCCCCGGCGCTGCCGCGAGCCGACTCGATGCCGTAGCCGAGCTCGCGCAACCGCTCGACGTCGCGGCGCAGGGTGCGGTCCGAGACGCCGAGCCGGTCGACGAGCTCGCGCGCCGACCAGTGCCGGTGGCTCTGGAGCAGGGAGAGGAGCTCGAGGGCTCTCGAGGTGGTTGCGGCCATGTCTTCATTCTCTCCGCAATAAGGACAGAATGTGTCCGGATGCTTCGAAAGACTGTGGACATGACGAACCACACGAATCAGATGATCACCGCTCGAGGCCTCACAAAGACGTTCCGCTCAAAAGGGCAGACCGTCGAGGCCGTCCGCTCCGTCGACCTCGATGTGGCCGACGGCGAACTCGTCGCCTTCCTCGGCCCGAACGGCGCCGGCAAGTCGACGACGCTCCGCATGCTCACCACGCTGCTGCCGCCCACCGAGGGCGAAGCGACGGTCGCGGGCTACGACATCCGCCGCGATCCTGCCGGTGTTCGCCGTCGCATCGGCTATGTCGGCCAGGGCAACTCGGGCGGGCACACCCAGCGCGTGCGCGACGAGCTGTACGCGCAGGGCTCGTTCTACGGAATGGGCCGCCGCGAGACCCGCGCGCGCGCCGACGAGCTCATCGAGTCGCTCGAACTCGGGCAGTCCGCGTACCGCACCGTGCAGTCGCTGTCGGGCGGCCAGAAGCGTCGGCTCGACATCGCGCTCGGCCTGATCCACCGGCCCGAGTTGCTCTTCCTCGACGAGCCCTCGACGGGCCTCGACCCGCACAGCCGCGCCAACCTCTGGGAGCACATCGTGGAGCTGCGCCGGCAGACCGGCACGACGATCTTCCTCACGACGCACTACCTCGACGAGGCCGACCAGCTCGCCGAGCGCGTCATGGTGATGGACCACGGCGCGGTCATCGCCGACGACACGGCGTGGGCGCTCAAGGAGTCGCTCGCGGGCGACCGCATCACCCTCGAGTTCGAAGGGGCGACGGATGCCACAGCCGCTGCGGCCCGCATCGGCGGCGAGATCTCGGGCCGGGTCGTGACCCTCACGGCTCGAGGCGGGGACCGCGCGTTGCCCCGCTTCATCCGCGACCTCGGCGACGCGGGCCTCGACGTGGTGGCCGCAACGCACCGGCAGCCCACGCTCGACGACGTGTTCCTCGCGCTCACGGGGCGCAGCCTCCGCGACGAGGGCGCGCACGCGGCGGACTCGACGGACGCTGCAGCCGAACACGTCGCCGCCTGACGCCGGCGCCACTCGACCACCGACACGCTCGACCACAACGAAGGAGCACCCAATGTCCACCACCACTTCCCCTGAGACATTCGCTCGCCCGACCGGATTCGTGCGCGACACCGCGAGCGTCTTCGTGCGCGAGTCCCGTCCGCTCGTGCGCGACCCGTTCAGCGTCATGTTCAGCCTTGTGCAGCCGCTCGTCTTCCTCGGGCTCTTCGGGCCGTTGCTCGTCGGTGCCGCGGGCGGCGACGTCGCGGGCACGCTGCAGTGGTTCGTGCCCGGCATCCTCGTGATGGTCGCGCTCTTCGGCACGGCCTCGACCGGCGCGAACCTCCTCTTCGAGATGCAGACCGGTTCGCACGAGCGCACGCTCGTGGCGCCGCTCTCCCGCAGCGCGCTCCTCGTCGGCCGCGCCCTGAAGGAGGTCGTGCCGCTCGTGATCCAGGGCACGATCGTCGTGCTCGTCGCGGTGCCGTTCGGATTCAGCGTCGACCCGTTCGGGCTCGTCTCCGGCCTCGCGGTGCTCGCGGTGTTCGGCATCGGCTTCGGCGCGCTGAGCTACTCGCTCGCCCTCGCGTGCCGCAACCGCGACTGGATGTTCTGGATGGTGCACCAGACGCTGCTGTTCCCGCTGATGATCCTCTCGGGCATGCTGCTTCCGCTCGAAGACGGTCCCGACTGGATGCAGGTCGCGGCGGCCGTGAACCCGCTCAGCTACCTCGTCGGCGCCGAGCGCGCACTGCTCGCGGGTGACTTCGGCGCCCCTGCCGTGCTCGGCGGCATCCTCGCTGCGGTGGCGACGTGTGCGCTCGGCGTGTTCGTGGGCGTGCGGTCCATGCGCCGCGCCAGCTGACGGTCAACCCCTTCTCACAATTCAGGAGGCCCCGGCGTGTCGACCGCGACACGCCGGGGCCCGGGCGCGCCACGCCGAACGCGCTCTTGAATTGCGAAACAGAGCCAGGCGGATGCCGCATCCGCTCGTTACGCTCGTTGGATGCGCCAGCCCCACGACGTCGTGATCATCGGCGGCGGCCACAACGGCCTCACCGCCGCCGCCTACCTCGCCAGCGCCGGCAAGCGCGTGCTCCTGCTCGAGCGCGACGACCACCTCGGTGGCGCGGCCGTCTCGGCCGAGGCGTTCGACGGCGTCGACGCACGCCTCTCGCGCTACTCGTACCTCGTGAGCCTGCTGCCGCAGCGCATCATCGACGATCTCGCCCTCGACGTGCAGCTCGTACGCCGCCGCTACTCCTCCTACACACCCGACCCGGCCGATCCGTCGTGCGGGCTGCTGATCGACCGCGAGGCCGGCGCCGAGGCCTCCGCCGCCGCGTTCGCCGACATCGGGGCCGAGACCGACGCACACGCGTGGAACGGGTTCTACGCCGACACCGCCCACGTCGCCGAGCGCCTCTTTCCGACCCTCACCGAGCCGTTGCCCACTCGCGCCGAGGCGCGCGCCCTCATCGGCGACGATCGGGTGTGGCGCGAGTTCGTCGAGCGCCCGCTCGGCGAAGCGATCGAGGCGCGATTCGAGAGCGACCTCGTGCGCGGCGTCGTCGCGACCGACGGCCTCATCGGCACGTTCACGAGCCTCGACGATCCGGCGCTCGACGCCAACCGGTGCTTCCTGTATCACGTGGTCGGCGGCGGCACCGGCGATTGGGACGTGCCCGTCGGCGGCATGGGGCGCCGTCAGCGGCGAGCTCGCCCGGGCCGCCCGAGAGGCCGGCGCCGAACTCGCGACGGGCGCCGAGGTGCTCGCCGTCGATCCGGGCGGCCGAGTGCGGTATCGCCTCCAAGGCGCCGAACTCGAGGCGACCGCGGGCACCCTGCTCTCGAACGTCGCACCGGCCGTGCTCGACCGGCTGCTCGGCGCCGGAGCAGCGGATGCCGCGGCGCACGCAGCACGCGAGGCTCGCGAGGCATCCGGCTCGATCGCACCTCGTGACCAGCCGCCGTTCACGCCCGACACGAAGATCGACGTCCCGCCCGTCGTCCGCGAGCGGCTTCGGCTCGCCGCCGAGCCCGAAGGCGCACAGGTGAAGGTCAACCTGCTGCTCACGCGACTGCCGCGCTTACGCGACCCGAGGATTGCTCCCGAGGTCGCGTTCGCCGGCACGTTTCACATCAACGAGCTCGAGTCGCAGCTCGACGCCGCCTACACGGCTGCTGCGCGCGGTTCGATCCCTTCGCCGCTGCCGTGCGAGATCTACTGCCACACGTTGAGCGACCCGTCGATCCTCTCGCCCGAGCTCGCGGCCTCGGGCGCGCATACCCTCACCGTGTTCGGGCTGCACGCGCCCCATCGACTGCTCGAGCGCTTCACCAACGACGAGCTGCGGTCGCAGTTGCAGGCGGCGGTGCTCGCTTCGCTCAACTCCGTGCTCGCCGAACCCATCGAAGACGTGATCGCGACGGATGCCGCCGGCCGCCCCTGCATCGAGACGAAGACCACCCTCGACCTCGAGGAGGCATTGCGCATGCCGGGCGGCAACATCTTCCACGGCCCGCTCTCCTGGCCGTGGGCCGAAGACGGCGCGCCGCTCGACACGCCCGCCGAGCGATGGGGCGTGGCGACGCGGCATCCGCGGATCCTCGTCTGCGGCGCGGGCGCCGTACGCGGCGGCGGCGTGAGCGGCATCGGCGGCCACAACGCGGCGATGGCCGTGCTCGAGGGCGACCTCGGCTGACGCACCGCGGCAGGAACTGAACTGCAGGGGATTCGCGGTCATAGCCCCGCATCGGCGCCTCTGATGCGGAATCCCCTGCATATCGCGAGCTCGAGCCTGTGCGCGAGAGCGTCAGCGAGTTCCGCAGGCGACTGGGCCACCTACGCCGCCGCGGTCAGCCAGCGGCCGAATCGGGACAGATCGACGGCACTAACGTCGTGTGGTGAAGCCAGACAGGAGAAGGATGCGATCCGAACGATATGAAGCGGCTGCCGACGCCGCAGCGTTGCGTGAACAGCTGCGGCGTGTCTACTGGATCGGTGGCGGAAGTGGTGCCGGCAAGTCGACGATTGCTCGCCGTTTGGCGAATCAGTACGGGTGGCGTCTCTACGCGACCGACGACATGATGTCGGAGCACGCCCGCCGGACCACACCCGAAGAAACCCCGTTCCTGCAGCAGTTCATGGCCATGGATATGGACGAGCGATGGGTGAACCGGCCTCCGGAAACCATGCTCGAGACCTTCCACTGGTTTCGCGGTGAGGGCTTCGGGCTGATCATCGAAGACCTCCTTCGCCTGCCACCGGAACCCTGTGTCATCGTCGAGGGCTTCCGACTGTTGCCACACCTCGTGAAGCCGCTACTTTCCGTGTCCAGTCACGCGGTTTGGCTCCTCCCCACACCCGAGTTCCGCCGGACCGCAATCCAGAGTCGGGCCACGCCCGGCGAAGGGTTCATCTGGAAGACCAGTGATCCGGAGCGAGCCGGCCGCAACATCGCTGAACGCGACCAAGCCTTCGTGAAACGTCTCTACGAGGAAACGAAGCGTCTCGAACTGCATGCCATCGAGGCTGACACCACGATGACCGAAGATGACTTGGCCAAGCGGGTGACCGAAGTGTTCTTGGGCAGTCGCTCGACGCCTCCGGGATGAGAAGCAGATCACCGGGCTCCCAGGAACGGGGCACGACGGGCCGCCCGCACTCAGCGCGGATCAACGCGGGCTGGCCCGCCGGCGCCCGTCAGCGCTTGGACTTCGGCGCCTTCGGCGGCAGCTGCGCGACCTCGTCGAACGCTCGCTCCACCCACTCCGTGAGGCGTTCGGGCTCGCGATCCCATGCTTCGGGCACGGAGACGTAGCCGCCCATGGGCCGCTCCTCGGGCCCGAACGGTCCGGCGCCCTCGGTCGACTCCAGCTCGGTGCGAACCCCCTCGTCGAGCACTCGCACGCCGATGCGATCGCCGAAGAGACCCGCGAACATGTTGCCGTTCACGAACGCGCCGAGGTTGCCGAACATGGGCTTCACGACGACGCGCGGGTCATCGGGCATCGACGACGTGAACCGCTCCTTGGCGGCATCCGATGGCTTCGGTATCTGCATTCTCCCCCGCCTCGCTCGGGTCTGATCAGGAGCGGCGACACGCCCTCCCGCAACCCATGGCGCCACTCTAATGAGCCCGATCGCTCGCGTGAAGCTCTAGTGAAAGCAGGCCGACCGCATTAGCCTGAAGAGCACGACGAGCGGGGGTCGAAGATGATCGCGAAGCCGACCGGACACTATGCGTTGAAGCCTAACGGCCTGTACCTGCAGTTCGACCGCTTGTTCCATGCGCCGATCGTCGACGTCTGGTACAGCCTCACGAATCCCACCGCGATGCAGTCGTGGATCGGCACCTACACCGGCAGCCCCGCCACGGGTGGCGTGCGCTTCATCATGTCGGCCGAGCCCGACGCCGAGTGGGAGAACGTGAGCATCCTCGAGTGCACGCCGCCGTATCGCTTCACCGCCGATGCCGGTTCGGGCGACAACGCGTGGCGCGTCTTCTGCCACCTCCTCGAGGGCGGCGGCATGACGACGCTCACGCTCGGCCAGCGATTGAACAGTGCAGCGGATGCCCCGAGCATCGGCCCCGGCTGGGACTACTACCTCGACCGCCTCAGCGCCGCCCGCTCGGGCGCGGCCCTGCCCGAATGGGATCACTACTACCCGGCGTTCTCGGAGCACTACCGCGATCTCAACGTGCCCGACGCTGCTCGGCGCTGAGCGCGATGCAGTCGGCTCGCGTAGCCACGCCTCGGCCGCTCAGTGCCAGACCGACGGCGCCTCGGCGCGCGTCGCGGGCAGCGCGACATCCGCTCCCCATCGCTCGATCCACTCGGGCAGGCCCTCGCCCTCGACGGTGCCGAACGCCTCGATGAGCTCGGGCACCGGCACGATGCCGCCCGATTTGCGCAGGAACCGCCCGCGGATGAAGCCCTGGGCGAAGACCTCGGGCACGCCGTCGGCGCCCGGCCGCACGAAGCGCTGCTCGACATAGACGGCCTTCTCGTCGAAGCCGAGGATGCGCGACTCGATCGTGAACCGCTGCCAGAGGTTCAGCGACTTGCGGAACGTGATCGTCTCGCTCGCGACGACGGGGTACCAGCCCTTCTCGCGCATGATGCGCCAGACCCCGTTGCGCACGAGCATGTCGAAGCGCGCGACATCCATGATCGAGAAGTACACGCCGTTGTTCATGTGGCGGTTGATGTCGAGGTCGGTCGGCAGGGTGATGAAGTTCGTGCGCGCGATCTCGTAGTGCCCGAGATCGTGCTTGCGGCGCGAGAGGAACAGCACGTGGAGCAGCGTGCGGAAGAACATATGCATAGTCCACGACTGTATGTCCGATTCGTGGTCGATGTTCCATCATTGGCAGGTCGCCACAGTCGGCGAGCGGATGCCGCGGCTCGCGTTGTGCGGAACTGAAAGCAGGCGCGCGGGCGACGTCGAACGGTCAGGGCAGCGTGCCCGCGACCACGCGCCCTCGCGAGACGACCGCGACGATGCCGGAAGTGTCGAGGTCACGGATGTCGCGCCACGGCCGGCCCCGCACGACGACGAAGTCCGCAGCGAACCCCTCACGCACCCGGCCGAGGGAATCGGCTCGGCCGATCGCTCGGGCGGCCCGCGTGGTCGCCGCCTGCAGGGCACGCTCGGCGGTCCATCCCAGCGTCGAGGCCATCGCGCGCACCTCCGCCATCTGGTCGCCGAAGCCGACGTGATGGCCATTGGCATCGGTGCCGAGCACGAAGTCGACGCCGGCATCGGCCGCCGAGCGCATGAGCGCATCGCGCTCGGCGACGAGCTCACTCGCCTTCGCCGCCTGTTCGGGTGTCACGCCGAACTCGCCCGCGGCGATCCGGTCGTTGATGAGCAGGGTGGGCGCGATGCTCACGCCTCGAGCGGCGATGCGCTCGGCTTGGGCGCGCGAAACGAGCGTGCCGTGCTCGATCGAGTCGACGCCCTCGTCGAGGGCGATGCCGATGCCCTCCTCGGTGTGGGCGTGCGCGGCCACGAGCATGCCGAGCGCGTGCGCCTCGTCGACGATCGCCGCGATCTCGGCCCGCGTGTGGTTGCGCCACGAGCTCTTGTCGCCGACCGACAGCACGCCGCCGCTCGTGGCGATCTTCACGCCGTCGGCGCCCGCCCGTGCCCACTGGCGCACGAGCTTGCGGCACTCGTCGACGCCGTCGGCGACGGGCTTGCGCGCCGCGACGGCAGGCGGCACGAACAGGTCACCGTGGCCCGCGGTCATGCTCACCATGCCGTGCGCGAGCACGCGCGGTCCCTCGACGATGCCGGCGTCGAGCGCCCCGGCGAGCGAGAACTGGATGTCATCGGCGGAGAGGTCACGCAGGGTCGTAACGCCGCCTCGGGCCGCTTGCCGCGCGTGCGCGAGCCCGTGCAGCACCTGTTCCTCGGGTCGCGTGGTGAGCGGCCACGTGAGGAAGTCGACGCGCCCCTCGCCGGCGTGGCCGATGAGGTGCACGTGCGTGTCGATGAGACCGGGGATGACGGCGAAGGCGGGTGCCTCGGCGGCGTCGCTCGGCCGCACGGCGACGATCGAATCGTCGCGGCCGCCGCCGCCACTCCACTCGATCGTGCGCGGCCCCTGGGCGGACTCGCCATCCCACAGCTCGACGTTCGCGAGCACCCGAGACCTCACGACCGCGCGTTCTTTCGTGGGAACACGTGGCCGAGCGCAGCGGGCGGACGCATGGTGACACCGGCGACGACGAGCACCGCGAGCGTCACGAGGTACGGCGCGGCCGTGGCGAGGCCGCTCGGCAGCGGCACGAACAGGAAGACGAGCACGAGCACGACGCCCAGCACGAGCGGGGCGATGCCGCCGCGCCGCTCGCCCTTCATGATGCGGGTCATGCCGACCACCACGAAGACGATCGCGAGGATGAACAGGAGCGCCCGGAACGTCGCGGGCCGGCCGAGCCCGACCGCGTCGCTGAAGCCGAACAGCGATGACCCGAGGAACACGCCCGATGGCATCCAGTTGCCGAAGATGAGCGTCGCGAGTCCGATGAAGCCGCGGCCGGCCGTCTGGTGCTCGACATAGCCCTGCGAGATCAGCACGAGGTATCCGCCGGCGAAGCCTGCCATGCCGCTGCCGATGAGCACGGCGAGCCAGCGTGTGCGGTGCACGTCGCCGCCGAGCGCCTGGAGCGCCGCCGGCCGTTCGCCCGCCGCGCGCCACCGGAGCCCGAAAGGGGTGCGCCACAGCACGTACGCGGTGGCCGGAATCAGCAGCAGCCCGATGACGGCGGTGATCGACACGTCGCGAGTGAGGCCGCCGACGATACCGCCGAGCTGCGCGACGACCGGCAGGCCCGACGCCTCCATGACACGAGTGAGGTCGAACGTGCCGTATCCGCCCGAGAGGAACGGAATGCCGATCGTCGGAAGGGACCCGCCGATTCTCGGCGAGTGCGCGATGGTGCCGCCGTCGACCCCGTTGAAGACGATGTCGGCCATGAAGCGGGCGAGCGCCGCCGCGATGACGTTGATCGAGACGCCGACGATGAGCTGGTTGAGCCCCATCTCGATGCAGAGCAGCGCCATGAGCAGTCCGAAGATCAGCCCGCCGACGATGCCGCCGCCGAGCGCGGCCCAGGGCCCCCAGAACCAGCCGAACAGGCCCGCCATCCAGGTGCCGCCGATCATCATGCCCTCGAGGCCGACGTTGATGATGCCCGCGCGCTCGGAGTAGAGGCCGCCCATCGCCACGACGGCGATCGGCACCGTGAGGCGCAGCGCGGATCCCCAGGTGGAGGAGGCCGCGATTCCCGGGGCATCGGCGACGTACTGGGCGATGACGATGAGCCCGAATCCGAGCAGCGTCCAGCGGAGCCCGGTGCGAAGCGCCGCCCGTCCGGGGGCGAGTCTCGTCGGCGACGGGCGCGCTGCAGCCTGCGTGATGGTGTCGGTCATCGTGCGGCCCCCGCATCATCGGCGGCGAGCGGGATCCGTCGTCTCGCCTTGATCGCCCGCCAGAGCGCGATGCGCTGGTCGGCCTTCTCGGTGAACCAGTAGCCGATCGCCGAGCTCAGGAGGATCACCGCCATGAACACCGACCCGACCTCGGTCGGCAGCTGCACCAGGCCGAGCACTTGTGAGCTGCGCTCGACGAAGGCGAGCAGGAACGCGCCGAAGGCCATGCCGATCGGGTGCATCCTGCCGAGGAGCGCGGCCGCGAGTCCCGTGACCATGAGGTCGATCGGCAGGGTGCCGTCGAAGCGGTGCGCCGTGCCGAGCACGTGCGGCAGGCCGATGAGGCCCGCGATCGCGCCCGAGCCGACCATCGCCCAGATGATGCGGCGCTTCACCCTGATGCCGGCGGACTCCGCAGCCTCGGGAGAACGTGCGGCGACCTGCAGCGTGAAACCGAACACCGTGCGGTACTGCACCAGGTAGAACAGCACGCCGAGCACGATCGCGACGACGAGGAAACCCGAGATCGCGGTGCGATTGCCGATGCCGAGGTCGACGAGCACCGGCATCGCGCCGTTCTCGTCGATGATCGCGGTGCCCGTGTCCTGACCGCCGCCTGCACGGAAGACGTCCGCCAGCAGGATGGCCACCACGGTCGTCGCGATCGCGTTCATGAGGATCGAGGTGATGACCTCGTTCACGCCGCGGTACACCTTGAGCAGCGCGGGCACGAGCGCCCAGAGTGCGCCGGTCACGCAGCCGACCAGCAGCGAGAGCGGCAGCCGCACGGCGAGATCGAACGGGAGCTGCGCGGCCGCGACGGCACCCGCGAGCGCGGCGACGCGGTACTGGCCATCGATGCCGATGTTGAAGAGCCCCATCCGCAGGGCGAACGCGGCGGCGACCCCCGCGATGTAGAGCGGCACCGCGTTGTTCAGTGCCGACACGAGCGAGGCCGGCTCGATGCCGTAGTTCCACATGACCTCGTAGGCGGATGCCGCGGAGTAGCCGCTGAGGCTGAGGAAGAGCGTCGTCACGAGCAGGGCGAGCAGCACCGACACGACCGGGCCGCCGAGGGTGAGCACGATGCGCCGGATCATTCGGCCGCCTTCCCGTCGATCGGCGCCGCGATGCGGTCGCTGCGCACGCCGGTCATGTATTCGCCGAGGGTCTCCGCGTCGGTCGCGCGAGGGTCGAGTTCACCCACGATCGTGCCGCGATAGAACACGAGCAATCGGTCGGAGAGGGCGAGCAACTCGTCGAGGTCGGCCGAGATGAGCAGCGTGCCGAGCCCGCGGTCACGCGCCTCGATGAGTTCGGCCCACACCGCCGATTGCGCGCCGATGTCGACACCACGGGTCGGATGCGCCGCAATGAGCACGCGCGGATCGGAGCCGAGCTCGCGTCCGACGATGAACTTCTGCTGGTTGCCGCCCGACAAGGCCGACGCGAGGGTCATCGGCCCGCCGCCGCGAACGTCGAATCGTGCGATGACCCGCTCGGCGACCGCCGCCGCGCCCGACCGGCTGAACCATGGCCCGCGCTTGACCGGGGGCCGGGAGTGATGGCCGAGTGCGGCGTTCTCGCGGAGCGGCATCGAGAGCACGAGCCCGTCGTGGTGGCGATCTTCGGGGATGTACGCCATGCCGACGCCGCGCCGTTGCTCGGTCGACAGCCCCGAGACATCCGCTCCCCCGACCGACACCGTGCCGCGTGCCGCAACGCGTCCGAGCACGGCGAGCATGAGCTCGGACTGGCCGTTGCCCTCGACTCCGGCGACGCCGAGGATCTCGCCGGATCGAACCGAGAACGACACGTCGTCGAGCGCGGGCACCTCGCCGTCGTCGCTGACCGTGAGCCGTCGGCCCTCGAGCACGATCTCTTCACCGGGCGGTTCCACGCGAGGTGCCACCGAGGGCATCGCGACCTTCACCATGAGCGAGGCGAGTTCGCGTGCGCTCGTCGCGGCCGGCGTCGTGTGCCCGACGACCTCGCCGGCGCGGATGACGGTGATCTCGTCGGCGAAGTCGAGCACCTCGTCGAGCTTGTGCGAGATGAAGATGACGGATGCCCCGGCCTCGGTGAACGTGCGCATCGCCGCGAAGAGCGACTGCGCCTCGCTCGGCACGAGCACCGCGGTCGGCTCGTCGAGGATGATGATGCGCGCGTCGCGGTAGAGCACCTTGAGGATCTCGACCCGCTGCCTCGCCCCGACGCCGAGGTCGCGCACGACGGCGTCGACATCGACCGAGAAGCCGTTGGCCGCGGCGAGGTCGGCCACGCGGCGACGCGCGGCGACGGTGTCGAGCCGGAGCGCGGACCCCGGCTCGTCGGCGAGCACGACGTTCTCCCACACGCGAAGCGCGTCGGCGAGCAGGAAATGCTGGTGCACGATGCCGACACCGGCACGTTGCGCGTCCCGAGGGGACCGGAACGCGCGCCCGACGCCCGCGATCTCGATCGTGCCCTCGTCGGGGTTCTCCTCACCGGCCAGGATCTTCATGAGGGTCGACTTGCCCGCGCCGTTCTCCCCGACGATCGCGTGCACCGTGCCGGCCTTCACCGACAGGTCGATGCGATCGTTGGCGACGAAGGTGCCGAACCTCTTGACGATGCCGGTGAGTCGCACCAGCTCTTCCCGCTCCACCATGTGCGCGCCCGACCGCGCTCTACAGGGCGCTCGGCACCGTGATGGCGCCCTCGATGATGGCCTGCTTGGCTTCTTCGATCTGCGCCTCGAACTCGTCGAGGAATCCGCCGCTCGTCGAGTACCCGACGCCGTCGTTCGAGAGGTCGAAGGTCTGCTCGCCCGGCTCGAGGGTTCCGTCGAGGAAGGCGGCGATGCTGTCCTCCACGGCGACGTTGACGTTCTTGATCGCCGAGGTGAGGATGTACGGCTTGATCGACTCGTCGACCTGCTGGTACACGTCGCCGTCGACGCCGATCGCCCACACCTGCGCATCCGGCGTGCTCGACGCGAGAGCCTGCTCGTACACGCCGAGGCCCGATCCGCCGGCCGCCGCGTAGATGACGTCGGCTCCGCCCGCGTACATCGAGGCGGCCGCCTCCTTGCCCTTGGTGGGGTCGGAGAAGCCCGTGAAGTCGCCGAGCGGCGACAGGTAGGTGCTGTCGACGACGATGTCGGGATTGACCGACTTCGCTCCGGCCTCGTAGCCGACGAAGAAGTTCTGGATGCTGGGCTGGTCGACGCCGCCGATGAACCCGACGTGCCCCGTCGTCGAGGCGAGTGCCGCGGCGACGCCGACGAGGTACGACGACTGCTCGGCCGCGAACGAGATGGTCGTGACGTCGGGGATCGTGGTGCCCTTGTCGATGTCGACCGCGACGAAGGCGGTGTCGGGGTGGTCGGTGGTCTCGGCCATGGGCGTGGCGTACTGGAACCCGATGCCGATCGCGAGGCCCGCGCCCTCTGAGATGGCGAGATCGATACGGTCCTGGAAGTCGTCGGAGTTCGGGCTCGAGAGGTCGATCGGGGTGAAGTCGTACTCGTCCTGCGCGTCGGTGAAGCCCTTGTAGGCGCTGTCCATGAACGAGAAGTCGCCGGTGGTGCCGTAGATCATGGCGATCTTCGGCGCATCGGGGTCGCCGCTCGGCTGGCTGGCGGCCGTCTGGCCGGAGCACGAGGAGAGCACGAGGGTGGCGGCGAGCACTGCGCCGCCGACCGAGATCACTCGGGAGGTTGCTGAACTGGACACACTGACTCCTTCTGCTGTGGGGGTCTTCGAGAAGTTACGCCGCAAAAGGCTTTGCGTGATTTCGCTGATGTTTCATTCACGAAACAATTCGGGCAACTGCCCCAGTGTTACGGGAAAGTCACGTCAGGGAGGTGCCGAATCGCCCTCAGATTGTTGCCGAGTGCACAAAACGTTCAGTGGACGGCTAGCATGCAGGCATGAGCGACGACACCCGCAAGCCCGCGGCCACGATCCGCGATGTGGCGCGGGTCGCGCAGGTCAGCATGACGACGGTGTCGCACGCATTGTCGGCGAAGCGCCCGGTGAGCCCCGAGACTGCGGAACGGATCCAGGCGGCGATCGAACACCTCGGCTACGTGCCGCACTCGGGGGCGAGAGCCCTGCATGCTGGCAAGTCCCTCATGCTCGGACTCGTCGTGCCCGATGTCTCCGATCCCTTCTTCGGACGCCTCGCCGCGAGCGTCGAACGCGCGGCCGACGAGGCCGACTACGGAGTCGTGCTCGGCGGCTCGAGCGGTGCCTCATCCCGCGAGGCGCGCTACTTCAACCTCCTCCGCTCCAGGTCGATCGACGGCCTGATCTACGTCGCCGGCGCACTCCGCCACGACGATCGCCTCAGCAAGCTCGCGCAGAGCCATCCGATCGTGCTCGCCGACGAGTGGGTCGAGGGGCTCGATGGCATTCCCCTCGCGGCGGCCGACCACGAGCAGGGCGGACGCCTCGCCGGCGAACACCTCGCCTCGCTCGGGCACCGCGACGTCGCCGTACTCACCGGCCGGCGCGGGCTGCGTTCGGCCGAGGAGCGGGTCGCAGGATTCCACTCGATCTACCCTGATGCCCTCGTTGTCGACGCCGACTTCTCCGAGGAGGTCGCCTACCACCGCACCGCGAAGCTGCTCGCGCGCGGGGGCGCCGGCGCCCCGACCGCGATCTTCGCGTCGAACGACCTCGCGGCGTTCGGCGTGCTCGACGCCGCACGCGATCACGGCCTCGTCGTGCCGCGCGACCTCTCGGTCGTCGGATTCGACGACGTGCCGCTCGCGCAGCGGGTCTCGCCGCCGCTCACCACCGTGCGCCAGCCGATCGACGAGATCGGCCGGCTCGCAACCGCGACGCTGTTCGAGGTGATCGCCGGCCGCGATCCCGGCGAGCTCGAGCGCTGCCCCGTCGAGCTCGTCGTGCGCGAGAGCACCGCCCCACCAGCCCACACCAACTGAAGGAGCCCTGTGGCCCGTGTCCTGCTCATCGGCGAATCCTGGTTCGTCCACTCCATCCACCAGAAGGGCTTCGACTCGTTCACGACGTCCGAGTACACGCTCGGCGGTTCGGAGTTCGTAACGGCCCTCGAGGCGCACGGGCACGAGGTCACCCACGTGCCGGCACACGAGGTGCCGACGCGCATTCCCACCACGGTCGAACTGCTGCGATCGCTCGCCGACGTCGTCGTGATCTCGGATGTCGGTGCGAACACGTTCCAACTGCCGCCGCAGACCTTTTCCGCGTCGGTCGCCGACGTCGACCGCACGGAGGTGCTGCGCGCCTTCACCGAGCGCGGCGGAGGACTCTTCATGGTCGGCGGCTACATGACGTTCTCGGGCATCGACGCCAAGGCCCGCTGGGGCCGCACGCCGCTCGCAGAGGCACTGCCGGTCACGGTCCTCGACCGCGACGACCGGGTCGAGCTTCCGTCGGGGATGGTCCCCCGCGTCGCCACGGCGCATCCGATCACGCACGGCCTCGACGCGGAGTGGCCCGCCCTGCTCGGGCTCAACGAGGTGAAGCTGAAGGAGACGGCCCTCGGCCTCGCGACGTGCGCGGGGCATCCGCTGCTCGCTGTCGGCCAGTACCGTGCGGGCCGCGCCGCCGCGTTCACCTCAGACCTCGCGCCGCACTGGGCGCCTCCCGCCTTCCTGACCTGGAGCGGCTACGGCATGCTCTTCGACCGCACCATCCGCTGGCTCGCCCGAGAGGAACTGCCGTGACCGACGCCGCCACCATCGACGCCACCCGCATCGACACCGTGATCACGGGAGCGACCGTGCTCTCACACACCACCCGCCCTGCATCCGACTACCCCTCGCTGCCGCGAGACGATCTCGAGGCGCGGGGTACCGCCGTCTTCCTGCCCGACCACGCGATCGGCATCGCCGACGGCGCGATCGCCTGGGTCGTGCCGACGAGCGAGGTCGACCCGGCGTCGCTCGCGGGCGCGACCGTGATCGACGGGCGCGGACACGTGGCGATCCCCGGCCTCATGAACTCGCACACACACTCGCCGATGACGATGTTCCGCGGCTCGGCCGAAGACGTGCCGACGAACGAGTGGTTCAACAAACACATCTGGCCGATGGAGGTGAACCTCACCGATCGTGACGTCGCCCTCGGCGCGCAGCTCGCGATCGGCGAGATGCTCCTCGCCGGCGTGACGAGCTTCGCCGACCACTACTTCGCGACCGACCGCATCGCCGAAGCCGTCGAGGCGAGCGGGGCACGCGCCCTCCTCGCCTCGACGTTCTTCTCCTCGGAGGGCGAGAAGGGCATCCGCAGGTCGGCCGAGTTCGCCGAGCGCTGGAACGGAACCGCCGACGGTCGCATCACGACCGCGATGGGCCCGCACGCCACCTACACGGTCGACGACGGCGACCTCGAGCAGACTGCCGAGCACGCCCGCCGCCTCGGCGTGCGCACCCACATCCACGCCTCCGAGGCGCCCGCCCAGACGGAGTCGAGCCTCGGCCGTCGCGGCGTCACACCGATCCAGGTGCTGCACGACACGGGCATCCTCGAGACCGGGGCGATCATCGCCCACGGCGCCGGCATCATCGAAGACGACCTCCAGTGGCTCGTGCCATTCGCCGATCGAGTGGCCGTGGCATCCTGCAGCAAGGTCTACCTGAAGCACGCCCAATCGGGCGGAACCCCGGTGCGGATGCTGCACGACGCCGGCATCACCGTGGGCGTCGGCACCGACGGACCCGCCTCGCACAACACCCTCGACGTGCTCGAAAGCATGCGGTTCCTCTCGCTCGTGCAGAAGGACGTGCACAGCGACGCGACGTGGCTCACCTCGCAACATGCCCTCGACCTCGCCACGCGGCAGAGCGCCGACGCGTTCGGCCTGGGCGACCGGCTCGGACAGCTGCGCCCCGGATACCGCGCCGACATCGTGCTCATGGACACCATGGGCCCCCACATGCAGCCGATGCACGACCTCGCGGCAGCGCTCGTCCTGAGTGTCAAGTCGAGCGATGTGCGCACGGTGCTCGTCGACGGCCGGGTCGTCGTCGAGAACGGGCGGCTCACGACGATCGACGTGAGCGCGGCCATCGAGGAGCTGAACCGGCGCATCCCCGAGCTCACCGACACGTCCCACGGCAGCGCGATCCAGGACTACGCGCCGTGATCGAGGCCGTGAACGCGTCGTGGACGGATGTCGCGGCGCACCTCGCCGGCGGCGCTGGCGGTGCCGGTGGCTCCGGCCTCGCGATCCTGCCGTTCGGCGCGCTCGAGCAGCACGGCCCGCACCTGCCGCTCGGCACCGACACGGTCACCGCCGCCGAGGTGGCGCGTCGCCTCGCCGAGCGCCTCGACGCCGTACTCCTGCCGCCGGTGCACTACGGGGAGACCTGGAACAACGCGGGCTACCCGGGCACGCTCTCGCTCTCGCCGGCCACGGTGACGGCGATCGCGGTCGACCTCGGACGTGCGCTCGCGGCATCCGGTGCTCGCGGCTTCGTCATCGTCAACGGCGACTGGGGCAACCGGATGCCGCTGCACGCCGCGATGCGCGCCCTCAACGCCGATGGCGTGATCGCCGCCATTTCCCTCGACTACCCGGGCATGGATGCCGCCATCGACGAGCTGCGCGAGAGCGCGCCCGCCGCGCCCGGCCTCAACCACGCCGAGGAGATCGAGACCTCGATCATGCTCGCGATCGCGCCCGAACAGGTGCTGCCTGAGCGGTATGTCGCGGAGTACCCGGAGTTCCCGAGCGACTTCGGTACGCTCCCAATGCAACTGCACCCGTTCTCGCAGAGTGGCGTGTTCGGCGACCCGAGCACGGCAACCGCCGCCAAGGGCGAAGCAATACTCGCCGCGACCGTCAAGGCGTCGCTCCGGGTGCTCGAGGACTTCAACGCCGGCGTCGCAGGCGCGCGAGAGCCGTCGTAACCGCCGCTGGCAGTTACCGTTCGACCTCGGCACGCACCCGATACCGCAAGTGCGTGGCGAGCGCACCCTGCTGGACCCCGAGCGGATCGAGCTCGATGCGGTATGGAGAGGAATCGGGGAACAGCCTCGAGCCGCCGCCCAGCAGCACGGGCGCAAGGTGGAGGCGCACCTCGTGGACGAGTCCGAGCGCGAGCGCCTGGCGTGCGACATCCGCTCCGCCCATGATGCAGACGGATGCCGCGCTGGCCACGTCGTCGGCCCGAGCCACCGCCTCGGCGACCCCGCCGGTCACGAACTCGTAGCGCGATCCGCCCCGCTCGAGCGGCTCGCGGTCACGGGTCGTCACGACGAAGACCGGGCGACCCTCGAACACCGGGTCGTCGCCCCACGGTCCCTCGCCGACGTCGAACGTGCGGCGTCCGATCACGAACGCGCCGGTCGATTCGAACATGCGAGCGGCAACGCTGCGGTCGATCTCGTCGGGTGAGGCATCCGGTGCCCCCTCGGTGCCGCCGCCGCTGAAGGCGCCCACGAAGTTGCCACCGAGCCACTCCTGCACGCGCTCGCCGCCCACGCCGAGCGGATCCTCGAGGCTCACCGCGGGTGCGGCCGTGAAGCCGTCGAGCGTCATCGTCATCTCGAGGAAGATGTGCGACACCGCTCAGCCCTTCGCCGGGACGTGCCGTTCGTCGGGGCCGTTGTAGACGGAGAGCGGCCGGATGAGGGCGTTCGACGCCGCCTGCTCCATGATGTGCGCCGTCCACCCCGTGATGCGGCTCGCCACGAAGAGCGGCGTGAACGTCTCGGTGTCGAAGCCCATGACGTGGTAGGTCGGGCCGGTGGGGTAGTCGAGGTTCGGCTTGATGTTCTTGCGCTCGGCCATGCCGTTCTCGAGCGCCTCGTAGAGCTCGAGCAGGTCGCGGCGATCGTAGTGCTCGAGCATCCGCTCCATCGCGTCGCGCATGGTGGGCACCCGTGAGTCGCCGTTCTTGTAGACGCGGTGCCCGAAGCCCATGATCTTGCGCTTCTCGGCGAGCGCGGCGTCGAGCCACGCCTCGGTGCGGTCGGCGGTGCCGATCTCGCCGAATGCGTGCATGACCGCCTCGTTCGCCCCGCCGTGCAGCGCCCCCTTGAGTGCGCCGATCGCACCGGTGACCGCGGAGTACAGGTCGGCGAGCGTCGACGTGATGACGCGTGCCGTGAAGGTCGAGGCGTTGAAGGAGTGCTCGGCGTAGAGGATCATCGACACGTCGAACGCGTTGACGACCGCGAGCTCGGGAGCTTCGCCGAATGCCTGCCAGAGGAAGTTCGCCGAATAGCCGAGGTCGGCGCGGGGTTCCACGAACTCGAGGTCGTGGCGGCGGCGCTGGTCGTAGCTGATGATCGAGGGGAGCTTCGCGAACAGGCGGATCGACTTGTCGAGGCTGGCCTCGCGCGATTCGTCGGGCGTGTTCGGGTCGCTCGCGCCGATGACGCTCACGGCGGTGCGCACCACGTCCATCGGGTGCGCCGTGAGCGGGATCTCGTCGATGATGCGCTTCACCTCGTGGTCGAGGCCGCGGTACGAGCGCTCGAGCTCCTCGAACGCGGCAAGCTGCTCGTCATCGGGAAGCTCGCCGTACCAGAGCAGGTAGGCGACCTCTTCGAAGGTGACGGATGCCGCGAGCTCCTGCACCGGGTACCCGCGGTAGAGCAGCGAGTTCGTGTCGGAGTTGACCATCGACACGGCCGTGTAGTCGACCGGCACTCCAGCCAGGCCCTTGTAGATGACGGGCTCTGCCCCCTGCTGATCGCTCATCGTGCTCCTCGCGTGACGATGCGGCCGCTGCGGCGCGACCGCTCCCCCAGCCTACGACCACGGCGCGCTCCGCCGCGCGCCTGCTCGGTCAGCGAGCGACGCGGAAGTTGAAGATCGAGGTGTCGAAGCGGTTGTAGCCCTCGTAGTCGATGAGCTCGTAGAGGTCGGCGCGGTGCTGCATGGTGCCGAGCATGCCGCCCAGCGATCCGGATGCCTCGAGCTCGTCGAGTCCGCGCCCGGCGGCGCCCATCGCGAGCCGCAGCAGCGACACGGGCCAGATCACGAGATTCATGCCGACATCCGCCAGCTGCTGCACCGTGAAGAGGTCGCTCTTGCCGAACTCGGTCATGTTCGCGAGCAGCGGCACGTCGACGGCGGCGCGGATCGCGGCGAACTCCTCGAGCGAGGCCATCGCCTCGGGGAAGATCGCGTCGGCGCCCGCATCGACGAGCTTCTTCGCGCGGTCGACCGCGGCGGGAAGGCCATCGACGGCACGGATGTCGGTGCGCGCCATGATGAGGAAGTTCGGGTCGCGGCGGGCGTCGACGGCGGCACGGATGCGCTGCAGGGCCGTGGACTCGTCGACGACCTGCTTGCCGTCGAGGTGACCGCACCGCTTCGGGTTGACCTGGTCTTCGATGTGGAGGCCCGCGAGGCCCGCGTCCTCCATCTCCTGCACGGTGCGAGCGACGTTCATCGGCTCGCCGAACCCGGTGTCGGCGTCGATGATCGCGGGCAGTTCGGTCATCCGGGCGATCTGCTTGCCCCGGCCCGCGACCTCGGTGAGCGTCGTGAGGCCGATGTCGGGCAGCCCCAGGTCGGCCGAGAGCACGGCGCCCGAGATGTAGACGCCCTCGAAGCCCTTCTGCTCGATGAGCCGCGCGGAGAGCGGGTTGAACGCACCCGGGAACCGGAGGACCTCGCCGCTCGCGAGCCGTTCGCGGAAGAGCCGGCGCTTCTCGGCAGGCGGGGTCTGGGCGTAGAGCATGGTGGGCCTCCTCCGATCCACCCTAGCCGCGCCGGGCGAAGGGGCCGCCGGGGCTAGAAGAGGCCCTGCGGGATGTCGATGCCGACGAGCGCACCGGGCGCCGCCGTGATCGTGAGGCCGCCGAGTTCGTCGGGGCCGAGTTCGGGCAGGCGCTGCGCGAGCTCGAGGAACCGCTCGATCTCTGCCTCCTCGAGCACCCACTCGGCGAGCGAGCGGAACTTCTGCACGTACTGCTCGCGACCGAACGGACGGGCACCCAGCGGGTGCGCGTCGGCGACGGCGATCTCGTCGACGATCTCGCCGCCGTCGGCGAGCTTGATGACGACCCGGCCGCCGAACGCCTTCTCGGCCATGTCGAGCGAGTGGTAGCGGCGCGTCCACTCGGCGTCTTCGACGCTCGTGACCTTCTTCCACAGCTCGACCGTGTCGGCGCGGTGGGCCCGCTCGGGCGAGTAGGAGTCGGCGTGGTTCCATGCGCCGTCCTGCAGGGCGACCGCGAAGATGTAGGGGATCGAGTGGTCGAGCGTCTCGCGCGAGGCGTCGGGGTCGTACTTCTGCGGGTCGTTCGCTCCCGAGCCGATCACGAAGTGCGTGTGGTGCGAGGTGTGCAGCACGATCGACTCGATGCGTTCGGGGTCGTCGAGGATGAGCGGGTACTCCTCGTGGAGCTTGCGCGCGAGGTCGATCCACGCTTGCGCCTGGTACTCCGCCGAGTGCTCCTTCGTGTACGAGTCGAGGATGGCGCGCTTCGACTCGCCCTCGTCGGGCAGCGGCACCTCGTACGTGGCATCCGGGCCACCGAGCAGCCAGGCGATCACGCCGTCTTCACCCTCGTAGATCGGCACGGGGCTCGTCTGCCCGCGCATCGCGCGATCGACCGCTTCGACGGCCATCTTTCCGGCGAACGCTGGAGCGTGCGCCTTCCACGTCGAGATCTCGCCCTTGCGGGACTGGCGCGTCGCCGTGGTGGTGTGCAGCGCCTGGCCGATCGCCTGGAAGATCGTCTCCTGGTCGAGGCCGAGGAGCGTGCCGATGCCCGCGGCGGCCGACGGACCGAGGTGCGCGACGTGGTCGATCTTGTGCTCGTGCAGCGAGATCGCCTTCGCGAGGTCGATCTGCACCTCGTAGCCGGTGGCGATGCTCCGCACGATGTCACGGCCGCTGAGCCCGCGGCTCGCGGCGAGGTGCTGGGCGACGGCGACGATCGGCGGGATGTTGTCGCCGGGGTGCGAGTATTCGGCGGCGAGGAACGTGTCGTGGAAGTCGAGCTCGCGCACGGCGACCCCGTTCGCCCATGCCGCCCACTCGGGAGACGTGCGGCGCGCGGCATCCGCGCCGAAGACGGTGGCGCCGTCGCCCCCGATCGAAACCGGGTGGGCGAGTGCCTGGCTCCGCGCCGACACCACCGGCCCGCGCCCGAGGGAGGCCGCCGCGACCGCAGCATTGTCGATGACCCGGTTGACGACCATGTCGACGACGCCGTCGTCGAGCTCGACTGGATCGACCGCGACGCCGGCCAACTGCCAGGCGAGCTGGCCCTCGCGAGCGAGGTTCTCGTCACTCCGGTGTGTGCGCAAATGGTGGGTCTTCACCCGTCCAACGCTAGCGGTTGGGCTGCCGGATGCCGCGGTGGAACACGTTCTCCCAGCGCTTGCGCGGGTCAGCTCGGCCAGACCGGCTCGTGCACCTGCTCCTCGAGCACGCGTGCCGCGAGCCCGCGATCGACCTCGCCGAGGGTCGCCGGACGCCACTTCGGCGAGCGGTCCTTGTCGATCACCTGCGCGCGAATGCCCTCGCGCAGATCGTGCTGTTCCATGAACCACGACACGAGCCGGAACTCCTGCTCGAGCGCGTCTTCGAGGCGCGGCAGGGTGCGGGCGCGGCGCACCGACTCGAGCGTCAGCGTGAGCGCGGTGGGCGAGAGCGTCTCGAGCTCGTCGGCGGCAGCGGCGGCGTATGCGGAGGCGGCAGGGTCGAGCGGATGCCGCAGCAGGGCGTCGGCGGGCGCGCTGCCGATGCGGCCCGCGGCATCCGCCCTGCCCTCGGAGAATGCGCGCAAGCGCTCGATGATCTCGGCGACCGTGGGCGCGGAGTAGCAGGCGTCGACCCAGTCGCGTGAAAGGGCGAGCGTCGACGGGCCCGGCGTCTCGTCGAAGAGCATGACGATCTCGTAGGGGCTGCCCGGGTCGGCGCGCTCGGTGAGGGCCTGCAGGAGGTGCGGGATGAGTTCGGAGGTCACGAACGCGTCGGCGAATCCCGCGTGCAGGGCGTCGGCGGCGTCCATCGTGCGCGAGTTGAGGCCGACGTGCACGCCGAGCTCGCCGGGCGCCCTGCCGAGCAGCCACGATCCGCCGACGTCGGGCGTGAATCCGATGCGGGTCTCGGGCATCGCCACGCGCGACCGCTCGGTGACGATGCGGATGGCCGCGTGCCCGGCGAGGCCGATGCCGCCGCCCATCGTGATGCCGTCCATGATCGCGACGACCGGCTTCGGGTAGCGGGCGATCATCGCGTCGAGGCGGTACTCCGCCCGGAAGAAGGCGCGCGCCTCTTCGTGCCGATCATCGGTGGCGTAGCCGTAGAGCTCGCGGATGTCGCCGCCGGCCGAGAAGCCGCGCTCGCCCGCGCCGTCGAGCACGACGAGCTCTACCTGGGAGTCGTTGCGCCATTCCTCGAATACGGAGGTGAGCGTGCGGATCATCTCGTAGCTCAGGGCGTTGAGCGCCTGGGGCCGGTCGAGCGTGACGTGGCCGACACCGTCGGCGACGCTCGTGGAGATATGGTCGCTCACGAGTCACACCGTAGCGGCATCCCGCCCGGCGGCGTAGCCTCCCCTTCGAGGAGGGGTCATGATCGAATCCGCGTTTCCGATTCTCGAGGTGCCCGACCTGGAGGCCGCGCTCGGCTTCTACCGCGACGGGCTCGGTGCCATGGTCGTCTACCGGTTTCCACCCGAGGGTCCGCCGGCGTACATCTCGCTGCAGGCCGGTTCCTCCTCGATCGGCATCGGCTTCGCCGAGACGGTGACGCCGCCGTCGAACATCCTGCTCTGGTTCTACGTCGACGACGTCGATGCCGTCACGGCCGCGCTCGCCGCCCGCGGCGCCGAGGTGATCGAGGAGCCCGTCGACCAGGAGTGGGGCGAACGCACGTCGCTCGTCACCGATCCGTTCGGCACGCGCGTGCGACTCGGCGCCGCGATCTCTCCGCCGCCCGACGAGGAGTGACCCGGCCGGCTCTGGCGGACGCGGGGGTAGCATCGCTCCATGGTCCCCGTCGAGAACCTCTGGGCGTTCGCCCTGGCATCCGTCGTGCTCATCCTGATCCCCGGCCCGAGCGTGCTGTTCGTGATCGGTCGCTCCCTCGCCCTCGGCCGACTGGGCGGCCTGCTCAGCGTGCTCGGCAATGCGATCGGAATGCTGCCGCTCATCGCTGCCGTGGCGCTCGGCGTCGGCGTGGTCGTCGCGCAGTCCGTCGTAATCTTCACGATCATCAAGTTCGTCGGCGCGCTCTACCTCGTCTACCTGGGCATCCAGGCGATCCGGCACCGAGCGGATGCCGCTTCCGGCGTGAACGGCGAGCTCCCGTCGCGCTCGCACTGGCGCCAGCTCGGCGAGGGCTTCGTCGTCGGCGTCACGAACCCCAAGACCATCGCGTTCTTCGTGGCCGTGCTGCCGCAATTCGTCGACTTCAGGGGCGGATCGATCCCCCTGCAGATGTTCGAACTCGGCGTGGTGTTCGTGGTGCTCGCCCTCCTTTTCGACTCGGTCTGGGCCCTCGCCGCGAGTGGGGCCCGCACGTGGTTCGCCCGCTCGCCAAGACGCGCCTCGCACCTCGCCGCGACGGGCGGCGTCATGATGATCGGACTCGGCGGCGTGCTCGCGTTCAGCGGCAACAAACACTAGGTGTACGAGGCCAGGACGTTGTGCTGTCGGCGCTAGCGGGTGAGCGCGCGTTCACTGACCACGCTTGGTTGTCTCGGTGGGGCTGATGCGCTGGAGCTTTTCCTCGGTCAACTTGAGGCGGCTCGCGCTGATGTTCTGTTCGAGGTGGGCGATGGAAGTCGTGCCGGGGATCGGGAGGACGTTCGTTGCGCGCTGAAGCAGCCACGCCAACGCGACCTGGGAGGAGGTGACTTTGAGCTCGGCGGCGACATCATCGAGCGTGCCTCCAGGACGGGCGAGGTCGCCGATAGCGAGGGGGAAAAACGGGATGAAGGCGATGCCCGCTCCGGTCGAGTAGTCCAGCACGGCGTCGTGGTCCCGAGCCGAGAGGTTGTAGTGGTTCTGCACCGCGGCGATCGGCGTAGCGAGGCGAGCTTTGCTCAGCTCGTCGATGGTGACCTCGGAGAGCCCGATGTGCCGGACCTTCCCCTGCTCGCGAAGCTCCGCGAGAGCGCCGACCTGATCCGCAATCGTGTAGGCCGGGTCTAGGCGATGCAGCTGGAGCAGGTCGATCGTCTCTACGCGCAGCCGGCGCAGGCTCAGCTCGACCTGCTGCTTGAGGTATGCCGGGTTCCCGAGCGGCACCCACTCCGTCGGCGAGGGCCGCACATTCCCTACCTTGGTCGCGATCACCAGATCCTCCGGGTAGGGGTGCAGCGCCGCGGCAACGAGCTCCTCGCTCTCGCCAAACGCGTACGCGTCCGCGGTGTCGATCAACTGCACACCCAGCTCGACGGCACGACGGAGCAGGGCGATCGCTTCGGAGGGGTCCGCAGGTGCACGCCAGATCTGCGCACCGGCCTGGGTGCCGTCACCGGTCGCGTCGGTGAGACGCATGGTGCCGAGGCCGATTCTGCGGACGGGGAGGTCGCCGCCAAGCAGGAAGAAGTCGTCAGCGAGGGATGTTGCATCGGTCATGGTCGTCATGACCATCACGGTAGGAACTGACGCTAGCGTCACATGCAAATCGCCTCGAAGGAGTCAACGATGCCCGGTCTGTACGACGACACAATCCCCATCGGCGAGCTTTCCGACCGCACCGGTGTCAGCGTCCGCGCGCTGCGCTACTACGAGCAGAATGACCTCCTCAACGCGGTACGCACCAGCGCCGGGCACCGCAGGTTCCGACCCGCCGATGTCGAGAGCGTGCGTCGAATCCGACTGCTCCTCAACGCGGGACTGCCCCTCGCCGTCGTCTCCCAGGTCATCCCCTGCTTCCTGGACGACGGCGCACGACTGCACGCTTGCGTCAGCGACTACCTTCGCGCTCACCTGGAGACCGTCCAGGCGCGCATGGAGGCACTCGACGAGCAGCAGGGTACGATCCGTCTACTTCAGCAACTCGTCGTCGCATAGATGTCTCGCCAACCCGAGCGCTCGATCAGCGTGCCGGCTCCGAGAACCCGGGATGCGCGTGCGGGCGCCTGCCGGCGGCGCGGTTCAGTCGCCGGAGGCGGTGCCCACGAGGATGCCTCGACCGAGCCCGTGGAAGAAGAGCTGCATACCGAGGCCGGCGAGCGCGGCATCCGTCGACACGTCGACGTGCGGCACGTCGAGCGCGTGCACGACGAAGAAGTAGCGGTGCACTCCCGTTCCGGGCGGCGGCGTGGGTCCCGAGTAGCGGCGCTCGCGATCGTCGTTCGGCAGCATGAGGGCGCCCTCGGGGAGGTTCTCGCCGCCCGCGGCGCCGGCATCCGTCGGCAGGCTCGTCTGGGTCGCCGCGAGGTTCACGACCGCCCAGTGCCACCAGCCCGAGGCGCTCGGGGCGTCGGGGTCGAAGCACGTGACGGCGAAGCTTCTGGTCTGCGCCGGGAAGCCCGTCCAGCTGAGCTGCGGTGACCGATCGAGGCCGCCGTGGCTCGAGCCGAGTTGCGCTCGGTCGAGGGCGCCGTCGCCGCGCACATCGCTGCTCACGAGACTGAAGGTCGGAAGGGGCTTCAACCCCTGCAGGGCCTCGTACGGGTTGTAGTCGAACATCTCGATCTCCTCGAGTCGGACGCCATCACGACGGTGCACCTCGCCGCAGAGGCGCAGATCTCTCGCGACCAGCGTACGCCGCCCATTTTTCCGGGCGACAGGCGTTGCCCGGCGAACGGTGACGTGCTCCACGCACAACAGCAACCACCCAGCGAGCGCCCGTAAAATCTGCGGGTGGCCGTCGCCAAAATCCTCCTCTACTACGTCTTCACACCGCTCGCCGACCCCGACGCCATCCGGTTGTGGCAGCGTGACCTCGCCGACTCGCTCGGCCTGCGCGGCCGCATCCTCATCTCGAAGGACGGCCTGAACGGCACCCTCGGCGGCGAGCTCGACGCGCTCAAGCGCTACGTGCGCAGCACGCGCGACTACCCCGCATTCAAGGACATCGACTTCAAGTGGAGCGGCGGCACCGGCCTCGATGGCGAGAGCGGCAGCCTCGACTTCCCGAAGCTCAGCGTGAAGGTTCGCGACGAGATCGTGAGCTTCGGCGCACCCGGCGAGCTCGAGGTCGACGACGGCGGCGTCGTGGGCGGCGGCACGAAGCTCTCGCCCGAGGCGCTGCACGAGCTCGTGGCCGCACGCGGCGACGAGGTGGTCTTCTTCGACGGGCGCAACGCGCTCGAGGCGGCGATCGGGCGATTCCGCGGGGCAGTCGTGCCCGACGTCGCGACGACTCGCGACTTCGTGGCCGAGCTCGATTCGGGCAAGTACGACGAGCTGAAGGGCAAGCCCGTCGTCACGTACTGCACCGGCGGCGTGCGCTGCGAAGTGCTCTCGAGCCTCATGACGAGTCGCGGCTTCGGCGAGGTGTACCAGCTCGACGGCGGCATCGCGCGCTACGGCGAGCGCTACGGCGACGACGGCCTCTGGGACGGCTCGCTCTACGTCTTCGACGCGCGCGGCGCGGTCGACTTCAGCGATCACGCCGCGATCATCGGCCGCTGCGAGATCTGCGGTTCGCCTGCGGGTCGAACGTTCGATTGCACGGATGCCGCGTGCCGCGTCCAACTCGTCGCGTGCAAGGCGTGCGCCCCCGCGCCGTGCTCCGAGCACTCCCTCGCGGTGGTTGAGTAGCCCGCGAAGCTCGCTGGCTACTCACCACCGCGGCGGGGCCGGGGACGGCGGGCGTAGACGCGAGCGTTGTGGCTCGAGAGTGCGAGCAGCACGAGGATGTCGAGCGAGAGGGTGATCAGCGTCGTTCGCAGCGTGATCTCGGCGTCGTCGCTGAAGTAGTCGATCGCCGCGACCGTGATGCTGATCGTCGCGAACACCATGACGGTGATGCGGGCCCAGTTGCTCCCGCGATAGACGAGCAGGGCCATGGCGAGCACGGCCAGCAGGATGACCGCGCCGATGATGAGCACCACGGTGAGGATGACAGCGGATGCCGCGGTCTCATCGGTACCCGGCTCGAGCTCGATGTCGAGGTCCTCGGTGACCACGCGGTCCCACTCCAGGGCGAGCGCGATGAGCCACACCACGCCCGCGAGCGCGCGAAGCACCACGAGCACCGCGCCGAACGACGTGGCGATCGGTCGGCGCATCTGCGGCGGCGGGGTCTCGCGCTCCAAGAGCACGGCAGGGGGCTCGAAGGCCGGACGCTTCTCGACGCTCATGACGTCTTCACCCCCGGCACCACGCGAACGCGCTCAGGAGCGGCATCCGATGCATCCGACTCATCCGACGCCTCGATCGCAGCGGCGCCCACGGCGCCCGACTCACGCACGTCACTCACGTCGAGCACCGGCAGGTCGCCGTCGGTGCGCACGGAGTCGCCGCCGCCGTTGCGCGAGTGATAGCCGGTCGAGAAGTCACGCAGGATGACGACGCGCGCGTCGGGGTTCGCGCCGAGCACGGTGCTCACGATGTGGTCGCGCTCGACGTCGATGTCGGCGTCGATCTTGTGCGTGACCTGCAGCGTGAAGAGCGAGAACCCGACGGCGCGGTCGAACGTGCCTGCCGCGAGCCAGTCCACCCTGCGCCCGCCCGGCAGGAGCCAGCCGTCGGGGGTGCGCCAGAAGCGCACGTGATGGCGCTTGGCGGGATTGCCCAGCACCTCCTGCTGGTACGCGAAGTCCTGCTGTCGGCCGAAGAGGAAGAGCGGGCTCACGGGCGCCTCGTCGTAGCTGCGGCGCGTGATCGTCGAGGTTACGATGCGCCAGCTCGAGGCGAGGGTCACGTCGTCGGCGCGAGTCCAGGCGGCGGCCCGCATCGCGGCGTGCACGGATGCCTCGTCGCCGTCGAGCGCGAGGTTCACCGGATCGCCGAGCAGGCCGTCGCTCGTTCGTGCCCGGCCGATGAAGTAGTCGGGCACGTAGATCGCCGTGAGGATGCGGTGCAGGCGCGGCAGCACGAGGTAGGCGAGCACGAGCCAGAACACGACGAAGAACGCGATGCCGAACCAGCCGAACGCGAACGTCTCGCTGAGCACGAGCCAAGCGAGCCAGACCGCCGCGAGCCCGGCATAGACGAAGAAGAATCCGTCGAGGGCGGCGTTGATCGAGAGTCGCCGCGGTGGCGGCGGCTCGGATGTGTCGGCGCCCGGCTCGCCCATGTCTGCATGCTATCGCTCACCCATTCGCACCCGAGGCCTCCGACGCAACCGGCGCCTGTTCTAGGCTCGTCCGCATGGCCTACGACGTGTCGCGCATCCGTTCGGAGTTCCCCTCGCTCGAGAGCGGGTGGGCGCACTTCGACGGACCGGGCGGCACGCAGACTCCGCGGCTGGTGGGCGACGCCGTGGCATCCGTGCTCACCGGTCCGCTCTCGAACCGAGGCACGATCGGCGAGTCCGAGGAGCGGGCCGAGGCGGCGGTGCACGGGTTCCGGCTCGCGATGGCCGACCTCGTGAACGGCCACCCGCGCGGAATCGTGCACGGGCGCAGCGCCACGCAGCTCACCTACGACTTCTCCAGGCACCTCTCGCGGGAGTGGGGGCCGGGCGACGAGGTCGTCGTCACGCGGCTCGACCACGACGCGAACATCCGGCCGTGGGTGCACGCGGCCGAGCGGGCCGGGGCGAGGGTGCGCTGGGTCGACTTCGACCCGGCGACGGGCGAGCTGTCGACGGATGCCGTGACGGCGGCACTCTCCGATCGCACTCGCTTGGTCGCGGTGACGGCGGCCTCGAACCTCATCGGCACGATGCCCGACATCCCCGCGATCGCGGCCGCGGTGCACGACGCCGAGGCGTTGCTCTTCGTCGACGGCGTGCACTATGCGGCACATGAGCTGCCCGACGTCACCGCGCTCGGCGCCGACTTCTTCACGTGCTCGCCTTACAAGTTCCTCGGCCCGCATTGCGGTGTGCTCGCCGCCCGGCCCGAGCTGCTCGACACGATCTCACCCGACAAGCTGCTGCCGGCCACGAACGTCGTGCCCGAGCGATTCGAGTTCGGCACCCTCCCCTACGAACAGCTCGCGGGCGTCACGGCGGCCGTCGACGTGCTCGCTTCCCTCGACCCCGAGACGACGGATGCCGCGAGCTCCCGCCGCGACCGCCTCGCCGCGTCATACGGGGCGCTGCGCGAGCACGAGTCCGCGCTGCTCGAACGGCTCGAGGCGGGCATCTCGGCGCTGCCCGGCGCGACGACCTGGTCGCGGGCGGCGCGCCGCACGCCCACGCTGCTCGCGACGTTCGACGGCCACGCGGCATCCGCTCTCACGACGGCGCTCGCCTCGCGGCAGGTGCTCGCACCGAGCGGCAACTTCTACGCGCTCGAGGCTTCGCGGCACCTCGGGCTCGGCGATGGCGGCGGCCTGCGCATGGGACTCGCGCCCTACAGCGACGACGACGACGTCGAGCGGCTCCTGGCCGGCCTCGCTGACGTGCTCGGCTGAGAGTCAAGGCTGAAAGCCCAGAGGTCGAGTGAATCATCGGCTGAGCGCCCATAGGCTGAACGGATGACTCTCGCCGATACCGCCGCCGAACTTCGCCGCCTGCACACCGCCCCCGAGCTCCTCCAGGTGGTGAACGTGTGGGACGTCGTGAGCGCGAAAGCCGTCGCCAGCCTCCCCGAGACCCGCGCTCTCGCCACGGCGAGCCACTCGATCGCGTCGACGTTCGGCTACCCCGACGGCGAACAGATCCCGGTCGAAATCATGCTCGACATGGCGGGCCGCATCGCCCGGGCCGTCGACGTGCCCGTGAGCGCCGACCTCGAAGCCGGCTACGGCGACCCCGCCGAGACTGTGCGCCGCGCGATCGGCGAGGGCATCGCGGGAGCGAACCTCGAAGACGAGCTCAAGCCGCTCGCCGAGTCGGTCGCCGCCGTCGAGGGAGCGGTCGCCGCCGCCGACGCCGAGGGCGTGCCCTTCGCACTGAACGCTCGCACCGACGCGTTCCTCCGCGGCAGTGACCGCCCCCGAGACGTGTGGATCGCCGACGCGATCGAGCGCGGCCGCGCCTATCTCGACGCGGGCGCGACGTGCGTGTTCGTTCCCGGCATCTTCGGCGAAGACGAGGTGGTCGAACTCGTCGACGGCATCGGTGCGTACCGAGTGAGCCTCATCGGCCTGCCCGGCGTCCCGACTCCCGCGAGGCTCGCCGAGCTCGGCATCGCCCGGTTGTCGTACGGCCCCACCACGCAGCGTGTCGCGCTCGGTGCCCTGCAGGACCTCGCGGCCGAACTCTATGCCGGGGGCGTGCTGCCCAGCGGCATCCGCGCGCTCAACTAGGGCAGCACAGCAGCCGTAACTCGCGTGGGCCGGTATCGCACGGCGACCGCGCCCGACCGGAACTCATTGCGGTCCACGAGCTCGAGCTGGATGCGCTCGCGCAGGCCGGCGAGCAACGTCGGCCCGTGTCCGGCAAGGACCGGCTGCACAACGAACTCGTACTCGTCGATCAGTCCCAGATCTGCCAACGCCAGGGGGAGCGTCACGCCACCCACCCACAGGCCCTCGCCTGACTCCTGCTTGAGCCGTTGAACCGCTGGTCCCAAGTCACCTCGCACCAGCTCGGCATTCCAATCGACCCCGCTCAGCGTGCTCGACACGACGTACTTCTTCGCCCGGTCGATGGTCTCGGCGAACGGGATCTCCCACTCATCCATCCAGTCAGGCCACGTGCCCGTGGCCGGCTTCCGCCACGCCGACTCCATCATCTCGTAGGTCACCCGGCCGAATAGCAGGGCATCGGCTCGCTCCATCTCAGCGGTCCAGTAGCGCATCGACTCCTCGTCCGGGGGGAGCCCTGCCTCGTGATGGCAGCAGCCGTCGAGCGTGACGTTGATCGAGTATCGAAGTGGTCTCATCTCGTTGCTCTCCCTTGATGCGCGCCCCGCGTTCACCGGACCGTACTCAGACGATTGCCGGCGCCATTTCCCATCGGCGCCCCGATCGCACCTACCTTAACGCCGTCATGATGCGAACCCGGAGCAAATGTTCACGAGACTCGCCCTACGCCTGATAGAGCCACGCGACGTTCCCATCCGGGTCCTTGACCACGGACGATCGCGGCATGCCCTGAAGATCGTGTGGCGGGCGGACCTCCTCGGCGCCCGCCGAGATCGCCCGCGCGTGCGCAGCGTCGAGATCGTCGACGGTGATGCCGAACGTCGCGGGTCCCACGGCACCGAGCTGGTCCGCCGTCTGGAGGTGGATCAGGAAGAAGTCGGGGTGGTCCCAGGAACCGAAGACGAAGCCGTTGAAGTCCTCGTCGTCAGTTCTCTGCGTGGTCCGCCAATCGAAGCCGAACGCGTCGGCGTAGAAGGCGGCAGCCTCGTCCACGTCCCGGACGAGCAGCTTGATCTGGACAGGTCGAGCGGTGTTGAGCGTGCTGTTCATGGGTTTTCCCTCCATCATTCGGGTGATTTGTTGAATCGCATCGCCGTCGCGGCTCTGTCGACGGCGGAGAGCATCTCGGTGTCGATCGAGGGCGTCCCTGGCGGAGCCTCCGCCGTCGAGCACCACCGCGATCTCGTCGAGGGGAAGCCCGGTCCAGCGAAGGGCGCGGATTCGTCGCGCTCGTTCGAGTTGGCTGCGGTCATACCTCCGCTGCCCGCCGTCGCTCACATCCGCGGGCACCAGTAGACCGATGTCGTCGTAGTGCCTCAAGGTGTGGATGGAGAGTCCCGCAAGTCTGCCGAACTTCCCGATTGCGTCCAATTCGCTCACAAAGGCAATCTTGGGACCTCGGGCGGCCCGAGGGTCAAGTGCGTTCTGCAAAGGAGCACGCCCTGGCCGCCCAACGGGCCCACCCATCTGGGCCCATGCGCGAATCCCCCGCGCGAGGGATGCCCCGAACCGGCCGCGGTCGCTAGGGTGAGCCGTATGGCGGTTCCGGCCGTCGGGTCGTGCGGGGGTGCGACCAGCGCGGCCATGCTCGCCCCCAACAGGAGGAGAGCGCATGCAGAGCGGCATCCCCATCGAGATCACCGGTCTCAGCAAGCACTTCGGGCACGTCGTCGCGGTCGACGACCTGACGTTCACGGTGCAACCCGGCCGGGTCACCGGTTTCCTCGGCCCGAACGGCGCCGGCAAGACCACGACGCTGCGCGTGCTGCTCGGGCTCGTGCATCCGAGCGCCGGCACCGCGACGTTCGGCGGCACGCCCTATTCGGCACTGCCGCGGCCGCTCGAGACGGTCGGCGCCGCGCTCGACGCGAACTTCCATCCGGGGCGCACGGCTCGCGATCACCTCAAGGTCTACGCGACTGCAACGGGCCTCTCCAATGCGAGAGTTCCGGTGGTGCTCGAGCAAGTGGGCATGACCGAGTTCGCCGACCGGCGGGTCGGTGGCTACTCGCTCGGCATGCGCCAGCGACTCGCGCTCGCGTACACGCTGCTCGGCGACCCTGGCGTGTTCGTGCTCGACGAGCCGATCAACGGCCTCGACCCCGAGGGCATCAAGTGGATCCGCGGCTTCCTGCAGAACCTCGCCCACGAGGGCCGCACGGTGCTCGTGAGCTCGCACCTCCTGAGCGAGGTGCAGCAGAGCGTCGACGAGGTCATCATCATCTCGAAGGGCCGCCTCGTGAAGAGTGGCACGCTCGTGAGCCTCGAACTCGCCGCGGCACCGCGCACGATCGCCGACTCGCCCGACCGGGAGGCGCTCTCCGCCGCGCTCGACGAAGCCGGCCTCGAGTACACCGAGGGTCGCAACGGCTTCATCGTCAACGAGCCCGACCCAGGCCGCGTCGGCCACGCGGCGTTCCTCGGCGGCGTCGAGCTGAACACCCTGCACCGGTTGAAATCGGGGCTCGAAGAGTCGTTCCTCTCGCTCGTCGGCGGGGGTGAACAGTAGATGCCGTTCCTCCGCGCGATCGCCTCAGAGTTCCAGAAGGTCTTCACCACTCGCATGTGGTGGCTGCTCGCCCTCCTGCTCGCCGGCTATGTGGCCCTCATGTCGGGCGGGTTCGGCGCCTTCCTCGGCTGGGCGAGTGAGAATCCGGATGCCGCGGCCTCCGCCGGCGGCGGCACCACCATCCCGTCGGGACTCGACATCGCCCCGCTCGTCTACAGCTTCGCAACGTCGATCGGCTACGTCTTCCCGGTGCTCCTCGGCGCCCTCGCCGTCACGGGCGAGTTCCGGCACAAGACCCTCACGCCCACGTTCCTCGCCGAGCCGCACCGCACCACCGTGCTCACCGCGAAGTTCCTCTCGCAGCTCGCGATGGGTGCAGGGCTCGGCGTGATCGCGTTCGCCGTCTCGGTCGGCACCGGGGCCGCGGCCCTCGCTGGCTTCGGCCTCGACACGGGTCTCGACGACGCCGACACGTGGGCGCTCATCGGACGCGGCGTACTCGCGATGGCGCTCTGGGGTGCGATCGGCGTCGGGCTCGGCGCGCTCGTGCCCAACCAGGTCGCCGCGATCGTCATCGTCATCGCGTTCACCCAGTTCGTCGAGCCGATCCTGCGGTTCACGGCCTCGCTCAACGACGTCACCGCGAACATCGGCAAGTTCCTGCCGGGTGCCGCCAGCGACGCCCTCGTCGGGGCGTCGTTCTACAACATCGCCTCGCTCGGCACCGCGGCGACGCTCGAGTGGTGGCAGGGCGGTCTCGTACTGCTCGGCATCGCCGTCGTCGCGACGTTCATCGGGGCGGCGACCACCTGGCGAGGGGACGTGTCGTAGGCGTGGATCTGGCAACGCTCCGGCAGCTGCGGCTCCGCGTGCAAGGAGTGCGCGAGCCGGTTGCCGCCTCGGCGCCCGAGGTCGTCGAGCGTTTCGTCGCCGTGCAGTCGCAGGAGTTCGTGCCGGCCCAGTGGGGCCTCGCAGCGCGCGTGCGCTCCGAGCACCGCCCCGACGCGGCATCCGTCGCCGCCTCGATCGACCGCGGCGAGATCCTGCGCACGCACGTGCTGCGCCCGACGTGGCATTTCGTGAGCCCCTCGGATGCCAGGTGGTTGCTCGAGCTCTCGGCAGAGCGCGTGCATCGGCTGAACGCGACGTACTACCGCCGTGTCGGTCTCGAGGGTGAAGCGGCCGCTCGCGGCCTCGACGTCGTGGCGCGCGCCCTCGAAGGCGGACACCGCACCCGGGCGCAACTGACGGCGGCGCTCGACGAGGCCGGGTCGCCCATGGCGGGCCTCGCCTTCGGCTACCTGCTCATGCTCGCCGAGCTCGAACGCGTGGCGATCAGCGGCGCGAACGTCGGCAGGCAGCGCACCTACGCGGCGTTCGACGAGCGAGTGCCGGCCTCGGCGCCGAAGCCGCGCGACGAGGCGCTCGCCGAGCTCGCCGAGCGCTTCATCGGCTCACGCGGACCGGCGAACGAGCGCGACTTCGCGGCCTGGTCGGGCTTCACGCTCGGCGACGCACGACAGGCGTTCGCCGACGCCGCCGACCGGAGCGACGGTCGCATCACGACGGTCGAGGTCGACGGTGAGACCCACTGGCTGGATGCCTCGGCGGTGCCGGATGCCGCGGCGGCAGCCTCGGCGACCGAGAGCGACACCGACCGCGTCGACCTGCTGCAGGCCTACGACGAATACATCATGGGTTACGCGGCGCCACGCGCGTACCTCCAGTCGCCGGAGCGCCCGGCCCCCGTGGGCGCGGAGTTCCCGCTGCACGCGCTCATGATCGGCGGGGTCATGTGCGGCCGGTGGGCGCCGGTCGTGAACGCGAAGCGTGCGGTGGTGCGCATCGTGCCATGGCGCACGTTCTCGCCTGCCGAGGAGCGCTCGCTCGCGGCATCCGTCGCCGAGCTCGAACGATTCCTCGGCCTGCCCGTCACGGTCGAGCGGAGCTCATGAGGCGCTGATCATCCGGCGGTGCTTCACCTCGGCCATGTTCGCGTCGGCCCAGTCCTTCATGTGCCACACGATCGGCATCAGGCTCTCGCCCAGCGCGCTGAGCGAGTACTCGACGTGCGCCGGGAACACCTGCTTCACCTCGCGACCGACGATGCCGTCGCGCTCGAGCAGCCGCAGCGTCTCGGTGAGCATCTTCTGGCTGGCACCGGGTATCCGTGCGCGCAGCTCGGAGTGGCGCAGCGGCTGTTCCGACAGTTGGAGCAGCACGAGCGTCGTCCACTTCGTGGCGAGGATCTCGAGCACCTGGCGCGAGGGACACTCGGCCAGGTAGTCGGCGTAGGCGTCTTTCGCGACGGCGCGCCTCTGGTCGGCGGTGAGGGTCACTCGTCCTCCATGATCTCGGTCGGGGTCGGCACCTTCACCACCCCACGGCACTTCGAAGTGCCTGCTGTTCCGGATGCCGCAGCGCTGTGAGTATCGAAACCGCCGCGCAGCCACATCCATTCCGGCCTCGCGGCCCGACTGCCCGACATCCCTCAGCCGAAGGAACCCATGACCCACCTGCTGCACGTCAACGCATCCGCCCGTGGCGACGCGAGCCGCTCGCTCGAGCTGGCCACCCGCTTCATCACCGAGCTCGAGGAGGCCGACGACGGCCTGACCGTCGACCGGCTCGATGTCTTCGACGGATCGCTTCCAGAGTTCGGCACCGTAGCTGCAGGTGCGAAGATGGCGGTCTTCGCCAGGCAGGACCAGACGGTCGCGGAACGCCGTGCGTGGGAGGATGCACGCGCCGTGTTCGATCGGTTCGCCGCGGCCGACGTCTACGTCTTCAACGTGCCCTTCTGGAACGCCGGCGTACCGTACGCCCTGAAGCAGCTCGTCGACGTGATCACCCAGCCCGGCTGGACCTTCGCCTTCGATCCCGACCGCGGCTACCGCGGCCTCCTGCAGGGAAAGCGGGCGTTCGTGGTCTACACGAGCGGCGTGTACGCCGACGGGCGGCCTCCGTCGTTCGGCGCCGACTTCACGACCACCTTCTTCCGCGATTGGCTGGAGTTCATCGGCATCGCCGACGTGCACGAGGTGCGGTACGGGCCGACCGTCGTCAATGCCGATGTCGAGGGCACGCGCCGCACGGCGATCGACGCGACCGTGGCGGCCGCGCGGCGATTCGCGGCGTGATCGTCGGATGACGTCACAACTCCGGAGACGCGCACCGATGCGCCGGCGAGCCGACCGAGTCGCGCGGCGTGTCACACGGTATCTCCGGAGTAGTGCATCGGGCCGCTCGTACGATCGCGGCATGGCCGTCATCGCGAGCATCATCGTCGCCCTCGCCGCGCTCCTGCACGGCTACATCTTCCTGCTCGAGAGCGTGCTGTGGGCGAAGCCCGCCACGTGGAAGCGGTTCGGCGTCGCCGACCAGGCGAGCGCCGATGTGACGAAGCCCATGGCCTACAACCAGGGCTTCTACAACCTGTTCCTCGGACTCGGCGCGGCCCTCGGCCTCATCCTGTTCTGGACGGGAGCCGACTCGGTCGGGAAAGCGCTCGTGCTCTTCACGACAGGGTGCATGGTGCTCGCCGCTGCGGTGCTCATCACGACCGGGCGCGGCTACCTGAAGCCCGCGCTCATCCAGGGCACGCTGCCGCTCATCGGCTTCGTGCTGTTCCTCTTCGCCTGAGCCGGATGGCCGCCGTGCGGGCGCCGACGCGCCGGCTCAGTCGGATTCGGCGTCGGATTCGGCGGCGGGTGCTGCCGACGGCGGCGAGTTGAGCTTCAGCCGGTCGATGAGCGCACCGGCGTGATTGGTGCTCACGATGAGCCGCGTGAACTCGCCTGCGGCGAGCTCGATGACGACGGCGGGCCGCTTGCCCTTGGCGATCACGAAATCGCTGCCGCCGTGGTATTTCCAGACACCCACCGCGACGACGAGCGGAATCGCCGAGCCGCGCACGCGGATGCCGCGGATCCAGATCCACGGGTCGTCGGTGATCGTGGCCGACTTGATGTCGTCACGCTGCACCACGATGTCATCGGCGCGCAGCGCGAGCGACTTCTCGGCCGGAGTGAGGTGAACCTCGATCCGGTCGGTGTGCACGCGGAGGTGGGCCATGGTTCCATCCTGCCCGAGTCGACGGCCCGCCGTGGTGTCGATGCCCGACAAACCCGCAAACGATTCATGCACGATTCCTCGCGGCACCATCTCAACTGGTTACTTCCAATGAGCGGATGCCGCAGGCCCGATCAGGCAGAGCGAGCGGATGCCGCGGCGCGAGCCGCCCCCGGCAGCGCGTCGAGCACGCGGCCGATCGCGGCCTCGTCGTGCGCTGCCGTGACGAACCACGCCTCGAACACGCTCGGCGGCAGGGAGACCCCCGCCTCGAGCATCGCGTGGAAGAATGGGGAGTAGCGCCAGGACTCCTGGCGCAGCACTCCGGCGTAGTCGTGCACTCCCCCGGCAACCGCCTCTCCGAACACGAAGCTGAAGAGGTTGCCGGCGTGCTGCGCGCGGTGCGCGACGCCTTCTGCGGTGAGCGCCGCGGAGACGGCGTCGCTGATGGTCGCAGCCGTCGCGTCGAGATGCTCGTACACCGCGGCATCCGCTGCCCTGAGTGTTGCGATGCCCGCCGCGACCGCGACGGGGTTGCCCGAGAGGGTGCCGGCTTGGTAGACCGGGCCGAGCGGCGCGAGCTGATCCATGATCTCGGTGCGGCCGCCGAGTGCCGCGACGGGCATACCGCCGCCGATGACCTTGCCGAAGGTCAGGAGGTCGGGGGTGTAGGCGGATTCGGTGCCGTTCTCGAGGCCCCACCAGCCGGCGGCCGAGACGCGGAAGCCCGTGAGCACCTCGTCGGAGATGACGAGCGCGCCGTGCGCATGGGCGAGCTCGACGAGCGCGCGGTTGAAGCCGGGAAGCGGCGGCACGACGCCCATGTTCGCGGCAGCGGCTTCGGTGATGACGGCGGCGATGCGGTCGCCGTGCTCGGCGAAGACGGCGCGCAGGGCGTCGAGGTCGTTATAGGGCACGACGAGGGTGAGCGCGGCGATCTCGCGGGGCACTCCGGCCGAGCCGGGCAGCGCGAAGGTCGCGAGGCCCGAGCCGGCCTCGGCGAGCAGGCCGTCGGAGTGGCCGTGGTAGTGACCGGAGAACTTCACGAGCAGGTCGCGGCCGGTGAATCCGCGAGCGAGGCGGATGGCGCTCATCGTCGCCTCGGTGCCCGTCGAGACGAGGCGGAGTTTCTCGACGGGAGCGATGCGCTCCTCGACGAGCTCGGCGAGTTCGGTCTCGGCGGGCGTGGAGGAGCCGAACGAGAGACCGCGCGCCGCGGCATCCGTCACCGCCTCGACGACCCTGGGGTCGGCGTGCCCGAGGATCGCGGGGCCCCAGCCGGCGACGAGGTCGACGTACTCGCGGCCCTCGGCGTCGGTGACGTAGGGGCCACGCGCCGAGACGAGGAAGCGCGGCGTGCCGCCGACCGAGCGGAACGCCCGCACGGGCGAGTTGACGCCACCGGGGATCGCGGCCTGGGCGCGGGCGAAGAGCCCGGCGTTCGTCACATCCGGCGGCTGAGGAGCCAGCGAAGCAGGCGTATCGAAACCGCTGTCGCTCACGCGAGGTCTCCCTTCCGGATCCAGTCGGCCAGTTCGAGGGCCCAGTACGTGAGCACGGCGTCGGCGCCGGCGCGACGGATGCCGCGCACGGTCTCGATCACGGCGCGCTTGCGGTCGATCCAGCCGTGCGCTGCGGCGGCCTCGACCATCGCGTACTCGCCCGACACCTGGTACGCCCAGACGGGCACGACGCTCGCGGCCGAGATGTCGGCGAGCACGTCGAGGTAGCTGCCGGCGGGCTTGACCATGACGATGTCGGCGCCCTCGTCGATATCGATGAGCGCCTCACGCAACCCCTCACGGCGGTTACCGGGGTCGAGCTGGTAGGTGCGGCGGTCGCCCTCGAGCGTCGACTCGATCGCGTCGCGGAACGGGCCGTAGAACGCCGACGCGTACTTGGCCGAGTAGGCGAGGATCGGCGTGTTGGCGAACCCGCTGCCGTCGAGCGCCTCGCGCACCGCGGCGACCTGGCCGTCCATCATGCCCGAGAGGCCGAGGAGCTGGGATCCGGATGCCGCCTGCACGACCGCCATCTCCTGGTAGCGCTCGAGCGTGGCGTCGTTGTCGACCCGCCCGAGCATGTCGAGCACGCCGCAGTGGCCGTGATCGGTGAACTCGTCGAGGCAGAGATCGGTCTGCACGACGAGGGCCCCGTCGGCCGCATCGGCGGCGACTCGCGTGGCGAGGTTCAGGATGCCCTCGGGGTCGGTCGCGCCCGAGCCGCGGGCGTCGCGCTGCTCGGGCACGCCGAAGAGCATGACACCGCCGAGTCCAGCCGCCGCGGCATCCGTCACCGCTCCCGGCAGGCTCTCGAGGCTGTGCTGCACGACCCCCGGCATCGAGGCGATCGGCAGGGGTGCCACAGCGCCCTCGCGCAGGAAGATCGGGAGCACGAGGTCGGCGGGGTCGAGCCGGGTCTCGGAGACGAGCCGCCGCATGGCGGGGGTCGCGCGGAGACGGCGCGGACGGTCGCGGGGAGCGGGCGTGGGACTCACACGACCAAGCCTACGGTGCGGCACCGGCGACCCGAGCGTCGAGCGACAGGTCAGGCGTTCGCCGTCGCCGCCGTCACGACGGCGTCGATGAGGGACTCGGCGGTGCGCTCGCGCGCCACGACGTCGACGCGCAGGCCGAGCTCGGCGGCGTCGCGCTGCGTCTGCGGGCCGATCGCCGCGACGAGGATCGACTCGGGAATCGGCCCGAGTTGCTGCTGCACCTGCTCGGCCACGCTGCCGGAGGTCACGAGCACGGCGTTCACGCGGCCGGCCCGAACGTCGGCTGCAACCTTCGACGCCACCGGCACACCCACGGTGCGGTAGGCGACGACGGCCTCGACGTGGTGCCCGGCGCGGGCCAGGCCGAGGGAGAGCACTTGCTTCGCGATCGCCGAACGGAGCGCCAGGATCCGCAGCGGGGTGACGCCGCCGGTCGCGGCCTCCCACTCCTCGAGCAGGCCCTGCGCCGAGTTGTCTTCGGCCGGCACGATGTCGACGTGGTAGCCGGCGGCGAGGAGCGCGGCGGCCGTGGTCTCACCGACGGCGGCGACCTTGGTCTCTTCGGGGATGACCGCGCCGTAGGACGAGAGCACGTCGACCGTCGTCGCGCTCGTGACCGTGAGCCAGTCGAAGCCGCCGGCGGCGAGCTTCGCAAGCGCCGCCTCGAGGGCAGGCTGGTCGTCGGTCGGCGCGAAATTGATGAGCGGGGCCACGATGGGTGTTGCGCCGCGCGCACGAAGCGCCGCTGCGACCCCGTCGCCCCACGGTCCGCCACGCGGGACGAGTACTCGCCATCCGGCCAGGGGCTTGCCCCCGCCAGAAGGCAGATTGATCGCGCCGGTCATCGGCTCGAATTCGCTCACTGCGACTCCTCAGGTGGTGCGAGTTCGGCGGCGCCGTTGCCGAGGAGTTCTGCGACGGCCCGTTCGGCGACGTCGCGTGCCGCATCCGCCAGATCGGCGGCCGAGCGGCTGTCGGGGGTGGCCGCGTGCGAGCTCGTGAGCTGCCGCGTCCCGTCGGCACTGTACACCGTCGCAGTCAGGAACAGAAGTTCCCCATCGACGAACGCGGTCGCACCCACCGGGGCGGTGCAACCCGCCTCGAGGCCCGCGAGCACGAGCCGTTCGGCGAGCACCGTGGCACGGCTCGTGCCGTGGTCGATCGAGTCGAGTGCGAGTTCGAGCTGGCGATCTCCGCGCGCTCGGCGCACCTCGATCGCAAGGGCGCCCTGCCCCGGCGCCGTGGGCCAGTCGCTGAGCTCGAAGAGCTCGGTCACGGCCTCCATGCGCCCGAGCCGGCCGAGCCCCGCGGCCGCGAGCACGACCGCGTCGAGCTCACCGGTCTCGACCTTGCCGAGGCGCGTGTCGATGTTGCCGCGGATGTCGACGGCCACCACGTCGGGCCGAGCGGCGGCGAGCTGGGCGATGCGCCGCGGCGAGCCCGTGCCGATGCGCGCACCGGCCGGGAGGGTCTCGAGCGTCAGCCCGTCGCGCGCGCAGAGCGCGTCGCGCGCGTCGGCGCGCTTCGGCACCGCACCGAGCCGGAGCTGCGGGTGGTCGGCCGTCGGGAGGTCTTTCAGGGAGTGCACGACGACGTCGCACTCGCCGGCGATGAGCGCCTCGCGGAGGGCGGCGGCGAAGACGCCGGTGCCGCCGAGCGACGAGAGCGACGCCCGCGAGGTGTCGCCCTCGGTCGTGACCGGCACGAGTTCGATCTCGGCGCCCGTGGCCTTCGCAAGCCGATCGGCGATCTGGCGTGTCTGGGCCATCGCCAGGGCGCTCGCCCTGGTGCCCACCCGGATGACCGCGGTCATCGCGTTGTCGCCTCCACTGCCGGCACCGCGGGGTCGGACGAAACGACCGCCCCGCTCGCGACGCGCGCATGATCGGGCCACGGGCCGAGGCTCGTGAGGTGCGGCCGCTCTTCGGTCGGCACGTCGTTGACGCGTTCGAGCACGAG